>CALLPL010000009.1 GCA_938015455.1 uncultured Candidatus Altimarinota bacterium
AGAGGAGCGTTACGATGACCTAGAACCTCACCTCAGGGATGAGTTTATTGATACCATGGAAAAGTTTCAAAGAAGGCAAAAACTCGAGAGGTCAGATATCATGTCTTTGTTTGAATCTAAAATCCTGACAGTTCCAGAAAAACAGCAGATTATTGAGACATTTATGCCGAGTATCTCACTTTCGGACGCGAAGATACTTGGGATTATAGATCAAAAAACAGGGGATAAGTTAAAAAAACAGGCTCTAGAAAAGGCCTTATGAGCGAGTCTCTTTGGTGGAGCTAATCTTGAGAGTTACCTCAGCGATGTTGACGAAAATAATCTTATTATTTCAACGCAATGAATTTTTGCAAGTGCTCAGTCGCAAGAGCAGCTGTTTGAGCAAAACCTATTTTTTGATAAATTCAAAGAGTCATTTGATGGTCTTCTCCAAAAAATAGAAGCAGATCACGCATCTAAAAGCATCCAAAGGGCAGAAGAAATGAAAGATATCCTTTCATGAGTCAGTCATATGTCTGGAATAGAGAATTTCAAAGAATGATCAACCATGATTATTCAGCAATCACAAAAGGATGCATCGTGAGAAACTCAAACAGTTACACTATACGCTGAAATAGTTTCAATTGCGAGTGCGGGGACTTTTATTATCAAAGAAAAGTGAGTTGATACATATGATCCAGGATTAACAAAGAGCTCAAGGCAAACATACTCTGATTTTATAGACTTTGTTACAAAGGGGAAAAATATTCCAGATAATGTAGAGTTTGTATCTCCAGAGAGCTTAAAACATAGGATTCAAACAGGAGAAATACCTGACGTTAATGGAAGCGGGACGTTTCATAATAGGACTGCGATAAATGAAGATATCAAGAGTCTTACAGAGCGTATCGAAGAGAGAGATGCAAAGCTAAAAAAAGAAGGACTTTCTAAAGAAGAGCGTCATAAAGATGAAGAGCTTCAGAGACTTCACAGAGAAAGAAATGAAAAAAATCACTTTCAAAATACCCTAGAAGAAAATAATAAAAAGACTCTCACAGCAGAGATAGATGAGCTTGATGCTGACGGAAAGAAGTTTGAACTTACAAGGTGAACGAGCTTTGTCACCCAAGAATGAAAATGAGATGTGTTCTCAATAACGGATATTGATGAAGTGAATCAGGTTATTACCGTTCGCTGACTTCAAAATAATGAACCAATAAGCTACGTAGACTTTATTGAACAGTTTAAGCTGCAAAAAGCAACGCGCGTCTCTAAAATAGATCACTTTGAAGAACTTTTCTCTAAAGGAGATGGTATGAAGTGATTTAAGTTTGAGGACGGAAAGGTTAAGAAAGACGGATCGAAATTAAAGATTGATTATGACTATCTTGTCCCTCCAGCTTGATCTGACGCTGAACTCCTCAAGATTCATGATATCGACGATACGATGGTAACGATAAGTTTTTGAGAAGTAAAAGATCAAAAAAAGCTTGATAAAAAAGAAGGAAAACAAAAAATAGTAGGAGAAATATTTAACGTAGAAAAACAAGAATACCAGGTTTCGATATGAGTACTTGATCACTATATTCGCCAGAATAAGCTTTCTTTTAGGAGCCTCAAAGAATGAAAAGTTAGAGAAGAGGAAATGAATGGAATTCCTAAACCAGCAGAGAAATTTGGATTTGGAAACTGGTTCTTTCAGGGGATGTCTATTGACGCAGTCCTCAAGTGAGGAAAAATCGGTATCGAACAGATTACCAATATGATGAATGAGTGAGACGAAGATAAAGCCAATCAATTTGCTCTCAAGGTTTTCGGCTCTGTTATTGGCCAAGATGGCCGAACAGATCTCAGGTCCCGTGTTGAACAGACACAGAAGAAGAATATGGAAGAAATGATTGAGAGACTTAAGTGAATTAATTCGCATCCAGCTACAGAACTCATTGAAAGTTGGCTCCTTGACCCACGAACCCCAGAGTATAAAAAAGAAGCAGGGATGTTTTATATGTTTCAAAAGTATGGTGCTCTGTGTGCAAAACAGCTCTATCCATACCAGGGAGAATACTTTTGGTACCAAAAGATGGGATGAAAAATCTGAGATTCAAACTGGGTGGAGGTACATGCTGCAAATGATAGAGAACCAAAACAAAACACAACAGAAGAACAACTCGTCTATATGCTCATGAAAAAGCAGACGCGATGAGGTTGATACAATGGAATCCAAAGGAGGTCGAAGCTTGACAAGGAGCTCAAAGCCATGCGTGGTGATTGAAAAAATGAAGAATGGGAAACATGACTCAAGGACTGATGAGCTGAACGTGATGTGAAGGACAGATTAGATGGAGCCTTATGAGAAATGTCCTCTGGAAATTATCCAAATGCTATGTGATGGCTTGAAACGGTTATAAATAAAGGAGGTACTATGAAACAAATGAACATGGTGCCCTTTGTTATGATGTTTTCGGGGATGGCTTATAACTTTGAGAAGGATCTTGTTGATAAGATTAAAAACCTTCCATCAGAGTCGAAGCTTCTCATGATGGTGCGATTTATGTCGTATTCATGAGATATAGATCTGATGAATAATACTATCGTAGAAATATGTCGAAATTTAGAAAAAAAGTGAGGGAAGTTTAAATGAATAAGGAAAAGAGCAGAAGATATTAGGGCTAACAGCAAAGAAAGGGGAGTCAAAGACCTTGATAAACAAAACGAAACTAAGGCATTTTATGAGGACTATGGAGAGGAATTAACAAAGATTCTCTACATGCTCAACACTGGGGATAAAGATGATGTAGATAATAAAATGATCTTCTTTGAAAAAGATACAAATTCGGTATTCAAAGATTATTACAATAAGATGGATGGCTTTACATCTGCGTCAGAAACAGATTATTGAAAAGATGAAACTATCATGTCTGACTCTCTTGCTATGCAAGGGACATCAGGGCTAAATATTTATAAAGCCGCAAAACAATTACTCGAGCTTCGTACTTGATGATCATGGGCCAAACACGAGTCATGACCTATTATGTGGAAAGAAATAGTGCATGAGATGGAGGCTATTCCAAATAGAAAGTATGATGAGGATCCTGAAAAAAATAAAAAGATGCAGCGAAAATTATTAGAGCATAATATTCGCTATTTTCTAGCAGCTATAACCAGTCTCAATACAGACACAAGGTTTTTAAGTTCATATAATGCTCCAACATGACCATTTAATAGACTCAATGACTGGGGGGTGTATTTTGATCAAGTTATTAATGAATGAGCTAATGCTGACTCACTCAAGGCAGGAGAACATTCTGTTCTCATTAATAAATTTGTAGATGGAATAATGAGGTTCTCAACAGGGTGATGAAGCTCCAAGATACCAACAAGAAGTTTATGAGAGTGAAAATACGAATATCTCGATAAAGAGGAACAAAACGCATTGACTGTTTCAGATTTAATTAGTGGAAAGGCTACAAATATTGTTGCTCCAAAAGCAGCAAATGAAAATATTGCCTCGCCACAACCAACACCTCCAGAGGATGATGATATGTTCTAGTCTATTATTTCTGAGCTCTCCAATTCGTTAATATTGTATTCATTTCGATCTTTCGTGGAGTCTCTCTTGCTGGATCATTCCATTGCACTATAGCTGTAACCCGCATCTTTGGACTATTGGAGTTTCAAACTGAATTATCAGCATTAAAGTATTCTACTTTCATCTCTCTGGTATAATTGGGGAGGAAGTCTGTTCCTCAATTTTGTGTATAAAATCACCTAGAGTCTTTTTGTACCCTAAATCTATTTCTATATCCATTTGTAGAATATCATCAACCAATATTTCTTCGAGTGAGTTCAAATTGATTATTAGTATTACGAGAAATGATAAGTCACTGAGTTGCACTATGTCTGATATCATGAGTAATGGTGGGAGAACCTATACAACTATCTTCATAGTTCGTAACATTCCAACAATTTTGCAGATCAGCAGCAAAAAGCTGAGCATTGGTATCACGGATATTTGTGAAGGCCTCGAGTCCATCTCTAGCTATTTGGATTGCCTCAATACGGTCAGAGCTAGACCTGGCTAATTTCTGCGAAGAGTTTAAAAGTCCATATACCCCAACAATTCAACTCACAACAACGAGGAGTACAACGATTGATTCTATGATAGATGTGGCTTTGAGAGATTGTTTCATAAAAAAGTTATTCACGTAATGAAATGAGTATAAAAACCTTTTTATAAAATCACAATTTTTCTGCTTTACAAAGAAAATATTTTCTATACAATCCCTCTGCCTTAATCCATCAAAAATCCTCATATGGAGCGATTTTCCATTCACAATGAAATAGAACTGAAGGAACTTCTTGCTGAAAATAAAATTCCAGCTTTTCGTTACGGACAAATAGAAAATGCGATCTATAAAAACTTCGTCACGAAATTCCAAGATATCCAAACTATTCCTAAAGACCTCAGAGACCTTCTCGATGAGAGGTGTTTTTATCAGTCACTGAGTATTGATCATGAAGCAACATCTTCTAACGGTCAAACTACAAAGTTTCTCTTTGAGACCCAGGATAAGCTCCTCATAGAGGCCGTACTCATGCGTCATCTCTCAGGAAGAAATACACTTTGTATTAGTTGTCAGGCAGGTTGTCCTATGGCTTGCACCTTTTGTGCGACATGAAAACTCGGACTCCAAAAGAATCTTCCACTTTACGAAATAGTAGAACAGGTAATGTACGCAGCTAAAATGCTAAACTGAGAGTGAGAGCGTCTTCGAAATATTGTCTTTATGGGTATGGGAGAACCAATGCTCAATTATGATGTTATGAAAGAAGCGATTCATGTCTTTACAGCGCAGAAGAAATTCGATCTCTCAAACAGGAGAGTCACAGTTTCTACTTGCGGTATTGTTCCATGAATAGAGAAATTTACTGATGACTTTCCACAAACCTCACTTGCTATTTCACTTCACGCTCCAAACGATGATATTCGCCGTGAAATCATGCCAGTAGATCATACCTATGACATAAATAGACTCATGACATCTCTTGATCGCTATACTGATAAAACAAACAAGAAAATATTCTACGAGTATATCATGATTAATTGAGTCAATGATCACCTCAAGCTTGCTGATGAGTTAGGGAAACTCTTACAAGGGAGACTCGCTCATGTAAACTTCATCCCATATAACCCATGAGAGGGGACATCCTCAGACGGATACTCCACAACTCCTCGATTTATTATAGAAAAATTCCAAAGAACCCTCGAAAAATACGGAGTCGTATCCACGATCCGCGCAACTATGTGAGATGATATCGATGCAGCTTGCTGACAACTTGCTAGAAAGAAAAAAGAAGAAGAAAAATAAAAAAATCCCTTAAGGGATTTTTTTATTTGTTATGAAATCTTAAATTTAATTCATGCATACAACATTGCAATTGCGAGAAAGACTTTTGCTTTATTGCTAACATCCAGGGTTGAAATATCAGTATTTTCAAAATCAATTCCATCACATACTACTACTTCTTCTCTAGGATGAGCACCTATACTACAAGCAGTAACACGTTCTGTTGCCATAATAATTTATTTTAAAAATATATTAAATAAATTATTTAAGATAAGTCAATATTTGTTGCTCTTTTTTATGGTCTGAGTTTTATTCCAGCTGCAAAACATGTAGCGAGAAATCTTGTGAAATTTTTTGAATATGCAGCATCTCATAAGAGAGTAGTAATACTATCTCCATCATAATCTTGAATAGTTTTTTCTGTGAGTCTTGAACGAAGGTTCTTTATTTTATCAGATTGTCTAGCTTTGGTTCCTCGTTCATATTCAAAATGTTCTTCTCAGAGATTAAAAATCTTATTTGAACGAATGTTCTTTTCTCATAAATCGAGAAACGCATTTATTCATTCAACTTTTTTTAGTCCAAAGAAATATGTTCATAACCAATCTATACCACGTTCTGGATTTTCTAATTTTTCTAGAATATCTCCGTATATTGTTACGTATTGGTTTGGGTAAGGAGGTGCTTCATTGAGCTCAGGTCTTCAATTTTCGAAATTTGTAAGTCTTTTTTTAGCATCTTTTAACTGAGCTCTAAGTTTTTCATTTTCAGTTTCTTCATCATCTTCCGTAGAAACTAAGTTTTCGACTTTCAATGCGGCCTTGAGGAGTTGCAATATAACAAGACTAGAAATCTTTATTTCTACTTTTCATTCAATGTATTGTCCATCAGGAATAGGTAATCATTTGGCTACTGATATCATCTTAGCAATAGCTTGCGCTACTTCAAAGCCTTCCTTTAATTGAGTTCTATCTTCTCATTCTCTGGGATCACTGAGTTTAACACTTGTGTCCTGTTTAACTCAATTAACCGTAAACTCTAAAGTTCAGTTAACTGTACTGGGATTAGTTCAACTTACACTAACTTGTTGTTCTAATAACCAGCCTTCTAGTGAAAAGGGCATATTTATAGCATTTATTGATAAAGTTTATAAAAATATATTAAGAATTAATAACGTATAAGTCAACATTTTTTATTGACTCTTTTTCAGAAATACGGTTTTCTGTATACAATAGTTCCCATTAATAACAAGAAATACTTAATATGAAAGCACTAATATTTAAACTCTTTTTGACGGCTCTTTGAGGAGCGTTTATTATGGTATTTGCTCTGCCATGGAGTTATTTTAATATGGAAGTTCCATTTTCGGGCCCTGACTATAAGCTTGGACTTGACCTGCAAGGGGGTATAGAGCTTGATTATAAGGTTGATCTTTCAGAAGCTAAGCAGGAAGAGGAATATGATAAGGAACGAGAGAACTCTATCATCGAGTGACTTAAGTCGATTATCGATAAACGTATTGAGACGCTCAATATCAATGATTCAGTGATAACCTCAGCAAGTTACGGATGAGAAGAACACATTATTGTGCAGATACCACTCAAGTGAAATGATTCGCTTCAAAACTCAGATAATATTGAAAAGGCAAAGGCTGCAATTGGGAGAGTTGTGAAAATAGAGTTTAAGGAGATTATAGAGGATATAACAGCAGAAGATATGGCTGCAAGAAAGACGCTCGCTCAAGAGGTATATGACAATATATCAGAAAATGTAGAAATTTTTGATATAGAGGCTCAAAAAGTAGATTCAAATACTGAAAATGTAACGCTCGGAACGAGCCAAGACTTACTAGAAGATTTTGATTACCCAACAGCAAGTGGGAGTCTCAGTATAGAGCTTTGAGATAATGGCTTTGCAAAAGAGCTTTTAGATGTACGAGACAGTAATGGTATGGGGGGGCATTTGATCTATAAGAAAGCTGGAGAAAGTTATGATTATATATTTATAGCAGCAGAGCCGTCACTTTGGAAGCCAGCAGCTGACTCAAAGTGAAGAATCCTCAATGATAAATATTTTGTAAGATCATCCGTTCAGCAAAATGAAGCATTTCAATATATGGTAGAACTCACGTTCAACGATGAAGGAGCTGAAATATTTTGAGAACTCACAAAGAGACTTACAGGAAATCCTATTGCCATATTTGTTGGATGAGAGCTTTTAACGGCTCCAACTGTTAATGAACCAATACTGACAGGACGAGCAGTTGTAACAGGGAATTATACAGGTGAGTCTGCAAAGAAGCTTTCAGACGATATTAATACGGGAGTTGTTCCGGCTCCAATCTATCTTACTAGTGAACGTACGATTGACGCTAAACTTGGACAAAACTCACTTGAAAAAATTATTCTTGCGGGTATTCTCGGATTTTCTACCATACTCGTATTTCTCATGGTAGTGTATAGGTATTCAGGACTTGTTGCTGCAGTAGCACTCTTTGTCTATGTAGCAATCACGCTCGCTATACTCAAACAGTTTGGAGTTGTGTTAACTTTAGCTTCTATTGCATGACTTGTGCTCTCGATAGGTATCGCAATTGACGCAAATATTCTCATATTTGAAAGGGTAAAGGATGAACTCCGAAAGTGAGAAGAAGTCAGAGATGCTCAAAGTATTGGTTTTGAGAAATCGTTCTCAGCGATTTGGGATGCAAATATAACAGGACTTATTGTTGCGTTGATACTCTTTATATTTGGGATCAATATGATTAAAGGGTTTTGATTTATACTAGCTCTTGGTATCATTGTTAGTCTCTTCACTGTGTACTTTGTGAGTCGACTCTTTATTAGACTTCTTGCAAGAACAGAAATGAGTGAAGTGAATTTTATTGGAAAGAAATAATTCATGAAAAGATCTAAGCTCAGGGGACATCAGGTTGTATGTAGCGCTTTTATAGAAACATGAGCTAAATTCCTCATTGTGATGTGCCCTCGTTTCAAGGTATGGAGAGTTCCATGAGGAAGAGCTGAATATGGTGAGATTTTAGAAGAGACTCTTATTCGTGAGATGCAAGAAGAAACAGGAGTAACTTTTACAAATCCAAAGTTTCTAGGCTTTTGACAAGACACCCAAATACATATTACAGGGAATAGACAGACCTCAAGACTCATTATGTTTTATCATGTACAAACAGAAGATGAACTAACTCTTGATCCTGATGAAGCTGAAGATCATAAGTGGGTCACTATCGAAGAGTTAAAAAATATAGAAAATAAAGAATGAGCACTGGATGACCTCTTTCGCAGAAACCCTGATTTACTCTATAATATATCTCATGAAAATTAACTTAGATAAAAAATATCCTGCAGTTAGCAAAGATTGAGAAGTAGCAGAACTCTCTTTGAGAGAAATATTCTCATTTTGAGATAAGACGCTTTTATATTTTTACCCGCAAGATAATACTCCAGGTTGTACGGTAGAAAACAAAGATTTTTCTTGTATGCTAGGTGAATATGCGAAACTCTGAATAACACTTGTTTGAGTCTCTAAAAATGATACTGATTCACATAAGAAATTCATATCTGATCAAGATCTCTCTGTAGATCTGATTTCTGATCCAGAGCTTATCCTGCACAAAGAACTCTGAGCTTATGGAGAAAAGAATAATTACGGCAAGATAGTCACCTGAGTGATCCGCTCAACCTTTCTCTTTGACTCGCAAGGGAATGTTCTCCAAGAGTGGAGGAATGTAAGAGCCAAGGGACACGCAGCAAAGGTACTCAGGGAAATAGAAAAATAAAAACAAGCACTAGCTTGTTTTTATTTTATCCCTCAAATTATCCACATCTCAGGCTCAGAGTAAGAGTATAACGCTTGAAGCTGGGTAGCTTTTATCATACTCTTTGATAAGCTCAAGAGTATTTTCAAATCACTCTCCATCAAATACCTGCTTGTGATTAATTGCCTCTACGAGTTTTGAGGTATCTATTTTCTTTTTATCTGCTTCACTATCTCGGGATTCGTAGATATTTGGTATTATGACAGAGTCAGCGTCGATAAAGGCTTCTTTGAAACCATCTAGGAGTTCAAGCGTTCGGGAGTATTGGTGTGGCTGAAATATTACGAAAGTTTTCTTGTCAGGGTATCATTCTTTCAGAGCCTTGAGCGTCACTTCTATTTCTGTTGGATGATGTCCATAGTCGCTCATAAGTTGATTTCCATTTTCGGTCATTCAGACTATTTCCATTCGTCTCCAAACTCAAGAATACTCTCAAAGTGTTTTTATGATACTTTCATCACTGACTCAAATCATATGCCCTACGATATAGGCAAGTTTTGCGTCAAATAGGACATGATCTCCAGGGATCTTCATGTCTATTTCTGGGAAAGTATAGAGTGTATCTTGTAGCTTTGTCTCTCCCCTGGGGAGAGAATTAAGAGAGGGTTCTATGATAGTAAATCCTTCATGACTGACAGAAATATAGGTAATATCCGTTCGCTTTCATAGAAGCTTCTGGCAGTTGGGATCATCGTCACACATGATACAAAAACCTCCAGGAATAATATTTCCTATAAATTTTTCAAAAGTCTCTAGATAATGTTTTTGTGTTTTAAAGTAATCAGCATGATCATACTCAATATTTGTAATTACTGCCACACTTGGTCTATAGGCAAGAAAATGTTCTTTATATTCACAGGCCTCGATAACTGCATATTCGGGATCACCTTGAGTATGAAAGTTTTTTCCATCAAACTCTTTGAGGAGAGTTCCTATAATCGCAAGGAAGTTCGTATCTGAGTTTTGAAGTATTTGAGAAGTAAGGCTGGTAGTAGTAGATTTACCATGGGTTCAGGCTATAGCAATAAGTTTCCTCCCGTTCACAACACTTGCAAGAGCCTGGTTATATTTTTGAATTGAGAGTTTTAAGTTTTTTGCCTGTTTGAGTTCTGATTGTGATTCAGGAATAGCCTCGGTGTGGATAACGAGATCTAAATCCTCTAAAATTCTTGTATCATCTTCTCATATAATAACATTGCATCACTCAGCAATAAGATTCTCTATATTATGTGAGCTGCTTTTATCAGATCATAGTACTTCCCATCATAAAGAGAGATAGTATCTTGCGAGCGCTGATACTCCTATTCCTCCAATTCCAATACAGTAGAGTTTCTTTGTTTTTTTCTTTTTTGTAGGAGAGGGAGTTTGAGCTTTTGGTGTTATTTTCTTTCACGATACTACATCATGAACTTGTGAAAATACTTCATTATCTAGATCAATAAGCTCTTCTTCACTAAACTTTGAGAGGACCCAATCGGAGGTCTCATATTTTGCAGGAGTTTTTCATACTCCAACCTTGATTCGCTTCCAATTGTCTCAAAAATATTTTATGATATTTTTTACTCCGTTGTGTCCCCCAGCACTTCCTTTATCCCGAAGACGAACTTTCCCGAAATCCATATCTTTGTCATCATAGATAACGGTTATATCCTCAGCTCACAGTTTATAGAAGCTGCATATCTTCTGAAGGGATTCACCAGAGAGATTCATAAAGGTCTGAGGCTTGAGGAGAAGAGTCTTTTCTCAGCAGCAGTTTCCCTCAGATATATCTCCAGTAAACTTACTCTCATACTTCCAATCAGAAAACCCCTCTTGTTCACGAAAAAGGTCCAGAAACATAAAGCCAAGGTTATGTCTCGTATACCGATATTTGTCCCCCGGATTTCCTAGGCCTACTATGAGTTTCACTAAAATTTATACATAAAAAAATACTTTCCCTAAGTATATCTGAAAAAGTATTTTTTGGAAGAATTTCTGAGTGCTATTATGCAGCTTTTTGTCCAGTTTCTCATACTTGGTGTACGCTCCCACTAGATATTAGCATTAATGCTGAAGTTGATGTGTCCTCTCTAGCAGAGCTTATATCTCTTTTTATAGCATCAATATTTTTTCCAATTACATATTTATTAATAAAAGCTTTTGTTTTAGGGCTAGTTCCTTCTGAATCATCCATCCATTTTATTAGATCTTTATCAGAGACTCAAGAGGGGATAATATATCACATATTTATCAGTGCATTTTCAATGTTTGTGTGAAGATTTTTTGCTAATTCTGCTTCATCTTTTCAAAAAGCAACAATAGCACTGTTTTCAACATCAGCTCTTAAGCCTAATGATCATCGTCATTCTGGTTGTGTGACCTCGTAATTAAACATACATGTGTATGGTCCAAACTCCCCTTGGAAAAAACGAGTATATGAATCAGGGATTGTTCTATAATCAATAGCTTGCATCTATTTATTAAATTTTATGTATTATATATCAATTATATTATATAAAAGTAACATTTGTCAACTAAAAAAATCTTTTTATGAAAAATAGTTGAAACTTTTGGCTAATTCGAGAGATATAACGAAATATGATATTTTTTGAATGCTGTTCAAGCAATCCAAAATCAAAGACGTAGATATCTGTCCCATCAGTGAGGAGATTGTGAATGGTTTGAGGTTGTGTGACGATATCGCTTCACAGGAGATCAAGGAATACTCCCTCCCGTTTCCACATAAGTTCGTTTGCTACTATGAGTCTTTGGAATTTTGAGATAAGTTTTGGATTATCCTTCATGATTTGTGCTGTGAGTTTATCTCCCGTGATGCTTTGCTGTTTCATGATGTAATGTCAGTCTTGGTCTTTGAAGACTTCGGTTTTTGGGATCTTGGTAAGAGGTCAAAAGTATTTGTTTATAATTCTTAAGGAATCCACTACTTTCTCATAAGAGTCGATATTTTTATACATCGTGTTTCGCGCTAAAAAGGTGGGCATCTTATAAAAATGATCTCCATCCCTGAACACAAAGTTCTCCCCAAATATCCTCCAAGAAAACTTTCATTTTCTCATCTGCTTGATGTCTTGTATTTCTTGTTTCATACTATAGGCCTCTATAAATACCTCCTCGCGTATCCACAGCAATAATATTATTTCCTGATGATATCTTCTCAAAGACGACTCTTATTTTTCATTTCCTAATTCGAAAAGTATTTTGATATCCTTTAAGGGGTTTGATATAGTACTTTTCAAGATCATTATATTGAATATCTTTTATAATTCACTCAAGTTCTGATCTTAGTGGGTGTTTTTGGATAAATTTTTGCCACTTTTGTACCATGACTATTTTGTTAGCAGTTCAGAAGCAGGAGTTGGATCCTCAAAAACAAACTCATATTTAGAAATATCCTCATCTATTTCGTCTTGTAATCCTTGAAAGGTAGAAATATCCATTTTCACCGTAACAGAGTCTTTTTGCTCTTCAATAACTTTGAACATGGCTCAAAAATTAAGGTAGTAATATGTGTATTTTACTCAAGTATTCTAAAAAGCAATTACTTCATAAACTTCTTATGAATATTTTTGAGCTGCGGATTTGTTACATGGGTATAGACCTGGGTCGTAGTTATACTCGCATGCCCGAGCATTTCCTGGATACTCCTCAGATCAGCTCCGGCTCATAGAAGCGTTGTTGCGAAGCTATGTCTGAGAGTATGAGCAGAAATATTCTTGAGGATTCGGGCCTTGAGAGCATAGGACTTCACCATTCCGGTTATAAAAAACCTGGAGAGACGCATCTGTTCATCCTCGAGTACATCTATATTATCAGTTCAGACATTATGCCTGATAAACAGGGGAGAGAGGTGATCATTTCGGGCATTGAGGTAGGCCTTGATGAGACCTGCAGCATGCTCTGTGAGGTATACCACCCTGATCTTTCGTCCCTTTCCTCTCACAGCAAATTCAAGTGTATCGAGATTGATATCGTTTCTGTTGAGTCCTGTGAGTTCTGAGATACGTAGTCCAGTCGAGTAGATACACTCCATAATAGCCATATCTCTCTTTCCAATAAGAGTTGTCCTATCTGGAGCTGCAAAGAGTTTTTCGAGCTCCTCTTCAGAGAGAAACTCTACTCTTCGTGGCTCAGCCTTGATGAGGTCAATTGCTGTGGGGGAGAGACTTTTGATTCCTTGTTTCTCAAGATACTTGAGGAAGCTCCTGACCGTTATCATATAAGCATTTGCCGTAGAGATAGAGATCTGTTTACTCCCTTTGTAGAGGTAGCTTCTAAATCCTTCTGCAATCTTCAGAGTAATCTCTGAGACCTGAAACTTATAGCTATCAATATTTTTTTCCTCCAAATACTCCGAAAACTTCCCCAGATGTCTCGCGTATTGCTCAACCGTCTTTGGGGACTTATTCTTGATGACCTCCAACCAATCTAGAAAGGCTTCATGTGCTTCCTGAAATTTCATAATAATTATTATGTGAACTATTCTCTCTCCAATCTATTGAATTTTAGGAGGAAATCAATAGGATTAGAATAAAATAACATAAAGAAAAATGACATTAGATAAATTTACTCTAGCTAGAGATGAACTGGAAAAGATCTGTACCTATTGCCCAGATAGAGAATGCTATATGGTCTTTTGTATTCTTCATTCAGCTGAATATTTAGGTGATCACGAAGGTAAATCTCACCCATGTATAGCTTGTAATTTAAATGATGGATTAGCAAAAATATATAAATTTTTAGATGAGAATAAGAAACCTGTAGACATTGAGTATTCATTTACAATTTATATCCTCTTATGCTATCTTTTAGTTGAGAAAATGCATACTATATTCCGATATATAGGTATATCATATGAATATGTTGAAGAAAAATGGTGAGTTTTAATTGAAATTAGAAAATGGGCTAATTTCATTAAACATCCAAAGGGCTTCTTGTTTTCACATCATTCAGAATACTTTTATGAAAACGAAAAAATAACGAAAGATTTTATTAATTGTAAGCAAATTAATTATGATAATTTTATCAAACCACTGTACTCAAGCGAAAATCCTAAAAAGTTTAAGCAAACAATAAATGAATTTGCTAATAAAGATGACCTACTTGTTATAATTCCGTGTCCAGAAAGGATCGCAAAGGAATTAAATGTTGCTTGTAATGAATTTTGTAAAAAAATAAAAGATAATGAACATTTTAAAGAAATACTAAAAAAGGATTCAGTATTAGAAAAGTATTATGAAGATGAATTAATTGATGATGAAAGTAGTGATTAGAATGAAAGCAGAAATACTATATAGGACTTCGTTAAAGGAAAGGGCAAAGTGAGCAAGAAACTAACACTTAAATATAAGATATATGCCTAAAATAATTTACTTTTTGACTGGGGCTTCAGGGGTTGGGAAGACAACTCTTACGGAGAATCTCAAGGAAAAATACAGATGAGATGATAACTGGGTGTTTTTGCACTTTGATTCTATCTGAGTGCCTGAACCTGAAGAAATGATAGAACAGTATGGGTCTTGAGAGAATTGGCAAAGAGAGACTACTTATATGTGGATTGAAAAGATGATTCGAGAATATGGAGAGGAGAAGACTGTTGTCTTTGAGGGGCAGGTGAATTTAGAGTTTATACAAGATGGATTTGATAAACATGATTTTTCAAATTATAGGATCATCTTGGTAGACTGTAATACTGAAGTAATGAAAGAGAGATTAATTGAACTGAGAGGGCAGGCTGAACTCTTTAATCAAGATATGATTAATTGGCTGAATTTCCTTCGTACGCAAGCGACAGGACTTTGAGCAGAGATCATTGATACTTCAAATAAAACTGAGCAGGAAGTAATTTGAGATTTTGAAAGAATAAAACCATAAAAACTAATATGAAAAATTTCTATTCGAAATAGAGATCTCTCTACACTATAATCTCAGGTTCTCCCTCAGTGATGAGTACGGTGTGTTCGAATTGGCATCAGATGCTCCCGTCGGCTACGTAGATCTCCCAGTCTCATTTGTCGACGATCTTGCCTGATGAGAATCCGAGGATTGGTTCGATTGCGAGAGTCATTCCGGCTTTGAGTTTGGCTCACTCTCAGGGATTTCCGTAGTTGTAGATGTAGGGTTCTTCGTGGAGGGTCTTTCAGACTCCGTGTCCTGTGAGCTCACGAATTATATGGTATCATTTTGATTCGACGTAGCTTTCAACAGCGTGACCAATATCTCAAACTCTGTTTCAGGCTGTTGCCTTTTCAAGTCATTTTTGGAGAGCCTTTTCTCCTACTTCTAGAAATTCTTTTTTTTCAGGGTACTTATCAGGGTTTCAGATAATCATCGTAAAGGCAGCATCGGTACAAATCCCGTGCTTTTTGTCTTTGACTCCGAAGTCAAAAGTAACAACGTCTCACGTCTTAAATATAATACTCTTTAAAGGACGACCATGTACGACTACGTCGTTGATACTGGTTTGTAGGGTATATTTATACCCATATACTCAGGTAAAAGCTGAGAGGACTCAGGCGTCTCTACATACTTTAAGTGCCATATCATCAATCTCTTTTGCTGATACTCATGGTTTTGCTATTTCACGAATTTTCTTGAATATAGTCTTATGTACTTTTGCGTTTGCACGCATAATAGTAAGTTCTTTTTCTGTAAGCATAGCTCCTATGAGAATATATTTCCTCTATTATACAAGATTTTTTACTATCTCAAAATCAAATCAAAGTCGCAGCGTCCAAGATCCTTTCATTGTTTGTTACATATTTTTTCTGCGTCAGGGATTTTTTTCTCTAAGAGGTTTGCGGTACGTACTAATGAAAAGTGCATTTGAATGATACGCGCTTGTAGAGTCTGGGTACTTGTATCTTGTACTACGGCAAATGGGACCTCGTTTTCATAAAGTGTAGCAATATTTTGAGAAATACTTTCACTGGTTTGAACTTCGCTCTTGATGCGCGATAGTTCAATATAGGGAACTGTTTCTCTCTCTCCAAAGAGTTCATCAAATCATTTTTGAATAGATTCTTCAAAACTATTCGCTGTTTCCTCTAATCCCTTCATTGAATTTACAAGAGGATTACTACTTGAAAGACCTCAGGCATTCGCTCTTTCTAGATTTCCAAGCATAATATCAGCCTGCTGGGTAGAAACTCATTCTCACTCGAGATAATCGGAGAGAAGTTCTTTTTCAAGAGACCTGTATGCAGGAGTATCTTCTCCAGACCAAAGGAGATTCCAGGTATCTTGCCATACCTGAGTAGAGTTTCCAATATCTTTAAATCTAGCTGACATATCAGTAATACTCTCAAGGGTATCTCAAAATTCTCATTTGCATTGACTACAAGCATTCAGAGTTGCTGCGTTATAATGATCAGACATTTCATTTTTAAAGCTACTTTCTACCAAAATATATGCAGTATCACTTGTGGTGAATGCGTCATCAGTAATGAGAGCCCTGTAAAGTCGGAGTATTTCTTGATTATTCTTTATGAGCTGTGTAAGAGCTATTTCTGCAGAGCTATTATCGATGTTACAATTAGCTATTGCTCCACAAATCTCTCCTACGTTGACTCCTAATGTTGAGCGTTGACCAGAAACTTTGAGTAACTCGCTTAGCTGTTTATTTTCTTTCATAATGAGATCATGATCCCGCTTTACTTGACTTGGAACAGAGTTAAATAGGGGAGTAGAAATATAGTAATCAAAGCTCCCAAAGTAATCAGTGAAGGTCATAATTGAGTTGAGGCTTGGAATTATAGAATTTCAAGAATCTCAGCCACCTTGTCCACTATTTGCCTGAGAAAGAACATCTATAATATTTTCCCTAACACTATGTAGATTCTTAATGTATTCAGTGAGAGCAGGTGCTGGCCCATCTCATATTTTACAACTTTGAGAACAAGCAGAAGCCGAACTCCATGAGAGAGAAATATATAACAAACAGAGTATGAGGATTATTTTTTTCATATTAACTACTACGGGTTGGAATCTTTTTCATGGTATCTATGAGAGATCAAACAGATACACTAAAGTCTTCTATAGATGATACAAATCTCTCGAGTTCACTAAATTGTTTTACAAATCCATTCATATCATCTTGAAGAACCTTCTTTGTTACAGACTGAGAGAAGACTCTATTGTTTTCACTCAAAGAATCTTGGTAGGCAGTGAGCTCATTCATCTTTATTTCAGGAAATGTCACAGACATTCCAGCTGAACTTTGTAATACTCTTGTTTCAAAGGCTGTATTTTCGAGTATATCGAGGTCATTACGTCTCTGGTAATCAAGACCAATATTTTTATAATATTCTTCTAGCATCTGGATTGTTGCGTATGGATCACCTTGCTCATCATCTTCTGGTGAATCAAGATCTAATATAGGGACTGGTTTACTTTGAACCTGAATACCAAAACCACGAAGCATTCATGGGAGGTCTCTAATAATAGAAGAAATCTCAAAATTATTTGTAGCCATTTTTCGCTGTGTGAGAGAGGCATTTGCTGGTTTTTCAAGATGTTCAGCTGCCTTTGAGAGTATGCTTTCAAGAGAGATAGGATTTGATCCCTGAGTTCCATAGTTACTAGTTCTAGTTTCTACCGTAATACAGAAAAATCAGTCACAGCCAAAGCTATCTGTTACGGGAGTATAACTTGCTCCACCTAAGACAGGAGCTACTTGAGCTGAGCCATCAGCTGCTTGATCTAAACTCCCAGATCATGAAGTTAGAGAAGAAACAGTTGAACTGTTAGTATTTCTATATCTATCGGTTCTTCCTAAATTTCAAAGAACGCTATTTAAGGAGCCTGTACCAAAACCATGACTTATATCAGAAGGAGCACAGACATATTGATGCTCTTCAAGAGTACTAAGAACCCGAGGAGTAGAAAGCCCAGTATTTGCTTCTCAAGAGATATTAGAAACACTGTTAGTCGTTCACGATCAAACGAGAGGAGCTTCTACTGCATTAGAATTATTATAGCTGAGACTTACATTTACACTTGTATCTGACGCGAGAAAATCATCAAATGCATCATCACTATTTTGTGAGACAGGAGTATCCTGAAACTCAACATCTTCGCTAAAAACAATTCTGTCTATTTCTTCGAGATCATACATCAGGTCGAATGGGGAGTTTTCAAGTGATCCATCACTATAGATTCAAACACGTGCAAGTTCATAGGTTTGTAGTGCCTTATCTCTTGCTCTCTCGCTATACACATCTTTGATATAGTTTAGTTGATTTACTACTTGTTCTACCAGTATATTTGGTATCGGTCCTCAGTCTTCGCTACATGCCTCAAAGATTTCCTCTACCTGAGATTTAGCAGTATTTCCGATCATATTTTCAATATCCTCTATTGATTTGATATCACAGTAAATTCAGAGTTCATTGAGTATAGGAGAGATTTCATCAGCAATACTTGATTGTCCTTGTCAGCTGAGCTCATATTCATACTGTTTTCTCTCAAGCTCATAAAATCCCTCGTCAATTTGTTTATACATATCAAGTCCAAGATCCTCTCCCAGAAATGCTCACGCATTAAAAGGCAGGAGTAGAAGCACGCAAAGTAGTATATATTTCTTGATCATGAGAGTCCCCGAAAATATCAAGTACTAATGCTCTTTATTCTAGGAAAATCTCTACAATTTTCACTATTTTTAGATAAATGCAGTTGACTTAGTTTATTTTACACTTATTCCTTCTTTACTATTTTCAAGTGTGAACTTCTTTTTTTTGCTGTTTCCAAGAATTTTTTCTGCGATTTGGTCCTCGATGACGTTGGTGAGGTAACGGCGAATCTCGCGGGCTCAGAACTCTGGGTTGTAGACTTCTTTTGATATAGCCGTGATTACTTTGTTGTCATACTCTAAGGTCATGTCCTTTTGCCCAAGCCTTTCGGAGAGTTTTTCGAGTTGGAGTTTCACTATTTTCTTGATAGCGGATTTATCAAGAGGATTAAAGACGATGACTTGGTCAATTCGATTTATAAACTCTGGAGAAAAGTAATCAGTGAGACTGTCTTTGATTCTCTCACGAGCCTTTTCATAATCTGCGAGAATTTTATCTTCTTCTGATCAACTTATACTAAAACCGATTTGAGCAGCTTTTTCTCAAAACTCTTCCTGCCCAATATTTGAGGTCATGATGATAATCGTGTTTTTGAAATTCACCTTTCTTCCTTTGTTGTCAGTGAGGACTCACTCTTCGAGGATTTGCAGCAGGAGATTATAGACCTCAATATCTCATTTTTCTATCTCATCAAAGAGGATAATTGAGTATGGCTTTTTGCGAACTTTTTCTGTGAGGAGTCATCCTTCTTCGTACCCAACATATCAGGCACTTGATCCAATGAGCTTATTTACAGAGGTTTTATCTGAATACTCACTCATATCTATTTTAATAAGTGCTTCCTCATCTCCATAATATTCTCTTGCGAGAACTTTTACTATTTCTGTCTTCCCAACTCCAGTTGGTCCGAGAAAGAGAAAACTTCCTAGAGGTCTATTTGGTTCACCGATTCCAGTTTTATTTCGTATGATAGATTTTGATATTGCCTCTATCGCATCATCCTGAGAGATAATGTTCTTTTTCATTACATTTGGGAGTTTCTTAAGTCGATCAATCTCTGTTTTAGAGAGATTTGCAACAGGAACTCCAGTGGTGATAGAGAGAACACGGTGTATATCTTCAGGCTTTACCCAAAAACGTTTATTTTTTGGAATGCTAAAGCGTTTCTTGAGATCTTGTATATCTTGTTCGTATTGTTTCTGTGTTTCTTTATAGATAACGGCTTTTTTGTATTGCTGAGAGATAACAGCATTTTCAATCTTTTTCTGATTTTTTGCCATTTTTTCCCTGATTTTGAGTATCTCTTTTTCATCATAGTTATATTTCATAGACTTGAGACTACAAGCTTCATCCACAAGATCGATAGCTTTATCAGGGAGCTGTTTATCAGTAATATAACGAATTGAGAGATCAACGGCCTCTGATATTGCGGCCTCTGATATATTGAGATTATGGTATTCTTCAAAGATTTCTTTGAGTCCTGAAATAATTTCAGTCGCTGTTTTTCTGTCTGGTTCTCCAGCGATAATTTTTTGAAAACGTCTTTCAAGAGCAGGGTCCTTTTCTATATATTTTTGATATTCGTTATTCGTAGTTGCTCCTATAACTCGTATTTTTCCTCTCCCCATTGCTGGTTTTAATATATTTGATGCATCAAGACTTCACTCACCACTTCATGCTCCGATAATAGTATGTATCTCATCTATAAAGAGAATTACTTCGTTTTCTACTTTACTTGCCTCTTCTATTACCTGTTTGATTCGAGATTCAAACTCTCCTCGGAATTTTGTTCCAGCAACAAGAGAAGACATATCTAGAGATAAAATACGCTTATCCTTCATAGAAAATGGCACTTCACCATGTGCAATCTTGATTGCGAGTCATTCTACAATTGCTGTTTTTCAAACTCCAGCTTCTCAAACAAGACAAGGGTTGTTTTTTGTTTTTCTGTTGAGGATAGCAACAAGTCGTTCTATTTCGATTTCTCTTCCAATTATACGATCAATTTTTCATTCTTTTGCCTCAGCCGTGATGTCTGTTGAAAAGAAATCAAGAGCTGGAGTAGAAGATTCAGTTTTTTTCTCATCAGTACCTATATTTGCGTCAAATGGAAGTTCTCATTCTTCTGTGTTAGCTCAGCGAAGACCTGAAAATATATTTTCAGCGAGGTTTCAAAAGAGTTTCTCAATAGATGAGTCAGTATTTGCATCACTTTGACTTCAATCAGGAGCAGTATTTGGATTAAATCAATCAGTTGTTCCCAGCTTAAAGAGATCAGTGATGTTTGTCTCAAGGTCACTAGGGTTAATACCAATATACTCTAAGAAACTTGGGAGCCAAGGATCATTAGAGAGCAGAGACATAAGCAGATCCTCGAGACTTGCTCTCGCTTTAGAGTTTTGAGCAGCGATCTTTACGCTTCCGAGAATAACATCTTTACACTGCTGATTCATTCAGCTATAGATCCCTTTTCTCTTTGATGGAGGAGTGTTGAGGGTTCATTTGTTTATAATTTCAAGAGTAAGCTTTTTATCAACTCCATAAAGTGTAAGTACCTCAAGAATTCATCCATCAGAGGTTTCAAGGAGTTCTAAAAATATATCCTCAGGTTGGAGATTTTTTCTTCCAAGCTCTCTCGCTTTATTTTCTGCATTTATAAGAGTTTTTTTGTATCCGTCTGAAAAATTATTGTATACCATTTGTCGTTAAATTGTTGTTTAAAAAAGTGGAATTAGTCTAGGTCTTTTAAAAGCGCTGTAAAGAGATTTATGAGATTTTATGTTAAAAAATGAGCTTGCACTTACTCCACAAAATAATATACTTATATCATATCCTAAAATTGTAATTTTATACAGGATTGCTTGTATACTTTTTAGTTTTTTATTATAAAAAATATGTTCTGAAGAAAAATATTCTTTTTAGCTGCATGATATATTGCCGGTAACGTTGTAAATTCTCTCTACAGTACAAAGAGAAAACGAGCCTTAAAATCTCAAAAACAAGAAGACATGAAACTCATGGTAGATGACTTTGTTGATACACAAAAGAATCTCATAACAGATCTTGAAAATAAGTATATTCCTAAAGAACATACATCTACCTATGATAAAAAGAAAAAAGAATTTTTAGATCTCGCAAAAAAGTATACTCAAAAGGGAAAAGAACTCCTATGAGAAATTACAGAAGATGAACGAGTAAACGATGGAATCGCTTCAGCAAAGAAAACAGTCTCAAAAGCTAAAACAGACGGAAAAAAAGCTGCATCCAAAGCAATCAAAAAATGAAAACTCATTGCTGGAAAAGTAAAAAAAGAAGCTGAAAAGCTGAAGAAATAGATATTTGACAGAGCAATCATAAAAGTGCTACACTAATAATGTAGTGCTTTTTTATTTATTATATTTTTGAAAAGATGAATAAGAACACTTTGCAATTTGCTTTTTTAAACGGGACTATTTGAGGAATAGTTAATATTATGTTGGTTTGAATGCTAATTCTTTGAGTACTCAAGATGAATCTATGAATAGACCCTGAAGTAGTTCTTATGATATCAGGATTTGCTTGATTAATAGTTTTTATTATATTGCTTCATATATTTTCGTCAGTACTCTCAAAACATGTGAAGAGTGATCATAAGAATATAGTATGATTTTCTACATTGATTTTTGCTGTTTATTATATTTTCAGTTATTTAACAGTTGGGTGAGAGCTTATATGAATAGGGATTTATTTAGTACTTTTTTATTGGGTATCTAATTCTAATATTAAAGCCTCTCAGAGCAATACAACTCCTCAAGAAAAAGTAATTGTTGAAGATTAAGGTAGCTTATAGTAATAAATAGCTATAAAAAGCCCTAGAAAAATTTCTCTAGGGTTTTTTGATGCGCTGAATTAAAACTTATCTTCTTCGGGTATTTCTGGTTCTGCTTGAGGAGCTTCTTCAGTTGGGGCTTCCTCTGGCTCAGTTGTCTCAGGAGTTTCTTCAGCTGATGCATCTTCAGGTTCAGGACTTGGTTTGGGTGCTCATGGACGTGATCCGGGAAGTACGGTCATACTCGCTGAAACAGAGGCTTTGTTGAAGTCGCTGTCAAAAGCTTCTACTGTAATAGTATGTGCTCATTCTGAAAAACCTACCGTAGATATTTCTTGGCTAAATTGTCTTCCTGAGAGTCATTTACGAACGGCAGCTCCATCTACGTAAATATTTATAGTTTTTATTTGTGATCTGTCACTGATCTTTCATCTGAGATTAAAGAAGTCTCCAGCGTAGAGAGCGATAGTACCATCTGCAGGATTCGTGAGGGTGATAACAGGAGCGTCCCCATCTTTATCAAGTATGTTCACATTGTAAGATACTGACTGAGAATAAAACTGATTATCAATAGCTTTTACAACCATAGTTTGGGATGATCATTCCATTCACTCTGGAATAGCAATATTTCAACTCCAAACTCCTTGAGTATTTCATCAAACACTTACCTTTGCTACCTGTCTTCATCAAACAGTTACGGTGAGGTTTTCAATAGGGGACACTGACCTATATCCTATTTGAATATAGTTGGACCCACTTACAAATGTTTCTCCATTAGAGATTTTAGCTCATATCTCTATTTCGCTAGCTAGGTCTGATCTGACACATGCCTTCGTAGGAGCTCTTGTATAATATCATCAAACTCCACCGTATCATCATGCTGCAGCCCAATTTCGTACAGGGTTTTCCCAAGCTGGGTCATCAGGCCTGAGTGAATTAAGTGCTACTATATTAATCCAGCCTTTTGCCTCTGCGGGAGTTTTATCTGTTACTCGTCCACTACAAAGTAGATCAACTTGTACAGATTGAGTTCCTGCTCCATATTCAGTAGGAGCATTAACAAAAAGAGAGCTCACTGCGAGTGAGCCTATACCATTAGGAGCTAAGAGTCCCGATACTTTAGATATGTCTACTTTTTTTACTCAGGTGGGTTGTTCCCAATCCTCTACTGGCTCATCTGAGTGATAGAATTCCATAAAATCTTTCCATATTGGGCCGGCTCATTCGAGTCCGCTCCCTTTGAAATAAGCCTCTGATCCGTCATTATTACCTGCCCAAGCTACAGTAGTGATTTGAGGTGTATATCAAACGGTCCAGAGATTACGAGGATAGATGATTTTCTCTCCATTTTTTTCAAATTGTTTTGTGGATGTCCCTGTTTTTGATGCAACTGGCCTCCCTGAGAGAGCAAGAAACTTATTCCATGAATCTGGTCTCGCTGTAGTGTCTTTTAGCATGTGATTCGTGATAAAAGCAGTACTTGGATCAATTGCGAGTTCCCCAATTTGATCTTCTTCTCTAAACTCTTCTATCACGAGTCCTCTCGCGTCAAGAATCTTTACGATAGGAGTAATTTCTTTTTTATACCCAAGGTTAGCGTAAACAGTATATGCGCTTGCGAGTTCTAGTGGAGTCATCATACCAGTTCCAAGTCAGAGAGGAGCACCATAAGAATATTCTTTTCCATAGTTTTCCCTATACTCATCTTTGAAATCTCCAATTGAGCTCACTCAGAGACTTTCCATCCAATCAGTAATTGGCTTCTCTCCTCCAGCAAGGAAGTACATCTTAACAGCAGGAATATTTCGAGACTGATTCAGAGCTGTTGCTATTGTCATTTTTCATTTGAATTTTCCATCAAAATTATCTGGTTCGTAGCTCCCAGGAAAGGTAGTTTTTAGATCATACACAGGAGTCTGGGTTCCAATTATTTCCTTATCAACAGCTATAGAATATACAAAAGGTTTGAATGTAGAACCTGGTTGTAATCTCGAAGTAATAATATTTACGTTTCACTTATTCTCTTCATCAAAGTAATCTCTTCAACCTACCATAGTAAGTATTTGCCCTGTTTTATTATCAATAGATACAAGAGCTGCATTTTGAGTTCCAAACCGCGTCTCATTTGCGCTCCCATGTTTTTCAACTATTTCTTGAGCCTTGTCTTGGAGGAGAGGGTCAAGAGATGTGTAGACCCTGAGTCATCATCTCTCTAGGATTTCTTTTCCATATTTTTGTTCTAAGTATTCTCTGACAAAGAATACAAAATGAGGGTATTTTATATCTTCAGTATATTTTTTAAATTCGAATCAGAACCCTCTGAGTATAGCTTGTTTATATTGATCA
>CALLPL010000010.1 GCA_938015455.1 uncultured Candidatus Altimarinota bacterium
GAGTTTCAAGAGAAGTTACGGGTTCAAGAATAACTTTTTCAGTGAGTTCTATAAACAGTGTTTCTCTTCTACGGGGAGCAACATCTATAGTCATAAGTTCACTCTCATACCCCTGCTTTGAAATAGTAACATTGTATTCAAACGGAGATACATCGCGAATAATACATTCCGTTTCAGGACAAAGCTCTCTACGTTTTTGAGCTGTAGATTTAGAGAAAAATTCTACTTCATATTCTCATACATTAGAGTTCACAGAAATTGTTGCAGTATAATATACAAAGAAATAGAGGTACGCGAGTACTAATGCTCATATAACTCCTATAAGAATACACAGGGCATAAAGTTTTCTTGCCATTTTTTGATTTTTAAACTTGTGATGAAAAAAGTATATTCTATCCCCTCAAATTTGCAATAGAGAGATTCTCCACTATGCTACTACTCAATTTTAATAGTCTCTATACTCAATGATACTTGATGGAAAAAAAATAGCCTGAGGAATATATGACAATCTCTCTAAAGAGATAAAAAAGCTTGAAACAATCCCTACTCTTGGGGCTGTTTTAGTAGGAGATAATCCTGTAAGCATGAGATATATTTCTCAAAAAAAACGTTTTGCTGAGCAAATAGGAATGAATTTTAAACTCTTTCAATTTCCTGAAAATATCTCAGAGAGAGATCTACTAAGTGAAATACAAAAACTGAACCAAAGTCCTGATGTTTCGTGATATATTGTTCAACTTCCTCTTCCAGATCACATAGATAGTCTGAGTATAATTAATGCTATCACTCCATCAAAAGATGTAGATGGTTTTCATCCTGAAAATCAATGAAAGATTATGATATGAGATACCCGAGGCTTTGTCCCATGTACTCCAGCAGGAGTTATAAAAATATGTAGCTACTATGATATTTCACTCAAATGAAAGCAAGTAGTCGTGATCTGAAGAAGTAATATCGTAGGAAAACCCCTTGTAAATCTCCTCATAAGTACTGGAGCTACCGTAATAAACTGCAATTCAAAGACTCCTGATATTTCGCTCTATACGAAAACAGCTGACATCGTCATATCTGCTGTAGGAAAACCAGGACTTATATCTCCAGATATAGTAAAAGAGGATGCTGTTATCATTGATGTTGGTTTTTCTATAATAGACGGAAAAATATATGGAGATTGTGATTATGATGATCTAATTGCTCAGTGAAACTCGATAACTCCTGTTCCAGGTTGAGTTGGACCAATGACTGTAGCAATGCTGCTGCAAAACACATATCAAGCACATATACAAAACCCATGAATCAAAAAATCATAAATCTTTGTATTTCGAGTGTTTGTATCATTTTGGCTTTCTTTTTTGGATATCTCTATGCTCTCAGGGAATCCCAAATTTTGAATCAAAATTGAAATGCTCCTAAATACATAGATATCACTACTTCTACTCGTAACATTACTATCAAAAATAGTCCTAAAAATATATTTTTTCGAGTGAATGGAGAACTCATACAATCTGGAAGTGTTGACCTAAAATAAATACTATCAACACTTTCTGTCCTTCCGACATCTTTCCCTTTAATAAAGGGCAAGAAATAATACAAGAAACTTAGAAAAAAATTTTGACACTTCTGCTATTTTTTATACAATACCCAGGCTTTTAAATATGTGCGGGTGTAGCTCAATTGGCTAGAGCATCTGCCTTCCAAGCAGAGGGTTGTGAGTTCGAGTCTCATCACCCGCTCCATTTTTACAAAGCACCAAACTTAGAATTTAGAATTTAGAGAATGCTACAATTCTAAAAGTATCTAAGTTTTTTTTATAGAAACACCTCGGGGACTGGCGCAATTGGCTAGCGCACGCGCTTTGGGAGCGCGGGGTTGTGAGTTCGAGTCTCGCGTCCCCGACCATTAAGTTTCTACATTAGGGTGTATAGCTCAGTTGGTTAGAGCGCACGACTGATAATCGTGAGGTCCCAAGTTCAACTCTTGGTATACCCACCATTTTGAAACCAAACTAAAAAGCACTTAGATTTCTCTAAGTGCTTTTTAATATATTGAAAAAGAGATCAAGTACTTTCTTGTATTTCTTAAAATTCACAAGGTTTATGTTGTGAATGTGTTCGAGTCTTTGTCAGCTGAGTTCGAGTATTCATTGGTGTTCTACATCTGTTGAGCTCTGTTTGAGGGTATTTATATCTCATAGCTCCTTTTCAGCGTTCAAACAGTTTTGCTTATACAAATAGCATATATGAATCATATAATAAAAGCTATTTCGAATTTGAGGTTGATTTTTAAGTGTCTCGCTTAAATACTTTGTTTGTGTGTTTTTTAGAAAGTCTTCTAGTTTATCTACTCAAAAACAGCTAAAATCTTTTTCAAGAACCTTTGAAGTAAGAATATTTTTATCATCTAGATATCTTTCTACCTCACTAGAATAATCAAATATGTAGTTACGAAGATTAAAGCTCGTAAAAATAGCTACTATCTTTCTAATAAGTTCATGATCAATAGATGACTCAAAGAATAGTTCAACTTGATATTTTGGGATATAGTAAGAACCTGATGTGTATAAAAGAAGCTCACATCTTCCTCATATAAATAGTAAGGTCTTCTTGATATATTTCTCTTGCTTTTGCTCTATTAATTCTTGATATATTTCTCTATATTTCAATAACTTCTCCAGATCTCAGCATATTTCTTCGAAAACAGCTCCCTCATATTTGTATTCAAAGAAAGGGAGCCGAATTTTATATATGCTGAGAACAGATGTCATAGATGAACTATTTCTTAGTAGCTGCTGCTGGAATTTTCTTTTTTACAGAAACTGCTTTCTTCGCTGAAGTAACTTTTTTCATAATCTCTTCTACTTTCTTTTCTCCAAGAGCATTCTTTGCTGCTTCAACCATTGCTCCTATGTTTGTTCCTCCATTTGCAGAAAATAGATCCATAAATGTATTTACTCCTTCTCCCCCATCTTTTCCTGTTGATATAACCTTTACATCAGCTGACGCTAGGGATTTTGCTTTTTCAAGATCAACCACTTCTGAGAGACCTACTTCTAGCTCTTTTACCATATAAGCAATAGACTCTGAATCAAAGGTATTAAGCGCTTCTGCCATTTGAGTTTTATTCTTTGCTTCTGCTGTTCCTTGATAATCAAGCGCTTTTGCTTTTGCAATACCAATAGATTCTATTTCTGTTTTCTTTGCGTGAGCATCAAGCTCTACCTTAGTCTTGTCTGCTTGGGCTTTGAGAGTAATACTTTCCTTTTCAGCCTGAGAATCTATAATGACTTTTTGTTTTTGTTCATTAGCTTTAATAAGTTCAATATTTTTAGCAATCTCCGCATTCTTTTCTTCTTCTAATTGTTTTACTGCCAACTTTTTGGCAGTTGTTTCCTTTTCTGACTCATAGACCTTTTGTTTTGCTTCCTCTCTTTGTACTGCCAGAATTCTTTCTTTTTCAATATCTTGATTTTGAGTAATTTTTTCGTTTTCAATTCTTTTAAGCTCAGCATCTCTCTCTGAGTTCGACTCTATAATATCTGCTCCTGATTTTGCAGAAGCTGCTGCTGCTCGAGCCTCTGCTGTCTTATTTTCTTTTTCAATAGTCGCTCTTTTTTGGTTTTCAGCTACTTCGATTTGAGACTCTGATTCAATCTGTGATCTTTTCTTCATCATGATATTTGTTACTACTTGTGATCCATCGTCATCTCTAATATCCATAAACTCAACATTCTTGAGTTCTACTCACCATGACTTAACAGCTCATAGTACCTCTTCATAAAACTTGTCCTTAATTTCTGATCTAGATTCCATTATTTCAACGATATCTCTTTCTGCAAGTATCTTTCTAACTACTCCTTTTACCGTCTCGTTAAGCTGCTCTTTTAGCTCTCCAATAGAGAATACCTTTTCTGCTGCAAGTTCAGGTTCACTAATTTCAAAAAATGCTGTGATATCTACTTGAAATGGAACCTTTCCAACATCATAAGCCTTATATCCATTAAGCTGCAGGTCAAAAATACTTAGTGGTAATCTCTGAACTTCAACCCCAAAAACTGGAACCCAAGCTGGCCAAGCAAGGTAGACATTTCCTGCTTTCATTCATTTTCCATATGGTACTGAATCTTTTTTTCTCTGTACTACATGTACCTCATTTGTTGCAACCACCTTTCTCAGCTGAGTAATTATATACAGGAGTAATGTAATAACAACGAAAACAATAACACCCCCGATACTAAATAATCCTTCCATAATAATATATAATATATAAATAATAGATCTATCGTAGCATACATTTAAAGACATCGCAAAAATAGCATCATGAAAAATATACTCAACATTACTTGACAATTAATATATAATATATAATATATTATTTAATATTGCTTAAATAATACATATGCCTGAACTATTACTAACAAGAGAGCAGATAGATGCTCGCACTAAAGCTCCTGAAGATGACGTAGGTTTAGAATGAGATAGATTCTCAGGGGAAGTATATTACTATACATTAGAAACAGCCTGATTAGTTCTACAAACCCTAAGTATTGATTGTAAAAAGTCAGATCAATTACCAGAATTTACATACAAAAAACCCATAGTAGATGAAATAGATTCTCTAAATGTACTAGAAGTACAACAAAGTCAAAGAATAGGGTACTATCCACTTGCAATTATAAAAAATTGATACAGAGGTCCTAATCATTGGCACCGAGATGAAGATGATGATGGTGAGGCACTATTTTGCGCTGTCGAAGAAGCTAACGGTACAATTGGGACACGCTACTTTCCAATGAACAATATAAGTCCTAAAGTATGAGCTATAGCTAGAGATATCATTGCTAAAAATACTTAGCTCAGTATTTTATAATTTCACAAAGCGTAAAACATAATTCATGAAAAAAGAAATTCGTTCTACTCTCTTGCTTATTGGGATACTCGTAGTTATATGAGTGTTCCTCTATCTTGGAAATAAGTGAGCTTTTTCGAGTTCATGGAATAGAACTTATGTAAACGGGAAAGAAGTAGTTCATAGGGTCCCAGATACATTTAAAGATTGTGCTACTATCGATGAACTTACTAGTGCGGGAAGAGAGCTTCAGAAAGAACTCTCTCAGGAAAAACTTACGAAGATCCAATATCTCGATACTATTTTTAGAGCACACTGTATAGATTATGATAAGGCTGAGGTTTCTCCAGATCTTACGGGAGAAGAAAAAAACAATCAAAAAATAATCACTACAGCTATAGAGTTATGAGTTTTACAGGGAAACAGCGAAAATCCATTTCAGCCTAACTCTCGAATATCTAAAATAGAAGCTTTAGCTTTTCTCTTCAGGCTTTCAGGTTTAGAACTCAAAGGAAATATGTCCTGATATAATTTTAGGGATGTAGGAGATGATTGGAAACGTGATGTTGCAGCAAAGGCAACGCATCTCGATCTTGTATACACCAGTACTTCAAAAAATCGTTTTTATCCTAATGCTATTATGAACCAATGAGATGCTTATAAAATACTCAAACAAACTGCCAAGTACTATAGATAAAGCTCTATTTGAGGTCTAAGTACTGGTCTATTCGTATTTGCCATACAAATTCATCAACGTGCGATACAAGTATCATAGCTCCCTCAAAACTATCAAGAGCCTTTGCAATTATCGGTATATGACGAAAGTTAATATGATTAGTTGGCTCGTCAAGTATGAGTATTCCCGGCTTTAAGAATACTAGTCTACAAAATGCTACAAGTCATTTCTGCCCTTCGGAGAGATGTCCAATTTCTGTTTTCATAATTTCTCCATTGATTTGAAATCCTGCTGCTTTTGATCTGAGGTCTTGCTCGGTCATATTTGGTGCTGTTTCTCTGAGACAATCATAAACCGTTTGAGAGAAATCCAAGTTGGAAAAATCCTGTCTGTAGTACCCTATTCGTACACCCTCTGTCACCTTTACTCATGTTTCATCTCCATTTACTATTTTTTCTAGCAGTGTTGATTTTCCAATACCATTTGGTCAGGCAAGTAACAAATGATCATCTTTTCGAAGAGACACATCCTCTGCTCTCTCAACAACCTGTTCATTTTCTATGATATGTACAGAATTAATTTCAAGTAAAACTCCTCATATATCCTCTTGCATAGGTATAATAAAGTCTTTTATTGCCTTGTCTTCCTTTCGATTGTCTACCATATTATCCTCCATCTCATCAGCTGCTTCTCGCATCTTCTTTGCTACAGCTCTGAGCTTCCCTCATTTATGTGCAAAGACATTTGCTTGGTCTTTTTTCGCTTGAGCTTCCTTTTGAAGTCTTGCGTTTGCCATATTATCTTTTTCTATTTTCTTTTTTACTTGTTCTACTACATCATAGTAATTCCCAACAAACTGTTCTACACTTTTAGTATATACATCGAGGTATAGGACTCCATCTGTAAAACTATTCAGGAAGTCTGCGTCATGAGAAATAACTAGTACTGTTTTTTTATAATCCTTGAGAAATTCTGTCAGATGCCAAATTCCCTCAGAATCTAGGTTATTCGTAGGTTCATCAAGGAGCAAAATATCAGGATCTTGAATCAATGCTGCAGCAAGAAGAAGTCTTGCTTGTTGCCCTCCAGAAAATGCTGATATCTTTCTATTAAGAGGGGCTTTGAGGTTTACAACTCTAAGTATATCAGCTATATTTTTATCTATATTAAATACAGAGTCGTCGTTAAAATATTTTCGAAAAAACTCCTGAACGGTAAGCTCTTTATCCTCAGCTAAAACAACCTGATATCCTGTTGCAATGGTTGTTCCCTCTGGAGTATTAATAACTCAGAGAGTCTGCTTGAGAGATCAATTTATGAGTTTAAAAATAGTAGATTTTCCTGCTCCATTTTGTCCCATAATAGTAATCTTTGACCCTTTTCGTACATTAAAACTCACTTCTTCTAAGATAGGCTTTCGAAAATCATAATGAAAATCTACTTCTTTGAAACTAATAACGGTCTCATTACTTGTACTCACGTGTAATATTTTTTATAAATTAATTCGCCCCGATTATAGAGAAAATATAGAAAAAATAAAGCTCTTTTCAGGGCTTTATTTTAAATTTTACTAACCTATCCTTCAATCCTTTCCCAAAGCTCCAACCACATCTCTTCTCACTGGAAATATCTATCGAGAATCTCTTGGGCTTCCTCTAACATTCCCCTATTTTTTAACATAAAGGCTTTCCAAAATAATACCTCCTTACTTTTTGGGAGAATATTTTGAGCTCGTGAGAACAATTCTAAAGACTTTTTTATACTTCATATCTCCCCCTGAAGTTCTGCCTCATTTAAAAAGTTATATGCTTTTTGTAAGTTTATTTGTCTATGTATTTCATTCAGTGGAGCTTCATGATCATCAATTCTCAGGTTTACTATGTCATACTCTCCTTTAGTTCCCGAAACTATTCTGAGAGCTGCAGATTGAACTCACCTAAGTTCCCCTCATGCCTCTTCCCCAGCTTTTATACTCAAGTATAATCTCTCAGTAAAATCTGTATTTATATTATCTTCATACGCTTGTTTCATTGCTGGTAGAACATCTTCATTTGTAAGGAGATTCCCTTGAACAATAAATCAATCTCCGATTATATAATCAGCATATTTCACGCAGCTATTTCACGTATGAGTGGATATGTTTCACTTATTATCAATTATAGCTACTTGTCTAAAATCAAAACCTTCATCATCTTTTCAAATTTCTTTTATAACTTCTTCTGGTAACTTTCATTGCTTTAATAACTCTATTCACCGTTTTCCATATTTCATTTCTGTTTGTGCTTGCGTTGCAATTGCTCCAACTCCAGCCTCAAGCCAAGGGACATTATTCCCAACTCAAAACCAATGCGTCTGCACGGCAACTCACATCTCTCCTGTCTTTTTATCTCTTGCTACGATTGAATAGGTCATATAAATCTTAATAAAAAATAATCCTCAATAGGAGGATTATAAGTAAGCTCTATATTTACTCAACATTTTAACTATCCAATACGTTCCACTGTTCTTCTCAAAACTCCTCAAGTGAATGTAATATCATATCTGCTATTACAAATTTAGGATTTCGTGTGTTTACTTCTTCTGGTACTGCAATACACTTTATTTTTGCAGATTTTGCTGAAAGAACTCCATTAAATGAATCTTCGAAAGTAATAGTATTTTCAGGGAGTACTCAGAGCTTTTCACAAGTTGAAATATAGACTCATGGATGAGGTTTTCCATATTTTTCTTCCTCAGCCGAATAAATAAGATCGAAATGGTCTTCAATTCATAGTTTTTTTGTAACCGCATAAATAATAGAATATTCAGAAGATGATGCTATAGCTATAGGAAGCTGCTTCTGAGATAAAAAACTTATTATTTGTGATACTCATATTTTTGCTTGTCCCTTCTCACGAATAAGTCTCTTCACTTCTTCTACTATTTCCTCAGCAAGTTGAATCTTTGTCTTTATGGATTCTTCCCATGGTTCTCTATGAAACCAATATCCGACAACTTCATCGACTCGTAAACCAGTAGTATAGGCAACTTGTTCATCATCTAAATCAACTCATACGGTTGAAAAAATATTTTTCTCAGCTTCCTGCCATAATGGCTCTGAATCAATAAGTAAACCATCCATATCAAAAATTATTGCTTGTATCATTTTTTTGTGTTAATTATTCAACGGTCACACTCTTTGCCAGATTTCTTGGTTTATCAACATCTCTTCCGAGTGCTTCAGCGAGATAGAGCCCAAAGAGATAGCTAGCTACAAGTCCTGTAAATACTGCTAGGAGCTCTGAGGTCTCTGGAAGTTCTATTGCGTCTGTATAGAGCTCTTTATGAGTGTCATTTGATGAAATAAATCCGAGTACTGGGCCTTCACGGGCAGATACTTCTTGGATATTTGAGATAGTCTTTGCATAAAATTTCCCCATTGGATTAAAGACCATAACTGGAAACTCTGAACTTACCAGCGCAAGTGGACCATGCTTGAGCTCCCCAGCTGAATAACTCTCATAGTGGAGGTATGAGAGCTCTTTACACTTAAGGCTCGCTTCTCCTGCAACTGGGTAGAAATAATTCCTTCCAAGTACAAACATATGATCATATTTAGAATATTTTTCTGCAAGCTTTTTGATATGTGGTCATTTGAGAAGGGTTTGTTGAATTTTATCTGGAAGAGCTGCAAGCTCTGTAATAAGATCTCGAGCATCTGCTATTTGCATATCTCTTTTGAGTCCAAGACTCAGGGCCATAGTAAGGAGAACTCATACTTGCGCTATAACATTCTTAGTACTCGCTACTCATACCTCAACTCCAGCATGAGAGTAGAGTCACATATCTGCCATTCGGGCAATCGTAGAACCTACTACATTCACTACCCCAAAAGTCATACATCCCTTTGCCTGAACAATCTTCATTGATTCCCTGACATCTGCTGTTTCACCTGATTGAGAGAGAAATACGTAAAGGGTCTTTTTACCAGGAATAAAAACATCAGAAAGAAACTCACTTGAGATAACCGTTTGAGCTTCTATCCCTGAAAATTTCTTGAAGAAATAACATCCCATTTCTCCTGCATACGAACTTGATCATGATCAAATAACACAAATCTTGTCGATATCAAGCTCTCATAAGGCATCGAGTGTTTCTGAATGAATCTCTTTTTTCTCAAAATGAATTCGCCCACTCCAAACGTTTTCAAGTACGCTTGGTATTTCAAAAATTTCTTTTTCTGTATAACTGCTAAAGTCTCATAGTTCATCTATTACGAGGGCTTCATCTACCTCTTGACTTGCTCTCTCTACTTGCTCTCCTGCCATATAGATATTATATTTCTTTCACTCTATTACGACCATTTCATGATCTTCAAGTATTGTATAGCTTTCTGCAAGTGAAGCCAGAGCATTTACGTCACTTGAAATATAAACTCCATCTACAGCTGATCCAACTATGAGTGGGCTTCCAAGTTTGATACCTACGATCTTTCCTGGTTCCTCTCTATCAACGACAGCAAGTGAATATGCTCCAACAAGCTTTTTTGCTACTATTTCCATTGTAGACTTGAGATCTCCATCATAGAGTGACTCGATGAGCTTTGCAATTACCTCTGTATCAGTTTCTGAATAAAATGTATGATCTTTCTCAAGAGATTTTTTGAGTTCTTTATAATTTTCAATGATTCCATTATGTACAATATAAAATCTCTCACTAGATGATACGTGAGGATGAGTATTTAACTCTGTTACTCAGCCGTGTGTTGCCCAGCGTGTATGAGCGATTCATGTTGTATAAAGAGCTGTATCTTTCTTTTTATTATCTACCTTATTAGCAAGAGCTGAAACTCTCCCTACAGCTTTTTCAAGGAATACTTCTCCTTTCTGTGTTATTCATACTACTCCAGCACTATCATATCATCGATACTCTAACATCCTGAGACCATTCACAAGTTTCTCGCGACAATCTGTATCACCGTTATAGGCAAATATTCCACACATAGTTTATTTATTATGAATCTAAGATTGCAGGAGCATACTCTCAATCTCTCTTCTCGTCAATTCTCATAGCTCCTTGCTGTTATCTAGATCTTCTTTTTTAATATGCTTCCTATCCCCTAGATAGAGGGCTATACGGCGATCTGAAAATACGTGAAAGATTTCTTGCAGAAGGTTTGATTTTTGAGCAGATTCATAAAATTTATAGAGAGGGATATGACTTACTGAGAGTTCTCTCCCTACCATTCTCCATGATTTCTTTTGCGTTTTATATATAACTACTGCTTTTGCAAAGACTATCGGAGAAATTTGACGTGGTGAAAAACCATATTTCTTACAAATACGAGCTATTTTATTATAGTCTTTTGATCGTAAGAGATGAAAGCGTAGTATCCACACAATTTTATTTGATCAAGAGCTCTTCTATTGCCTGCGTAAATGATTCATATGGGACTGCTCCTGATATAATCATATATTCCCCTGATTTCGTATTTATGAGAACATTCCCTGGGGTCCCTGAGATAGAAAATACTTCTCGTCCAACCGCAAAACGTGTGTCAATTATATCTTTTGTCTCACCTGCATCAAAACAAGACTTCACAGAATCCCTATCCACTCACTCTGCCTGTGCAAAATTAAGGATAGCCGTTTCACTACTATCTTTCGAAGTGAGTGTTTGAGAAAGTACTTTATTATATATATCTGATCCTGCCTGCTTACCTATACATTCGAGAAGTTCGGCTCAAATTTGGGATTTTTGACCTCCAACACCAATAAAGTGATGAGATGTTTTATTAACAGAGTTTGGATATGCTTTGATAACTGCGTCAGCTGTTCCATCTATTTCCATTTTTTGACAGAAGTGGCAATTAAGATCTGTATATTCAATCCAGGTAATCTCAGCGTCTGTATTTCCTTTTATGTAAGTCCCTTGAAGGACACTACTTACTTGCTGCTTTTCTAAAACTAAAAACCCTCTTTCACTTCTAGCCTCAAAAGGATCAAAATTTGAACCAAGAGCAAGAGTATACTGACCATCTGGGAGAACCGAAAGATATGGAACTACTTGTCCACCGTCCGAAAGCTCATTTGTTGAAAATATTACAGCTGGAAGAGTCGTAATATTATTGGCTTGAAGGTATTCTGCTACTCAACTATCACTGAAATCCTGCTGTGTATAAACAGCTTCAGTTAGAAATGGAAGAGATTTTATCTGCCCTATAATTGCAGATGTTTGGCACTCTGCACAGCGGATATCATCTATGATTCGCACGCTTACATTTGCTCCCGTTGATCATGTATCTTGCTCCTCAAACTCTGCTTCTACATAAAACTTTAATGCGTAAAGTAAATTCATAATTATTTTCTTCTGACCTTCAGACATATCCTTGCTTGGATACACGGTAATAAGGGATTCTATTTTGTAGAGTAGGTTTAGTTTCTCTTTTACACTCAGTGACTCTACCATAGGACCTGCCTTTTCTTGTATATATACTTGATATTCCTGTATAAGTAGGTCATCCTTATAGTCATCTTGGGCAAAAATAAAGTTTATTCCCAACATACACGTAACTAAAATTCCTACAATTAATTGCTTCATAAAAACATAATTAAAAAAGTATTATTCCTATTGTAATATTTTTTAAGAGAAGTGAAACTCTCTTCTCTTATTTTTTTGTGAGTACATGTATCTTAGCTTCTTTTTCTTCTCCATAAGAAACGACTTGCTGCTTATACTCCTCTGGAATAGAAAAGACATAAGAATAGAGTTTTGCTCAGGGTTTTGCTTGGTTTAAAAATTGAGGGACTATTTTTGCTCACATCTTATCAGGCATACCATATACATATATGACATCATAGTTTCAAAAGTCCTCTTTAAAAGCATTTGCAAGACGAAGAGTCATATTTTTAGAACCATAGAAATATTTTCTAATAACTGCAATAATATACATAGGAAACGCTAGCTCTATACCTACTACAGAACTCTTTTTAAATTTCTTTGCAACAGCTTCACTGACTCTACCATCTCCTGTTCCGATTTCTAAAAATCTTTGTCCCTGTGTGAGTTCAAGAATCTCACATAATCGAGTTATATCACTCTTGCGCGTAGGAACCCAAGGAGCCATAGATGCTCCTGCAATTGCGAGAGGAACAAGAACAATGAATACAATAAGAGCAAGCCACATAATTCGATTATCTTAAAAATAATAGTATCACTATATGAATAAGTAAAAGATATCAAAAAACTCTCCCAGTATAGAGGAGAGTTTTTCTGTTATATCTATATTAATAGAAAATATTTTCTACATCGTCATATTCATAATAACCTGAAGGATAAATATTAATCGGCTGGGTATCTAGTCTTTGTGTGTAAGGATCATGGTAATACTCTGTTATATCCCCCCAGGTTCCATTTTTATAGTATTTAAGATAATCTTCATAGGATATACTCCCATAACTCCTATTTGATCCATTCTTATAATACCTTTCATATTCATCAAGAGTCAGTTTCCCATAACTCCCACTATTTGTAGACCTGGAAGTATTATAAGAGTTTGAAGAAGAAGTACCTTGTCCATACTGAATTGGTTCAACATGTGTTCCTTCATAATGTATTGGTTCAACCCTAGTATTACCATAGTGGATTCTCTCCTCATAATATCCCCTACCGTATCGTATTTTTCTTGATTTATTTTTCCCATAGTCTATTGGATCAAGGCTTACTCCGTTACCATAGTCTATTGGATCAAGGCTTACCCCGTTACCATAGTCTATTGGATCAAGGCTTACTCCATTCCCGTAGTCTATTGGATCAAGGCTTACTCCATTCCCGTAGTCTATTGGATCAAGACTTACTCCATTCCCGTAGTCTATTG
>CALLPL010000011.1 GCA_938015455.1 uncultured Candidatus Altimarinota bacterium
GTCGGAGTAATATTTTATATTATTCAGAAGTAACTTTAACCCTAACCTGAATCCTTTCCCTTTAAGAATAAGAGAAAGGGGCTACATATGAAGTATTTTCAAGAACATGATAATCTCTTAGAAGCTACATTTGAATTTCAAGATTTTCAAAAAGCCTTAGATTTTGTAAACATAGTTTGAAATATTGCTCAGATAAGTAATCATCACCCGGATATTCTCATTCACGAATACAAAAACGTAACTATCCGAACAACTACTCATGATGCTGATAATACAGTAACAAAAAAAGATTACGCAATAGCCAAACTTATAGAAGCATCATATAAAAAATAGCTTATGGGATTTATTATGAGAAATGAGAGTTTTATTTGCGAAAACTGCAAATCTGAAGTTTCAAAACATCCCTCAGGTAGTGCTCGAAATCATTGTCCAAAATGTCTGTATTCAAAGCATCTAGATGCAGAATTTCCTTGAGATAGAGCTAGCGAATGTCAAGGACTTATGAAGCCTATATGACTTGATCACCGAAAGAATAAAGGCCTTATGATTGTGCATGAGTGCACTCAGTGTCAAAAAATAATGCTGAATAGAGTTGCTGATGATGACAACCAGGAGGTTATAAGGGGCTTATAGAAAATCTTTATATTCATTTAATAGTTCATTATATCAATCTGAAAAAAGAAAGTCTATAATGTACTTATACCTTTGAGAAGGTGTACAAACTGCAGAATGCTTTCATGAAAGAATGAGTAATTTGAGGTAATGTATTATTTCCGACTTATGAATTGTAAATTCTCATTCCTCACAATAAAATGTAATCTTTTCATTATCAATAAAAGAATTATAACTTCAATTAGATCAATGAGGTCCTTTTCTTAGATTAAATGGTATCGAATGCCTTTCCCTTTTTCTATTTGAGCCTTTTTCAAAAGCAAGAAATGAACTTTCTAAGTTAAGTGAGTAATTATCTCAAATAGATCACTTATAAGAAAACAAGAAATTATATAAGTCTCATCATTGTAATAAAAGTAATTCTTCTAAAATTCAGAACTCATGAGCAAATTTTATAAGCAATAAAAACATCTTGTATTCTTCATGTTGATCTAAGTTAAATCATATGGCATTGTTACTTGACTCAAAACTCACATCTCAATGCGGGTTTGCATATACCTTATACTCTATATCACTAGCTATAATAGCTGCCTCCCCTCTATCTCCTATAATAGCTTTTACTGAATCTGCTGAACAACAAACAACATCACTACTTAGGTTTGGTATAAGTAGTTCCTTAGGAAAAGTGCGTCAAAGCTCTAATCTCATTTAAAATTTATAGTTATGTAATTCTTACTCATCTAAAAAATTTGGTCACATATGAAAGACCTTTATTTTATGCCTTCCAAATTGGAAAGTATCTTCTTTTGTTTCAAATCAATCAGGATTTTTATGAAATAACTCTATTGCTCGTGTTCTTGAAAGAGCTTTATATGGCAATCGAGAACTATTATAATGTAATCTTAGATTACTTGTGTTAAAGAAATTTACCATAGTAGGCTGGCGAAGAATAAGCATAGTTTTTACTGTTATAGATCTTTTTAAATATTCTTCAGGTGATATATGCATTTCTTCCTCAATACACTTATCTACGTAAAAGGATGGAGGCTTCGTTTTACCACCATGAGTCCTGAAATACACTAATACATATTTTCCTTTTGATCAAATCCTATTTAACTGACCTTCTCTTATACATGTAGTACTTGAGATAGCTCCCGTTTTCACTTCTACTGGAGTTCAATCACTTTCCATAAGATCATAAAGCTTTGTTTCATCATCTGGAACTAATCTTGCTCACAGATATTTAGCTGCAATCCTATCTCATATGGATGGAATAGTAGCTTTTACAATTTCATGTACTTTTGCTGAGTATCTAGATGGTCCATTTAAACCCTTTCATCATAGTGGCACACCATTATCTACTTCTATATCTTCTATAATACGTCAATCTTCTCCCTTCCTTACTCTTGTTGAACGTGAAAAGTCAGTTATTCGCATGAGTTTATATTAATTCATCTAATGCTTCTATGTCTATTCATTCAGCCCTAAATTCTGCACATTCCAATTCTGTGAGACCTCGATACTCAATAAAGCATCTCTCTCATCCATATTCAACATCAAAACTAGGTTTTACTGAGCAAAAGTCTGATAATAATGGTCATGTAATAATCTTTTTTATATTATTCTTTTTCATAAATCTTATTGAGTCTTCAAATTGAGAAGGTATCTCGGATCAAAGAATATGTTGCAATCTATCTCAGTATCTACGAAATAAACTTATTCATTCATATTCTTCAATACTTCTCTCTCACATAGCTTCTCACAGTCAATCACGCTTCCAAAATGCATATACTGCAGCTTCTGTTTTTAATTTAATAGCTTTTCTAAGAGTATTGATATTACTATCTAAATGTAAACCGTCTGATAAACTACTTTTTCAAATACTTTCAAGAAGTCATAAAGTTGCTGTAAGTTCACTTTCTGTATGAGATCTTGCAATTTCTGCAATAGATGCTTTATCTGTTTTAAATTTCATAAAACAATAACTCAAAAAATAATTTCTTTGAGTTATTTATAAGTATTTTTACCCCAAAAGCAATTACACTTTTACTTTCTTCCTGAAATAAGGAAACGTAGCATAGATGACAAGGAGACCTAGTCCAAAAATAGCAAAGAGCCAGTTGATTTGCATTGAATGGGCTCAGAAGTTGAATACAACTTCCATAAGTAAGGCTATGATAGCAATCTCTACAAGAGGTTTAATCTCAATATGGTGATGCTTTGAATAGGATATGAGTATCTTAAATGACTTCACAAGTACGAGGATTATCGTCACAACTGAGAGAACCTCTTCTGTTAGGGTAATACTCATCTGAGAAGCTTTTGAGAGTCATGCCTCAGAAGTATCAGAGAGATAGGAAATATGTATTAACATCACTGAGAAGACCTTATACACAAGAAATAGAGTCATATACATGATATAGAGTGACACGAGTCACATTAGGGTGTATATAGATCCTGAGATTATCAGTCTCGCTGTCTCACGGAAAACGTCTTTTTCTTTGGACATGTGTAATAATTATTTGAGTTTAGTGTAACATACTTTATAGTAGTTCTCAAATAATCACACAAAAATATGCTTGATATCTCTACATTCCTGAATAAATATATCTCAAAGGACGAAAAAGTACTTGTTGCCTGTTCAGCCGGGCCTGATAGTATGTTTCTTTTGTATCATCTGATAGAGAGTGAGTACAAAGATAATATCGTTGTTTGTTATTTTAATCATGAAACTCGTCCTGAGTGTGATGAGGAGCAGAATTTTCTTTGAGAGCTTTGAGAGACTCATTGATTCGAAGTGGAATTTTCACACTACAATTTTGATAACATCGAAGATAATACTCCAAGTAGGTCTTTTGAAGAATTAGCAAGAGAGAAGAGGTATACATTCTTTAGAGCTATGAAGCGAAAATATAATGCTCGATACATCATGACGGGGCATCACTTAGATGACAGAATAGAGACATTTTTCTTTAACCTCGTGCGAGGAACAAAACTTACTGGACTTATAAATATGTCAGAATGCTCAGGTGATGTTCTTCGTCCTATGGTATGAATCGAGAAGGATTATATTCAAAAATACTTGGATAAGAATAATCTTACGTATTTTATTGACTCATCAAATGAGGATCAAAATATTACCCGTAATAAAATTAGACTTGATATTATTCCTCGTTTTAGGTCAGTAAACAGTAGCTACAAAAAAAATATTTCTCAGCTTCTCTCTCATCTAGAAGAGGTAAAGTCTCATATAGATACTGAAGTGAAGAGATTTCTTGCATGAAATACCTATTTTGAAATAGAAGCTTTTAATAGTCTCTCTCAGCTCCTGCAAAAAGAAGTCATTCGCTACATATACTATATATCAAATGATAGCTCTACTATAGGTCTCTCAGAGAGTAACATAGATGAGATTATTCGCTTTATAAATGGAAAGAACAATAAAACTGTGAAGGAAATTCGGGATTTGAAGATGGAGAAGGATAATACAGTAATAAGATATTAAACGGTTTAGTATTAGCTCTTGATTACAAATACTTTTAACAAAAAATAAAATACTTTTTACAATCTTAATCTAAAAAATACTATGGACGGAATATTTTTTATAAATATCAATAGTGCTAGATACTGTTACATGATTTCACCCAGAATGAGGTTGAGTTTTAGAATCACCCCTACAATGAGAAAAACATAATATCTGAGATAAAGTTTGTATCATACTTAGGTGATTTGCATGTGAAAAAAATGATCCCTGGTTTAATGTAGCAGTACAAGAATCACAAAGAAGATGATATACTCCTCTAAGCATAACTCCTCCTGGGCACTATGAAGACACGGATAATTTCACTCCTACGGCTTATCGAAAAAGGATTCATCGGGCAATATCTGGTATATCTGATATATTAAGTGAAACTGATAAGGTACGGATCATAGCTCATAGCTCTGGAGCATATGGAACTCTCTCCTCTCTCTCAGATACAAAACTTTTATCTCTCTCCCTCTTTGCGCCAGCATTTGATATTTCTAGTATATGGAATTATTCTCCAATCTCTCGTAAACTTGTTACTAAGTATGCTGATTTAAACTACGTTAGGTGAGTAGATGTGGCGAATATACTTAAGACTTATGAAAATGAAGATGGCTCTGAAGGCAGAACTGATCGCTGGAAATGATATATATGAGAAGATACTAAAAAAATACAAGTATTTCACAATAAAAAAGATAAGATTGTTCCGTATATATCTACCGAAGGATTATTTACTCCATTTTGAATAAATATAGAAAATTTCTGATTTTGAAAAGGTTCAAATATCCCTAATTTCAAAAAAAAGTTTCTTTGAAATATTAAATATCATTATCTACTTGCTTCGGATATGACTGACTTATTCAATGCTTTTGATCCTCAAACGCAGGAGGATAGTGAAGATCCTGTAAAGCAGGGGTAATTAACTTGAATTTAAGCTGTATTCAATATAATTTGCAGGTTTATAATTAAAAAACCTATTTATGTGCCTGACGAAGAAACTCCTAAGCGGAGTAGTGATCGCGACACTTTCATTTTTTTACTTTCCTTTTTCTGTCTTTGCTAGTGAGGAAACATCATTTATTATCACAGCCTACTATTCTCCTGTTAAATGACAAGCAAAATATCTTCATGGGAGTTATGAGCGTGAAATATATATAAACGGAAAAGGAACGCATGGTGCATCTGGAAAAGAAGTATTTGTATGAATGCTTGCTGCACCAAAGAAATACCCTTTTTGAACAAAGATTCATTTCGAATGATATTGAGTAGCAGAGGTTCAGGACAGGGGGTGAGCTATTGTTTCAGCTGGAAGTAGAGGAAACAGCTATGATAGAATTGATATTTGGATGTGACATTGAGACGAAGGAAGAGAGAGGGCTGTTCTCTGGGGTAAGAAAACAATAAAAGGAAAAATAGTAAATTCAGATACTCCTAATTCTCTCAAGTTTGATGAAAAAACTCCAGTGAATTATCTTTCACTGAGAGTTAACCCCGGCTCCTGACCTACTGACATAAAAAATCTTCAAGAACTCTTTCAAGAAGCAGGACTTTACAGTTGAGCTGTAGATGGAAACTATGATAGTATCAAGCAAACACTTATAGACTTCCAGCTTGAGCATGATATTATTCCAAGTGCTGATCATGAATCAGCTGGGTATTTTGGAGCTAAAACTTTGAGTGTTGTTAGCAAAATGATTGAACTCCCACAAGACACTTTGAGCGAAGAAGCACCTCAAAATTTCCATTGAGCAAAGAATCAAGAAATTACAAAAGGACAAGAGATTCTCATGAATTATGGAGAGTTCAGAGCTAATCCAGAATCCTCAAGAAACGATATACGTAAGCTCCAGGGTCTCCTAAAAGAACTTTGAAAGTATAATTGAGAGATAGATGGAAATTATAAAAGTGTAGAAAATGACCTGATAACATTTCAAATAGAACTTTGAATTGTTAGAGACAGCAAAGATTGGTGAGCAGGATACTATGGGAGCCAAACAAGAAGCGTTTTATGGAAACATTATGAAACAGCAGAAATAGATTTGATTCAGAAGCAAGAAGATTCCGTTCCTGTAGAGAAAGAATCTGTAGTAGAAAATGAAATAGAAGACAAAAAGCAGAAAGTAGAGAAGAAGATCACATCAAGTCATAGACTCTCTTCTACAGAGAAAACAAAGATCAAGAAGGCTATCTCACTCATAAAAAAAAGACTCCTAAAAGAAGAATCATCAGGAGGAAAATGAATGGAGAGGGTCCTAAATGAATTATCTGAACAAATAGAAGAAATACTCCCAAGTATTGATGATCAAGAGCTACTCGCAAAGCTCATTCTCATTAACGAAGAAATCAAATAAAAAATAATTATATATCCAAATAAGCCCCTACTTGTCAATAAGTAATAGGGGCTTTTTTTATAGATGCTCTAGGAAATAGCTTCTTAGATATGCTAGGATATATATGTATTTATTTTTATGAACCTATAATATGAAACGTATTCTTTCCTGAATTCTCATACTCATCATGAGTATCACACTCTTCCCTGCCACACTTTTTGCTCAGCAAGATTATTATGTTGTTACAGCGTATTATTCTCCACTCCCTGGCCAAGATTATTATGCAATGGGAAGTTACCATGCAGACATAATCCTTAACTGAGAATGAATTGCAGGAGCATCAGGACGAAAAGTATTCTCAGGTATGCTTGCAGCTCCTCAAGGCTATGCTTTTGGTACAAAGATTTACCTTGATTGACTCGGAATTGGTTCTGTAGAGGACCGTTGAGGAGCTATAGTTCCAGCGTGAGAGAGGGGCTTCAAGCATGACCGTATAGATGTATGGATGGGCTATGGTGACGAATGACTTCGTCGAGCCATGTATTGGGGAAAAAGAACAGTAGCTGGTAATATCGTCAACTGGAATAGTGACACTACTATCAACTACTACAATATACCGACTCCAGCTTGGACTGTAGCAGGTTTTAAAAAACAATATTATAATACTGCTCCGACTCCAGTAGTCCCAGCTAAACTTCCAGGAATATTCGAAGTATCACTTGAATCAGGAAGTAACGCAACTCTCGTATCTAAACTCCAGTCTATTCTCTGAGAGTTATGATACCTAGATGAAGAAGAAAACACTTGAGAGTATGATGAAATAACTCTCGAAGCTGTATTTCAGTTTCAAGTAGACAGTCAGATCTTAGCAAGCAAAGAAGATGCTTGAGCAGGTCGCTATGGACCAAAAACCAGAGCTGCACTACAAAAGAGTTATGATGCTCACCTGCAAGAAATTACAAAAAAAGAAACATTTCTCTCTGATTATAAGAAGCTTCAAGAAAGCTCACAAGTAAAAGCTCAAGAGTATATAGATAGTCTCTGAACTCCTGAATATGGAGATATATCATCACAGGTTCGAGAACTCCAAAAAACACTTGCGAGATTAGGGTATTTCTCTCATAAAGACACTGCAATATTTGGAGTAAAAACTCAAAATGCTATCATCGACTACCAGATAGCTCAAAATCTTATACAGAGTTCTAATGATATTGGAGCATGAAAGTTTTGACCAAAAACACGCTGAACTATGGTAGAGAGATTCGAAGAGATATATCTAGAAGAAGCTCTAGATTCACAGGGACTACAAGAGGATTTTAATTTGTATATTAAACCTAAAGAAACAGTAGCAGAAGAAATTAGTAAAATACTTGATCTCAGTACTCTTTGAATCAGTATTTAATACAAAAGATAAAAAAAGATCCTAAATATATCTAGGATCTTTTTTTATTTCTTTGATTAATTACTGACCATTTCCAACTACAACTTTAGCTACTCTGAGTACTCTCTCTCAGAGCATGTAGCCTTTTTCAAATTCATTTACTATTTCCCCTTCTACTCATGGGACTTGAGTCATTACCTCATGTTTATCAGGATCAAGAGCAGTACCTATACTCTCAAAGCTTTGTACTCCGAGTCCATTTAGATCTTTTGTAAGAGCTTTTTGAAGCGATATCACTCCTTCATAGAGGGCTCACGATCTCACATCCTCTGGAGTATTCTCTATGATTCGTTCTATATCGTCCAGTCTTGGGAGAATTTTCTTAAAAATATCAAGTTTCAAGAAAAATATCATATCAGTCTTGTCTCTCTCAGTACGTTTCTTAAAGTTCTCAAAATCAGCTTGGCTTCTTGCTAGGGCATCCTTCAGTTTCCCTATCTGACTCTCATCCTTTTCTATCTCTTCTTGCTGCTCTTCGATAATATCCTCTTGCTCTTCATATAGCTCAGTTTCTTGTTCAGCTTGTTCCTCTAAATCTTGTTCTAATATTTCTTCGTTATCGTGCAGTTTCGACATATATTCTTAGTTTTATATTTTATAATTTTCGAGTGAAGATTTTATGGATTTTTAAGAGGAAATCAAGCTATATTTCTTCCATCCTTGCGATAGTATTTCCCTTATATCTATCTTTTAAAAACTTCCAAAGACCATTTCAGGATGATGGTTCATTTCATCTCTTTTGTGTGGTTTTTCATTCAGGATAATCATCTGGAAACAAACTTCGAGCTAGTTTTCATCACTCGCCTCAATATCAGAGTAAATCTAGCACACAATCATCTATAGTTAATTCATTAGTCTCATCAATATTCATCCTAATATCCTCTATCATTCTTTCAAACTTTCTTCGCTGAACTTCGACCTTATCAGCAGGGTCCTTATCTGGGTTTAGTAAGGTATTTTTTCTAACTACCTCAAATGCACCCCAAGGAATGGTATTTATATTCTCAGGTGTAATGCAAGCTATAAAATGTGGAAAGTATGAAGTTGCTCTTGAAAGAGCTCTCGTTAAAAGTTTAGCATCTATCCATCATAAGTTCTCAGATGTAAGACTTTCCATTACTAATTCAGGAGCATAGCTTCCCTTTCATGTTTTTAATTGATTCTTTAACGATTCTCAATTAGAAACTCACCTCTCAGATTTCTCATTCATTGTTTCTAGACCTACTATTATTACCCTAGCAGAAGTCTTTACACTTTCAACCTCATCTTGTGGAAAAGTAATTCAAACCTCTATTCATACTTGGTGCACAAGATTCTCTCATATAAGCATTCAGGCCCTTATGTTTTCAGGAGAACAAATTCAATCGTCAGTCTGAAGTTTCATTAACTCACAATATCTCTTCCATACTGCATGAAGCTCATTATCTGCTAAAAGATTTTTACCACTAAGGTGACCATAAAGGGTTCACAAAGCATTTACTTTCCCTAGTTTCTCTGACATCTATTAAGATTTTGATTATATTATATTTAAATTATTATGCTAAATAAACTTAAAAAACAAAATTTAAAATAGACAAGTTACATGTTGTTCATTTTTTTGATAACTTTGATGAGAGCCTGAGTTCAGAGGTTTTCTTCTCAGGATTTTATGAGTTCTTGGTAGAGAGAATATACGAGGCTGAGTCCTGGAAGCTTGATATCCATTGCTTCACACTCATCTAGGGCTATTTTCATGTCTTTAACGAAGTGTTTTACAAAGAAACAAGTATCGAGCTCTCCCCGTGTAATACGTGGAGCAAGGTTCTGCCAGCCCCAGCTCCCTGCTGCTCATCCAGATACCACCTCTATAGTCTTCTCGATATCAAGTCATGATTTTTCAGCATAGACCAGTGCTTCACATAGAGCGATTGTATTTCCTGCTATCCCTATTTGATTTGCCATTTTAGTATGTTGTCCTGCTCCAGCTGTTCCACAATGGATGATGGTCTTCCCCATAAGTTCAAAGAGAGGAAGGACTTCCTTAAAGATATTCTCCTCTCACCCAACCATAATTGAGAGCTGTCCATTGATAGCTCAAATGTCTCATCCAGATACTGGAGCATCGAGAGTTTGAATTCCCCTTTCTCCTGCCTTCTCAAAAATCTCTTTTGCAAGAGTTGGTTCAGTTGTAGTCATATCGACTAAGACATTCCCTGACTTACTATTTTCTATTATTCCCTCTTCTCAGAAATAGGTCTCTCTCACAGACTGTGGATTTCAGATAATACTAAAGAGTATATCCACAGAGCTTGCAATAGACTTTATAGTATCATGGTAGTGTGCTCATAGAGCGACTAAGTCATCTGTTTTAGATCGTGTTCTATTAAATACATGAACTTCATATCAAGCCTTAATAATATGCTGTACCATAGCGTGTCCCATAACACCCGTCCCTATCCATCCAATTTTTTTCATAATTTCTTATTATTTGTTAAGTCTAAATTTCTTAGGATGAAAGAGTTCATCTCAAAATCAAGATATTCTTATCCTTTTTAGCATTCAATGCTCCGATGTTTCAGGTGGCTCAACAACGATTTCAGTAAGACTAAATACTCGTCATTTGATTTTTTCTCCCTCTTTAGAAATTACGTCTTTAACACAGATTATTTCATCTCATTCTCTTGCAAATTGATCTTCTCACTTTACACGGATTCCTTTATTTTTTATATCTTCTCTAGCACGATCAGCATCGATTACGTTCGACATATTTTTATACCTAAAGAAATATTTACTTTTTGCTTCGCTGCTATATTATTTTGATATAGTTTATAATCAAGTGAAAATCATGAAATATATATCTTGGAACGTAAATGGAGTTCGGGCAGTGCTAAAGAAAAATTTTATGGAATTTTTAAATGATGAAAATCCTGATATTTTGGCTATTCAAGAAACGAAGTGACGTCCAGAGCAGCTCACTAGGAAAGATCAGGCACTCCTAGAAGAAAGTGAGTATCATCAATATTGGAATCCTGCTGTGAGACCTGGGTATTCTGGAACGGCTGTATTTTCAAAGAAAGAAGCCTTAAGTATTATTCATGGCATTGCAAAAGAGAGTTTTGATCATGAGAGTGTAGAATATGTAGATGAGACGCTTCTTGAAAACCACGAAGGAAGAGTTACGACTCTCGAGTTCGAAGATCATTATTTTGTAACCGTCTACACTCCAAACTCTAAAGATGATCTAGCAAGACTCTGATATAGATATAATGTTTGGGACAAGGCATTCTTGCAGTATCTCAAATATCTAGAACAAACAAAACCAGTTGTTATCTGTGGAGATCTTAATGTAGCTCATAGACCAATTGATCTAGCTAGACCAAAGCAAAATACTATGAGTGCCTGATTTACTAAAGAAGAGAGAGAATGAATGGATAACTATCTTGACAGCTGATTTATAGACACCTTTAGAGCAAAATATCCAGATACTCCAGATAAGTACACTTGGTGGAGTTATAGAGCCGGAGCAAGAGCCCGTAACGTAGGCTGGAGAATAGATTATTTCCTTATCTCCAAAAATTTGAGGGATAATCTCACTGGGGCAAGAATTTATGATGAAACTCTCTGAAGCGACCATTGTCCTGTAGGTATTGATATAAAATTTTAATGAAACTCTACCAAAAATATGTTCCCGAGTGACAAGAAATTCATGCAGTGATTCACCAACACTGGGTTGTTGTTATTGACGGTTTTATTCTATGGCTTGCATTTTGAGCATTTATTCCTTCGTTTCTATATTATCAGTCAGAGCGTATTAGAGATTTGGTACCCTTTTACGCTGTAGAAGCATTACTTTTTGTTGTATTCCTCAAAATAGTCTATGAACTCTTTAATTGGTATCATGACGTATGGATTATAACGGATGAAGCTGTCTATGATCTCGAATGGTCACTTTTTAAAACTAACCTTGAGAGCCTCCATCATGAAAATATAGAAGGTATAGAAATAGATAAACATCGTATATGGGATAGTATCTTTAACAAAGGAGATATTATCATCCATAAGTTCTGAGAGGAAGAACTTGCTATACTCAGCGCATATGCACCATATAAATCTGTAGATATTCTTGAGAACTTTATTCACCCAAAAGATGAAGAAGACGACAAAGATAGATTTGATATGATTATGGATGCTCTTGGATGAGTAGTGACAGAACATTTAAAAAAACATGGGGTACAGTGAGACTCTGAGTGAGACGATATAGATGATTTAGCGAAAAAACGTCAGTATGATGATCGCTATACTATAGATCTTGGGGATGAAAAATAATATTACTGACATACTTTCTTCCCTGCCCCACGCTCCTGGTGTGTATAAGTTCTATAATCTCTCGTGAGAGATTATTTATATTGGGAAGTCAAAAAACCTAAAGTCTCGAGTAAACAGCTATTTTTCATGACAACAAAAACTTAACTTCGCAAAAAAGAAGATGGTATGAAAAATATCTAATATAGAATACATCGTAACAAATAATGAAACTGAATCTCTCATACTCGAGAACGATCTAGTCAAGAGGCTCCAGCCAAAGTATAATATCCTGCTCAAGGATGATAAAAACTTTCTCTACCTCAAGATTACAAAAGAGCAGTTCCCACAAATAAGAAAAACGAGAATATCCCCAACTAATATGAAAAAGTATGATGGAAAATACTTTGGCCCCTATATATCAGGATATCATGTAGAAGAAATACTAAAACTCTTAAAGAAAATTTACGGCTATGGTGTTGGCTCACATAACTTTTTTAAGAAGAAATGAGCCTATAGCCTCGATAGTTATATATTTGATGGTAACATACAGGCAGATGAGACTGAAATCAGAGAAATATACCTTAAAAAAATTTCTCAAATACAAAAATTCCTCTCAGGAAATACACAAGATATAAAAGAAAGCTTGAGGTCTGAGATGTTAGTATTTGCTGAAAAAATGGAGTTTGAGGAAGCACAGAAACGTAAAGTTTCACTTGAGGCACTTGAGAGTCTAGATACTCTTCAGGTTGTGAGAGATGGAGTGTCTTGAGACTATATAGTTGTTCAGATACTTGAAAAATACGAAAATATCTATATAGGAGTGATAGATATAAAGGATTCACGAATTACAGCGTATGAAAACTATGAGGTTGAAAATAAACTCTCAGAACAATGAAAAGATGTACTAAAAAAGTTTATAGAATGAAAATGGTTGGAAAACAGAGAGAGAAAGAAACTTATATTTCTTGCTCCTGAAAGCTTCAATGAACTCAGTGATATTTGAATATCTATAGAAAAACCTCAATTGTGAGCAAAGTTTGATCTCCTAAAACTCTGTTATAAAAACCTCTATGAATATGCCCATAAGAAATATATGGCTAGTCTCTCAACCAAAGGATTTACTAAAAAGAATATGCAGGACCTGCTTGACCTCTTAGGCTACTGAGCAATAAATAAAGATATTATTTTTGAGTGTAATGATATCTCTCATCTCTCTTGAAGTCACACAGTTGCAAGTAGGAGTGTAATAGAGAACTGAAAGCCTAACAGTAAAAAATACAAGAAATTCCGAATTAAAACTTTGCAGGAAGGAAAAATTGATGACTTTGATTCTATGAGAGAGATTATGCAGCGAAGACTCAAAGAACTTGAAAAAATATGAAACTTCCCTGATCTCATAGTCATAGATGGGTGAAAATGACAACTTAGCTCTGTAATGGAAATTATAGAAGCATCTGAATTTTTGCAAAAATCAGATCAAAAACTGCAAATTGTATCTCTTGCAAAACAAGAAGAAGAGCTCTTTCTTCCTTGAGCTTCAGAGCCAATAGTCCTCGATAAAGAATCTCCTCAGCTCAGGCTCATACAAGCTCTTCGTGATGAAGCTCACAGGTTTGCAATAAGCTTTAACAGGGATTCTCGGAGCAAGTCCATGAAGCAAAGCATCCTCGAAGCTATCCCTGGCATTTGACCAGCAACTCGCAAGAAAATACTCAAAACCTTTGGAAGTGTTGAATGACTCCAAAAGGCAGAAAAAAAAGAACTCCAAAGAGTCCTATGAAAGTCGGTTATTGAGAATCTAGAAAATCATGGGATTACTTAGAATATCTAAGAATTTCTCGAATAGAAGAGCCGTTAATACATCCGTAATTTATAGCTTCAAGCAAAGCTCAAAGGTTTCATTTTTGTCAGGTCATAATTTGGTACATAGCTATTACCATTCCTGTTCTTACTTGTCACTTCTTACAATGAACTAAGATTTGGTTGTCATTATTTTCCTCTAACTTTAAAATTAATTCAACTATCTCCCTACATCTTTCTTGAGTTAGTTCCTTTCTTAAATTAAAAGGAAAATGATGAAAGTTCATATCATTAAACCATGGGTAAAAATTTTCTGCTCTGTTACTCCAAGTTATATTATCAACAAGAGAAATAATGTGGTTAATTCATCTTTTTTTTACAGCTAATACTGCTGACGGATAGATAAAATCACTCCTGTGTAATTGTTCTGATACTTGATAGAACCTTCTAGGGAGCCCCTCTTTTTTTCAATCAATTTCCATCCAATCTTCTGGACATGGTACTGGATCTTGTTTCATTTCAGGTGATACATCTGAGGGGGGAAAGTATTGTACAATGTTTGCCATAACTTATCTAGAGATTATTTATTAAATATGTATTTCTATATCTGCTCTTATTGATTCATTTCATCAAGTTTGCCATGGAATAAAAGCATTCTCTATTTTTATAAAATAGGATACCTTATCAGAAAAGAATTTAACTACCACTTCTGGTTTTAGTTCTTTTAGTAGCTTACGGCAATCATTTACCGATTCTTTCCTCTCACTATCTACGAGGAATGAATTGGGATAGATATATTCCATTCAATTTTAAGTTAATTAGTCAATAACGCTAGGATTGCATTGTAATATTTTTGTTGTAAAATCAAAATAATATTTGGATATAACTTTACGGATTGTGAAAGACCTGTTTCAGAACTATCATCGTTACAAAATACTAAAACATTTAGGTATATTTTCTATAAGTATTGTCCTAGCTCTGAGTATAAATATGTTTCTATTAGGTGGAAAAACAGGTGAGTATTTAAAGGCAAATGTACTTGAGTGAGCAGGATCACAAAACGCAACTGCAGACTTTACTGTGAAGTCTGACGGAACTACTCTCAGTTTTCATAATTCTAAGCTTATGAATCAGGTTACAGAACTGAGCTTTTCTATAAGCTATGATCCAGAGCTATGAGACCCTAGTGAAGTAAAAACCCCTCTTGCATGATGAGATATTACTGAAATATCTAACCAGGCAGGATTTTCTACATACCTTATAAACTTTAGCTCTGCTACTGATATTTTAGAAGACTCTCCTATAGCAAGTACTGTATTTAATAAAATTTTAGAGGATACCGTCCATTTAAATGTGATGAATGTTAATTTCAAGGACCTAGATGGAGAAACCTATTTGCTCTCGAGTTCTTGAACTATGTTTTAGCATGATGTACGATACTCATTGTCATCCCTATCTTGCAAAAGAAAAATCTCAAAATCTGATTCTTGAGAATTTTTTTTGATCTGGGTGAGAGTACCTTAATTGTATAGCTGTTGATATACAAAGTTCTAGAGTATCTATTGATCTTTCTAAGAAATACTCAGGAGTACAAGCAGTTATATGAATTCATCCAACTCATTGCCTCGAATATAAATGAGCGCTAGAGAAAACAATAGAGGATTTAGAACTCTTATATAAAACTCATTCTCAGCATATAGTTGCTATAGGTGAATGCTGACTTGATTACCATTGGTTACAAAGTCTTTCAGAGAAATATGCACTTCCTAAACAGGAGATCATAACTATCCAGAAAGAGTTTTTTAAGGCCCAGATCAATCTAGCAAAGAAATTAAAACTTCCTATCGTTATACACAATAGAAATGCTTCTGAAGACGTATTTCTGCTGCTCCAAGAGTCATGATTTAAAAACTTTGTATTTCACTGCTTCAGTGAGGGTTATGACTTTGCAATGAAGCTTATTAACTTTGCTCCTGAGTGTAAACTCTGATTTTGAGGTATTGTTACATTTAATAGTGCCCTTAAAATCCAAGAGGCTGCTGCTAAGATTCCACTTAAGAATATCCTAGTCGAAACAGATAGTCCTTATCTCACTCCTGCTCCTCATAGAGGAAAACAAGAAAACGAACCTCTATATGTTCGTCATGTTCTTGATAAAATTATTGATTTAAGAGATGAAAGTCCTGAAGAGATAGAAAGAGAAATTTTTGAGAATAGTAAAAAATTATTTACTAAAAAATAATTTCTTATTTTGTAAATATTTATTATTATCTATAGTAATAAATGATAATTATCTAATGTGTCAATAGTAGTAATTTGATGAAAAGATATAAATCTTCCAAAACCCCTTACGAGTTTCCCCAAAAGACATCCTAAAAAAGTTCGTAATGAAGCAAGGAATGTACAGGGTTTATTACAAGATATACTAAATAAGGAAGAAAGGAACTGAAGAAGAGATGTTTCTTGAATAACTATAGATAAGGCTGAGGCTGAATGTCTAGATGATGGTATTTCCGTGGAAAAAACACAAAACTGATATACAGTGCAAGTCTCTATTGCTGACCCTACTCAATTAGCACAACCTGGAAGTTTATTGTTTTGAGAAGCTTTAAAGAGAATGACCAGCATATATATATGAAATGTACAAGCCTATCATATGTTTCCTCGAGAGATATCTACAGACGCTGGCTCTCTTAATCATAACAAGAATAGATTAACTCTAACAATTGAAGCAAGAATAAATAATAACTTTGAAGTAGAATGAATTGATATCTTTCCATCAATCTTTTATAATAAGTCTCGAACAAATCATAAGGCATTTCAGCAAGACTTCATAAATACGGCTTCATGAAAATATGAGGAATATGCAATTATGCATGAACTTGCAAGATGACTATTCCAAGTGAGAGGTGCAGAAGAAAGGATAAGGCACTTTAATGATATTGATAGAAGAATAATAGTTGGAGAAAGAATCTTGTGACACTCTAATTCTCACATAGCTAGCTTTATTATAGAGGAATTTATGGTACTTGCTAATAGCGAGATTGCAAAATTCTGTAAGACTGAATGATTTCCATGAGTTTATAGAGTTCATATGCCAGATCATACCTGATCAAAGCTACCAAAACATGTAGAAAGTGCATATTACAGTACAAAGGCACTTTCTCATCTTGCATTATGAGTAAATTCTTACTCTCACTTTACATCCCCCTTAAGGAGAATGGCTGATTTTTTCCTTCATATGAATTTATTAGCACATTTATGTAAAAAGGATCTACCAATAAACAGTATAAATCTTGAAGTTCTTATTAATCATTTAAACAGAGCCCTAGAATTAATGATTATTGCGCAAAGACAAGAACTTGTAAATATGAATTGACTAAGGGTAATGAGAAAACATGAAAGAAAAAAAGCCAATTGAGAGGCAGATTGAAATATGAATTGAATACTAGATCATGTACAGTATGTAACAGGGAGAAGAAATTTAGTTCTCTCAGAAGTTGTGAGAAAAGATATGATTAAACAGATGCAAAGTGAAGAAAAAATCAATGGGAACTATATTGAACGTTTTTTATTTTCTAAAGAAAAGGAAATAATTATGGAGCTAAGGGATAGAATAATGGCAGATCCATTTACTTCAAGATATATATCGATATTCCAATCTACCTGAAGAATTACAATAAAGCAGCATAATAACAAAAAGTGAGTAGATGATAAGGGATATAAAATTACTATAAGTATTAAGGGTGAAGCCAGTAGGACTTTTTCAAAAGGGTGAAAGACACAAGCTAGAAAGCATGCTTATGCCTATATATTTGATAGTGTATTAAGTAGATTTGATAGTAATGAGTAATCTCCTTAAATGACATACTCCACAAAATTCCTTTAATACTATAGATGCAGACAGATGTATTTTTGAATGAACCCCCTGATGTGAAACAGCTTTTTGAGTGTTTTCAAGAGCACATCCAGGAAATAATATAAAAGAAGAGGCATCGGAGCTATTTCAACATTATTATAAGATTGAAATGGATATTCATATATCTGGTGCCGAAAAATTAGAGCACATGAAGGTATGGAATAAATTAGCATTAGCTATTTTATGAAAATATATTAATGAAGATCAATTCGAAAAAACTCTGGAATACGCAAGAAAAAATCTTCGAATCAGAGGATGAATGCAAAAATATTTTCAAGATAGCTACAACTTATGAATACCTACAATAGTCTTCTCTGCTTGAGTAAGCAACGTCATAGAAGCTGTTCTGGAAGCTAATGAAATGCCATATACTACGGTTCATTCAAACAAGTTAGGATTTGTGGATGGAAAGCTTCAACTTTTAAACGAAGGAGTATATATCTGAAACAAAGGCTGGATATCTCTTCCTGAAGAATTGAGAAAAAGTGTTAGCCAAAGAACGCACCAACTTGTAATTTGAGATTCTATCGATGATATACATATGTGAGATCCTGATAGAATTAGAAGTAATATATGATTCCTAAACTCTGAACAAATAGAAAAGTGAAATAGGGATAAATATAAACGTCTATTTGATCATGTTGAAGAGTCTGATACTTCTGATAATTGACTACTATTAGAACTCATCAGAGAGTTGGCAATGGCTGTATAAGCTATTTCTTCCTGTTTTCCATATAATCCACCAGGAAGTCTATTTTCTCAGAACCGAGGCTTGTAGATATTTGACGACAATCAGATATTATTTCGTGCAGGACTTTGCGAGTTTTATCCGCTCATGAGAGGTAGACAAAGCCTTTTTCTTCTCCTCAGACACTTTTTCCTGTTTCCTCTGGAGTTCCTTCTACGTCGAGTAGATCGTCTTTGAGTTGGAATGCGAGTCAAAGTTTTCTTCCAAAGTCTTTAAAAATGTCTATATTCGCTTTTTGACCAGACACAATAATTCCTCAAATGATAGAGGCCTCTATGAGCCTCCCTGTTTTTTTATAGTGAAGGCCTTTGAGTATACTTTCATCAAGTTCACTCAGGTGTTCCTCAAAATACATATCCTCGATTTGGCCTCAAACCATACCGTAAAACCCAATGGCATGAGAGATAAGCTTTGCGAGTTCTTGTGACATCTTTGGATCTTTGATATCAGAGATAATTTCAAATCATAGAGTGTTAAGCATATCACCAGCAAGCACTGCCTGATATTCTCAATATTTCTTCCAAGTTGTCGGTTCTCATCTACGTAGAGTATCATTATCCATACAAGGCAAATCATCATGTACGAGAGAGAATGCATGAATGATTTCTATTGCGGCACAAAAGCGAAGTATATCATCATCTTGTTTAACATCATCTACACTTTTGTTTGAAAGAGTCAGATAAAACTCAAGAGCAAAGATTCATCGAAGCTTCTTTCCTCACACGCACGAGTAACGTACTGTTTCTTTAAAGAGTTCTAAGGGTTTTGATCATGGAATAGCTAAATATGTATCAAAATACTTACTGATTGATGTTTCAATCAAATCTTTGTAAGTTGCATACCACGATGGGATTTGTGTCGTATTCATATTATTATTTTCAAAAGTTACGCTTTGCTCACTGAAAAAAATCTATCACAGAATCTAACTCATCTTCATCAAATTCAGGCCATTTTTTTTCAGTAAAATAATATTCACTGTAGGCACTATCGTAGAGAAGGTATCCTGAATGACGTACATCTCATCCGGTCCGTACTATAATGTCAGGAACAGGGAGTATTGCTGTATCTAAATATGTTCGAAATACCTCAGGAGTAAGTGAATCCGGATCTATTCAATCAGCTATAATTTTCTTTGTGGCCCTCACTATTTCATCTTGTCCTCAATATACCAGTGCTACAGTCAGGATTATTCAGGTATTCTCTGATGTCTCCTGCTTTGCCTCTCTAAGTATTTTCTGAGACTCTTCAGGGAGTTTTGAGATGTCTCCTATCATTTCTAACTTTACCTGCTCCTTCATAAACTCTGGAATGAGCTTTGGAACTTGTCCTATGAGCCGGATAATTCATTTTACTTCGTCTTCAGGACGTTTTTTGAGATTTTCTGTAGAGAGAGCCCAGAGAGTGAGGTATTTCACTCCTTTATCATTTGCAAGCCTTGTTATTTTCTTCACATTATCAAAACCTGCTTTATGCCCAAATATAGAGGGCATAAAACGCTCTTTTGCCCAGCGACGGTTCCCATCCATTATGATAGCCAGGTGATTAAGGTGCTTTTTATCCATAATGGGCAGGATTATAAGAAGATTTTCACTATCACAAAATTAACTTTTCCGGATTTGCTAGATCATAAAACTTCTTTTGCTTCTTCATAAGTTCTTTATAGCTCCCAGATTCCACGACTCTTCATGCCTCGAGAACATATATGACATCAGCATGCTGTATGGTTGAGAGTCTATGAGCTATGATAATACTTGTTTTTCCTTTCATGAGTCTATCAAGTGACTTCTGAATAAGTTTCTCTGTTCTATTATCCAAAGCTGAGGTAGCTTCATCAAGCAGAAGTATTTCAGGATTTTTTAAAAAGAGTCGCGCTATAGAGATACGTTGTTTCTCTCCACCAGAGAGTTTGAGTCCTCTCTCCCCTATTACGGTCTTAATACCCTTTTCAAGATCAAATACAAAGTGTGCTTCAGCCTTTTTCAGAGCATCTTCTAGATCTTTCTTTGTAGCCCGGGGATTTGCAAACTTGAGATTTTCTTCAATTGAGAGGTTAAAGAGAGAATTATCTTGAGAGACTACTCCAATATGACTTCTGAGTGACGACTTTTTAAGCGTATTAACATTTACTCCATCAAGGAGTATTTCTCCATCCTTTATGTCCCAGAATCTCAGGAGTAGACTTACTATAGTCGACTTCCCTGCTCCAGTATCCCCAACTAAAGCAATTTTTTGCCCTGGTTTAGCTTCGAGTTTAATATTTTTAAGAATGTTTTTTCATTCGAGATATCAAAAACTTACATTCTTAAATTCTATATTTCATTGAGGAATTTTAAGGTTTTTTCAGATATCTAACTCTTCCATAATTACTTGTCATAAATCATTATCTAGTCTTTTAGCTTCGGTAATTTGTTTAACAGAGGTCCTTAAATCTCTTGTCATAGCAGAAAGAGGAAAATAAATCCAATCCACGTAAGCAAAAATAATAAATAGTTCCCCAAGAGATAAAGTTCATTGAGTTATAAAATATATTCAAGCTACAAGCACAAATATTCTGGTGAACATTACAATAAATAATCCATATATTTCAGAAATATTCCAGTATCTATTCAATCGCATCTGTTCTTCATATGTGGAATCAGTAAGCTCAGTAATTTCTTTCCTAAACTTTGATTGGAGAGTGAGTGTTTTGAAAAGCGAAAAATTAGACATAGCATTTCCAACTATATTAAATATAGCCTCCCACTTTTGGGAAAGCTTATCTTGTTTTTTAGCAGTGATCTGGACAAATACAAATCATAACCCAATCATTACAGGAAGAAGACTGAGTACTATTAATGCCATCCTAATATCAATATATAAGAGAACAGTGACAGCTGTTAATACTTGAATAGTATAAAAGATATATTGTTCGAAAAAAGAAAAAAAGAAGAATAGAACATTCTCAGTACCTCTATCAATAAGCTTATAGATACTTCAAATCTTTTTTCATAAATACTCTCAAATAGTCATATCAAGAGTTTTCTCACAATAAGACTTTATAGTTTCCTTGTAATTTATGAGGAGAGGTCGAGTTATAATTTCCTGTCATATATAATATCTTAAAAAAGCTCATAAGAAAGAATAAAGCAACCACACTCAAGTGATATAAGTGATTGTATCAAAATTAAATACTTGGGTTTGATAATATTTCTCTAGCTCACTTATAATCTTTCAAAAAAATAATGGCTGAAGCGTCATGTATATTGAGATGAATACGACTGAAAAAAACATGAGGTAGTATTTCCTACTTCATATATTATCTCTGAGTTGTTCTAAGAGTTTTTTAAGCACAATAGTTTTTTACACAACCATCTTATCTTCCTCAGATAATTCATCTTTGGGGATATATTCACTGAGAGCTGTTTTTCTGTGAAGCTCATAGAGGAGTGGTGAGGCAATGAATATAGAGGAGAATGTTCCGATAATCGTCCCAAATATCATAGCAAGAGTAAATCCTCCAATACTATCTGGTCAAAAGACGAGAATACACACAAGGACAAAGGCAAGAGTGAGACTGGTGTAGATACTACGAGTAAGAGATTCTGAGACTGAGAGTTGTATTATCTCATCAAGTTCTTTTCATTTTCATCAAAACTCCCTGAGATTTGATCTAATCCTATCGAATATAACTATGGTATCATTGATCGAGTATCATAAAATTGTGAGAAGCGCTGTAATAAAAAACGTGTCTATTTGAAACTGTGGAAAGAAGCTCGAAGTAAGTATGTAGAGTCCTGTTGATATAATCACATCATGAAAGAGTGTTATAATAGTTATCAGAGCAAAGCTGAAAGAGCTAATCCCAGAAACGGTTCCAGAAAATGTATAGGCTATATACATAGCTATTCAGGCTATAGCTATAAGTAGAGTAATCCTTGCTGTATTTCTAATATAGTCACCAAAACTTGCACCTATGTTTGTGTATTTTGTGAGTTCAATATCTCACAGAGCACTATATTTTTCCTGCACTGAATCTCTAAATGCAACCTTGTATGTTTCTATTTCTGATTCTGAGAGATCTCTTATGAATCAAGCCTCGACTACAAAACTATCTTCTCCTGTAATTTTATAGACATTAACGGTATTAATAACATTCTCTGATGCGTTAATCCCCGCTGCAATATCTTGCGCTAGAGTTCATAATCAATCTTTAGAGAATTCATAGTCTGAGTAACGAAACTCACTCTGTGTTCCTCCCGTCATATCTATTCAAAGATTAAGGTTTCCAAAAAGGATCATTCCAAGTGAGACAAGAGCAAGAAATCAAGAAAGAGCAAAAAACATATACCGTTTCGCAAGTACCTGAAGCATAAAAAAGTATTTATAAAATATGGCAAGAGTCTACGAGAAAACAGGAGAAAATCAAAATAAACTTGCGAGATAAAAAAACACCGGTAAAGTCTGCCCATGACTATAAAAAAACTTGTTCACTACATCATACTTGCTCTACTTATAGCAATGTTTCTCTTCATTCTCGTTTCTCTGTTTAATCCTGAGATTCTTACTCCTATTATCGATTGGATAAAGGTTCAGGTAGAAGCACTTGGCAGATGGAACATACTCTTAGCTTTTATCTCAGCGCTCGTAGAATCCCTTCCAATTATTGGGACTATAGTTCCTGGTCAAGTAATTCTCCTCTCAGTAGGAGGCTTTTATGGATGACTATGAACAAGCCAATTTATATCAGTTCTCATAGCAGCAATATCTGGATCGGTTGTATCAAACGCTATCTGATATTACCTAGGAAAATATTATGGAGAGAGCTTCTTTGAAAGTTATGGAATATGGGTCGGGATAGAAAAGACAGAACTCAAATATCTCAAAAAATGAGTAAATACCTGGTGACCTTGGGGAATAATTCTCTCAAAGTTTCATCCACATGCCAGGGCTTTTCTCCCATTCATCGCTGGAAGTATGGGCTTTCTGAAGGCTAAATTTTGGATTTACAACATCATAGCATCTACTCTTTGGGCAGCCGTATTTATCACCATTGGAATATTCTTTGCCGAACACTACGAAGCGATAGTGAAATACATTTGATATATTCTCCTTGGTATCATGCTCCTAGTACTTGCCTACATGTGGAAGTTCAAAAAAGAAAAACTTGTTGCGTACTGGCAAGAAAAAAATAGAGAAATGGAAGCAAAATATAAAAAATAGTTAATGGACATATTTACTACAGAAATAATATGACAGGCAATAGGTTTTATAGCACTATTCTTTGTCTTTTTAGCTTTTAAGGAAACCAATGATAGAAAGCTTATTGTCTATCTCGCTATAGGTTCTGGTATTTGGGGAATACACTTTTCGCTTATATGACTCATTGCTGCTGCTGCTGTAAATTTCTTCGACGTTGGAAAAAATCTTATTTGACTCAAGTATGAAAAAAATAATTACTGGGTTAGTTTTTTTATTGTAAGTTATCTCATTATTTGAATATTTACTTATAACCATACTTGAAATATAGCTTCATTTCTCCCTACGCTTTCTTCTATTATATGAGCAGTAGCTGTGTTCTGGTTTCGGTGAATACCTCTTAGACTTCTTCTCTTATCAACACTTTGAATCTGGCTTATCTATAATCTCATTGGTGGGTCATATGCTTGAATAGCTTCTGATATAGCGCTCACTTGAGCTACGCTTTATGGTATATATAAACTCAAATATAATCCTGAAAAATCGTCTTCATAGAGGTAAAATATAAGATCTTCAAAAAAAGTTTTGGAGAAATCTGAAACTGTTCTATACTCCGAGAAATTTACATAATAATTTCTTTCTGCAATGACATTTTTGTTTCCTCTTTTTGAGAAAGGGGTTTCTTTATTTATGGAGAATCCACTTGGTCAAAGTCTTGGTTTTATTGCAATGTTTATCCTCTTTTATGGTTTCGCATTAAAAGATGATAGACAAGTAGTAAAAGTTTTAATTGTTTCAAATATTTTTTGGTTAGCACACTTTCTCATGATTGATAATCTATGAGCCTTACTTGCTACAGCTATTGCCATGCTGCGTCTTTATCTCTCTCTCAAATACAAGGGGAGCATGAATGCTATGGCTTTTGTGACAATAGCCTGTCTTGTTTCAGGGATTATAGCTTATGAACAGCCAGTATCAATTCTCCCTATTGTCTGAACAATAGCAGCTTCATACGGATTCTTCTTCCTTGAAAAAGTTCCCCTTCGTATGCTCCTCCTACTCGTATCATCTATGTGGCTCGTATACCACCTCGAAACTGGTTCTATATCAGGAGTTATTAATGAAATAATCGTTACTATTACCCTGCTTATAACTATCTATAGATTCAATTATAGTGAAGAAAAGTCTATCTATCTCAAAAATAGTATTAAAAATATCCTCAAAAAGAGGCCACGACGTGTTGATTTGTGACGATATATGTATTTAAGAGATTCTAATAGATTTAAATAGATTCATATTTGACAAATTAACTAATTAATGATTTAATTATATTAATAATAATTAATTTATCACAGTTATGTTTATTGTAGAGTATCTCAGCTACTTTATAGAGTATATCCTCAGAGATCCTTTCACGCAAGTAACAGGATTCATGGGTATGGCTGTAATTCTCACAGCATATTTTCAAAAAGAAGACTGTAATGTTAAAAAACTCATGATCTTATCTTCATTTTTTTGGGGAGCACACTTCTACCTTTTAGGTATGTATTCAGGTCTTGCTGCGATTATTATCTGGGTTGTTCGTATTTTCTTTTCGATGAAGTGGCAAAAAAGCAAAAATGCTTTTTCTGCAATTATAGTCATCACTCTTGTGACTTGATATTTTACCTATGACTGATTTATGTCACTTCTGCCTATTGTCACTTCCCTGACCTGAGCATACGCATTCTTCTTTCTTGAGAAAATAAAACTTCGTGTTGTTATGCTCTTTAACTCTGCTACGTGGCTTATATATAATGGTTTTATATGATCTGTGAGTTGAGTGCTCAATGAGAGTTTTGCACAGATTATCCTCATAATGACTATATACCGGATGATGCATCCAGAATGAGGCAGTCATTACTATGTAAATAAAGTTCGTGATATCCTTTGGAAAACGAGCCATCCTGACTATGATAGGTTCATCTTTATTCGGGACAAGGTGTCCTGCTACCGAAATAGTATATGAACGAACTTCCAAAAGATCTTGCACTACGACTTGAGAGCATATTTCTGAAACCAGAAATGAAAACTATCAAATCTGCATTTACTCAGGAAAAAAGAGCCGTGAGTTTTAGAGTGAACACTCAAAAGTCTTCATGTGAAGAAATAGAACAAGCTTTAGAAAAGTATTCTCTTACCTACACAAAACTAGTTTTTCCAGAAAACTGCTATCTTCTTGATAGCAGTTTTTCTGAATCTGATCTCTGGAAACTTCGGATATATAAGGATTGAAAGATATATCTTCAGAGTATCTCAAGTCAAGTTCCTGTACACTTTTTCTCAGACCTCTCTCAAGTCTCTCCTTCTAAAGGAGAGATGAAATCTCCAATACGTATTTTAGATGCTACAGCTGCACCGTGAGGGAAAACTTCGCAACTTGCTTCGCTCTATCCTGATTCCGAAATCTTTGCCTTTGAATCATCAAAGGTACGCTGTGATAAGATGTTATATAATCTTCAGAAACAATGAATTCAAACTCAAGGAGGGAGTTCTCTTCTAAATTCTGAGTCATCACCACAGTGAGAGAGAAGAGTAACATGTATACATGATGATATAGCAAATATTTGAAAATATATCACACAGGAGGCTTATTTTGATCTCATTCTCGTAGATGCACCTTGTAGCAGCGAGTGATCAATATCGCTTCACGATACAAAGTTCTTAGAAAATTGGGATATATCTCATGTAAAGAAAAATTATCGGAGACAAAAAGCAATTTGCGATAGCGTAGTACCCTACCTTAAGGATGCTTGAGAAATGATATATTGTACCTGTACTCTTGCTCCAGAGGAAAACGAAGCTGTTGTTCATTATTTGCTTTGTCATTACCCTGAACTCACTCTAGATTCTGTGAGTACTCCAAAAAATAAATACATCAAAACGAAGGCAGCTCTCAGCTCTTTTGAATGACATCCATTTAAGAAAGAGGTTTCAGAAAACTGTCTGAGGATTATTCCCAGTGAATACTCTGAAGGGTTTTTTATTGCAAAGCTTCTAAAAACCGCTCTGTAAATCAAGCATCTGCTTGTAGTACCCCTTCTTTCTAATGAGAGAGGTGTGCGTTCCTCTTTCAATTACTTCTCCAGCTTCAATCACTATTATATCATCTGCATGCTTTACAGTCTGAAGTCTGTGAGCAATAATTATAACCGTTCTCCCTTTAAAGAGATTGTGCATCGCCTCGGTGATTTTTTGTTCAGATATGCTATCTAGAGCACTCGTAGGTTCATCAAGAATAATAATTTTTGGGTCTTTGAGAAATATCTTTGCGATAGCAAGACGCTGCTTTTGGCCTCAGCTGAGTTTCACTCACCTCTCTCCTATCTCCGTTTCCAATTCATCTGGGAGGTCATAAATGAATTCACAGTGTGCGCTCTCAATTATTTCTTTAATTTTCTTTTTGCTTGGGCTTCAGTTCACAGCGTAGAGAAGGTTTTCTATAACTGTTCCATCAAAGACAGAAGGTTCCTGAGTCAGATATCCTATATCCTGATAGTAGCTCTTTAGAGAGACTTCTGAAAGATTCTGCTTATCTACTATGATATCTCCACTATCTTGTTTAATATATCAAGAGATAAGCTTTACAAGTGTTGATTTCCCTCCTCAACTTGGGCCCACGAGAGCTGTTATCTGCTTTCACTTTAGGTCAAGAGAAAGGTCTTTGAAAATAGGATTTTCTGGAGTGTAGCCGTAAGTAATATCTTTGAGTTTTATCTCTCACCTAGTATGCTTAAAGGTAGTTCCCTCTTCGTAACCCTCTGTTTTCGGGGTAGAATCAAGGAAATCCCAAAGTGATTCTACCATTGCAAACTCTTTCGTAAAATTCTTAAAGAAATCTATAAAATTCATAACTGTTTTCTCGAGTATGAGCATAATAGCAAAAACTCAAACAAACGTCGCAATAGAGATACTTCAAGAGAAAATTTGCAGAGATATGTAGTAAAGAAATCATATCTTTAAAAGTACTAAAAGAAAATATGGTCCATGGTAAAATGCATGGAAATATGGAGACATTCGAAGATTATATTTCTTAGAAATATCCATATATTTTGAAAGCCTTTCTTTTTCATCTTTCATATTATCTCCCTGCATTACCTCAAACTTACTCATGATAAGTCGCACTAGGTGTTTTGTGTGCAAATGAACCTGCTCATTTCTTTTTTTACGAAGCCCAATCATCCTATCATTCATAATAGATGAAAAGATAAGTGATCATATGAATATACACAGAAACAAAAGCGATCACAAAAGATGTATCGTTCATAGATAGTACAATGCTATTGCAAAACTAGCTATAAGTCATGACCCATTCCAAAGCATTCTGGTGAGCCCTGAAGCCCAAGTATCTATTCATTTATCTATAATAGAAATTGCTTTACCTGTTCCTATCTTTTCAGTAAGTGTGTTATCTAACTGAATATATTTTGATATATACCTATTTCATAAAAGCTTATGTATTTCTGGATCCATTCAAAACCATCACCAAAAGTAGGTTCCACCATGAACTAATTCATATAATATCACATAGACTAAGTAATACATGAGTAAATCCATACTCCGATCACTATTTCCTGATTCAATAGAAAAAACAATTTTTTGAGCAAATAGTACATGAATAAATGGGGTTGTCCATGATAGCACTCACTTAAAAACCTGCTGAAATGAATAAAACTTTGCCTCTCTTACAGGTTCTAAAAATCGAATAACAGATGATAGTAAGTTTTGTTTAGACATAAAAAAAGGCTATGATGAATATATTTCTATCATAACTTTTTTTTAGATTTTTTGAAGTTTATCCTCTTTTATCTGAACTTCTCCTCTCTTGCTCTAATACGTACTTAAATACATTTGGCATTTCTTGAACTTTTGACCTATGTTCTTCTTGAATACTTGCGCGATATGTAGAAAAATCTCAAGCAACACTTTTTAGTTTACTTGTTCCTTCACTTACATAGAGATTTGAAACACAAGCTGCTTTCTCTAATTTCTCATTAACCTGTCAACATATCTCCTTATTTTCTTGTGTTGATACATAACTCGTGAATACTATTATTGATTCTCAATCTTGTACATGTTTCGCAAATTCTCACTGATAGTCAGAATAATTCCCATCTATTCAGAAGCTTTCTCATGAAAAATTAACTGGAGTTTTTCCATCAAAAGTAGAGGATGCATTTCACCCAGATGGTGTTGTATGTTCATTTGCCGTAAAAGTGGGTACTCATGTAGTGTCATCTTCACTATCTGTTGCTGAGTACGTAATTATAAAATCAAAATGTTTGTAATCATCTTCATATCCAGGAAAAGGTTCATGTATTCAAATTTTCTCATAGAAAGGTTGAAGATCCATTCAATTATCAAATACTCAAGATACAAATGATCAAATTACATCAAATATATCAGTGTCCTCTATAATCTTCGGGACTTTTTTGGTAAAAACATCTATGAGAGAGTCCTTCATTGCATTTCTTAACTCGTTTTCATACCTAATATCATCTTCTCATCATGAACTTAGTTCAATATCCTTAACACTATCACGTAATATATTTCAAATAAACGATCAAGCACTCGAACCAACTATAACTTTAGGAAGTGGATTATTTGGCTCTTCAAGATATGCAACTAGTTGAGCTGCCATTGCTGCTCAAGCTCCGGGTCATCATCAATGTAGCATAAAAATAGGGCCTCATCAAGCTTCTTTGAGTCTCTCAGCTCATTCAATTGGAATTATAACTCTTTCTATAGGAGCTTCGTTACTCTCAATTGCACTAAGACTTTCTCAGTTTCACATAAGCTATAGTTTAGATATATATAAATATATTCTAACATACTTATAGACGAGATACAAAAAGAGCTATGAAGTTCGATTCATAGCCTTATTTTTGCTCTTTCTTCATAATTTCATCCCACATCTCAGGTTTCATTGGAGTTTTTCAGCCAGGTTGAGAAGCTAATAAAGCAGCAACTATCATCTGCGCTGGTCATGATAGTTTTTTCAAATTATCATATAACTCAGCTTTTGCTGCTTGTTTTTTTTTCTAGTCTTTCCTCTCTACTTTCCACCAACCTAGTTATTAAACTTAAACAACATGACGTCCCCATCTTGGACAATATATTCTTTTCATTCTAGACGAACCTTTCCATTATCACGTGCTCCTGACCAGCCTGCGTGTTCAATGATGTCTACTGCATTTACAACATCAGCTTTAATGAAACCTTTTTCAAAATCTGTATGGATAACTCCTGCAGCCTCTGGTGCTGATGCTCATTTTTTGACCGTCCAGGCCCTGACTTCTTGTTCTCAGGCTGTGAAGTAATACTGAAGACCAAGAGCATCGTAGCTCGCTTTGATGAGTTTATCGAGGCCTGTAGACGTTAATCCTAGGTCATCTAAGAATTCTTTTTTTTCTTCTAGACTCATTTCAAGCATATCTTCCTCCAGTTTTGCGCAAATAGGGACTACCTGAGTGTTGGGATTGCTTACACCTATGAGCTCTTTGAGTTCAGATTCTGTAGCATCCATCATTTCTTCCGAGACATTACAGGCATAGACAAACTGCTTATCAGTAAGTAAATGACAGTCCCTAAGATGTTCTCTTTCATCCTCTGAAAGATCAATTCCTGATGCAAGCTCTCCTGCCTCAAGTTTCTCGAGAACTTTCTCTAATGTTTGTAATTTTTCTGCTATGTCTTTATCTGATCTCGCTTTCTTTGCATCCCCTGCTATTCTCTTTGTGAGGGTTTCTATATCTGCGATAATCAGTTCAGCATTGATAACTTCAATATCATTTTTTGGATTCACTTCTCCATGTACATGGATGATATCTCAGCTTTCAAATATACGTACCACCTGGAGTATTGCGTCAGCCTCTCTGATATTCGCAAGAAACTTATTCCCCATTCATTCTCCTTCGCTTGCTCATTTAACTATACCTGCTATATCCGTGAATTCGCAGCTTGCAGGAATAGTCTTTGCCCCATTCACAGCCTTCTGAATCTTCTCTAGACGTGGATCGTTAACATTTACTATCCCTACATTAGGTTCTATCGTACAAAATGGGAAGTTCTGAGCGTCTGCTCCATAGTTCTTTGTCAGCGCGTTAAACAGGGTTGATTTACCAACATTTGGAAGTCATACAATACCGATTTTCATAGCTTAGTTTTCAAAAAGTATTATCGCTGAAGATTCTAATAAAAAATACAGAGATAGCGAGTTTAATGTCTAATATAAAACTCTTCAAAGAAATATTTGTCATTCTTTCCAACACTCTCCTCTTACAACATCTACTGTCTCAGTTAGCTCCCCATTACTAATCTCAATTCTGCAAATACACATACCTGAGCCACAGTATTCAAACCTTTCTACTTCTCATAATTCTTTGACAGTCCAATCATTTACCTCCCCGTATAATAACTTTGTGTTAAGTAGGTCTCACATTTTTTTTAAGAATCGTAATAAATTAAATTTTTCTTCTAATCAAAAACCTTTAATAAAGTTAGTTTTGTTCACATGTGTTCACAATAAAAGCGCTAGGGTAGTCGCATCTTGTTGAGTAATTTCTTCTGCTTCTTCTCGGGTATATAAGTTTATTCATCATCTATTTACTGTATAGGTATATTCTTTGTTTCAGATACATAATATCTGGGGCTTAATAGAAAACCATTCTAAGCTTCATTTTATATCCTCTTCTCATTTCATCCTTAAAGAAGGTGTAAAATTTTTAATAATCAAGCGTTTAATAAATCATTCTTGTCGGGCAGCTAAGGACATTTCTTTAATGGTAAATATTCTCTTAATACTTTGACAAAATTGCTCATAATCATTTTGTAATGTCATTCAATATCTGGAAATGGAGTCTTGATGAAACAAGAGTCTATCAAAATCCTGGTATGACTCTTCTCAAAGTCTATCTTTCGTACACCAATCAGGGATTATCGGGTCTCAATTAATGACTGAGGCAGATTTATCTCAGGTAGTTGTAGTTGCAGTTCAAACATGAGGGTTTAAAGACTGAGGGTCATGAGTATTAGGATAAAATAATAGCGTTTGTCCTTTTAAGATTAAAAAATAAGGGAAACGATCATCCTTTAATATCAATGCTAAATCTACTGCTTGGGTAAATAATTCTATAAGTTTAGCACTGAATCATGCAGCTACTAGATTAATATCAGGTCATCATAATGCTGCTAGTAAAACACTATCCCAATCTCTAGGAAGCTTATAATGAGCTATTAGTAAATTTGTTAAATCCGATCGTTCACTAGCATTTAACTTTTCAGCTCATATGCTTCAAGTAAATTCATTCATACAGATAATTATATAATATATATAAATTATAATAAGTGTAATTTATGTTATGTCAATAATACTTATTTTATATAAAAGCTAGATTTTCTATCGAGTACCATGAGCTTTGAAGAGTTGCTGAGTACATCAGTTGAGAAGAATCAGTTTGTGTAGGTTTTGTTTGTAGCTCAGATATATCACTGCATTGCGAGGTCGTCGGTAATGAGAAAATCAAAGCTTGAGGCTATTTCTAGAAAGTGTGATTTGAGGTCATCCGATATGAGAACATGTCCTATCATAGCTCATAGAGGTTGTGATCAGAATGAGCTTCTTGCATGGGCGAAGAGTTCTATATTTTCAGAGAGTTCTTCGCTACTATTTCTCAGGTCAAGCACTCCGTTGTGTGAATCAACTGAACCAAGCCCTACTCATGGGAAATGTTTAAGATACACAAATACTCATGTTTCACGAGAAGCCTTTGCGAATGCATCCAATAATTGATTATATTTTTTACTATGTTTAGAGAAACTTCGTCCAAGAGGAGTGATGGAAGGGTTTCCTCTACTCAGATCAGTGGCAAGACC
>CALLPL010000012.1 GCA_938015455.1 uncultured Candidatus Altimarinota bacterium
TCAGATATTTCTCAAAACCAGTTGAAATATTATGTTTCTCTCATAAACTTACGACCAAGAAAAAGACTTGGCTACAAAACTCCTTATGAAGTCTTCTTTAATAAAAAACTTAATCTGTGCGATTCCTGTTAGAAGCTAAGGTTATTTTCTTACATACCTATTCTCAAAACTCCTTTTCCATACTTCCCTTCCATATCATGAAGAAGTCTTTCTATATGAAGATTTTTCTTATGATCATGATTTTCTTGCTGAAAGAGTGAGAGTTGTTTCTCATGAATACTCTGGATTTGTGAGCTAAAAACTCCTGTCTTTCGATAGAGTACCCCTGGTTTATAGATCTTCTGAAAGAGCCTTTGAAGCACTCGAAGTATTTCTGTCCTATCACTGCTAAACACTGGAAGTTCTATGTGATCTTTGTACTGAAGCCAATTACTATCTATCAAAAGAATATGAATATCTCCTATTTCATGTCACTTGCGAGATAGTTGATCACACATTCTGTCTAGATTAGACTTTATATGGTTAAGCAAAATAGAACTTTCGCTCGTCATTTTTCTATTAAAACCTCTCGCTCTTCAAATAGACTTCGCAACAGTTTTGGGAAGAAATTCCATACTTGAAACTCCTCTGAGCTCAAACCATAGCTTTCCCCCATTTTTCCCAAATCTACGAACAATCTCAAAATATCCAAGATGAATATAATCTGATATAGTAGTGATTTGAAACTCAAGCTTCTTTGCTGTTTTTCGTCCTATAAATGGGATCTCTTGGAATGATAGAGTATTAAAAATATTTCTTTCTCGCTCACTATCGATTCATACAAATACTCCATAGGGTTTTCTAATTTTTGAAAAAATTTTTGCCTTGAGTCTGGTATTTGAAACTCAAATCGATACAGGAATTCATATTTCTTTTAAGATATCTTGCTGCAAATTTTGTAAGTACTCATCTATGCCTAGATTATACATCTCAGGAAGTCAGCTTATTTCTACAAAAGCTTCATCCACAGAAAACACTCGTACATCTAATACATTTTTACGAAGATACTGCATAAGTTTTTGAGAAATTTCTATATAGAGATCCATATGTACTCCGGAAAAATATGCATCTCTATTTTTGAGTATTTTTTTTGCTTCCCAAATAGGAGTTCCTACTTTTACTCAAAGTTTTTTCGCGTTATAAGTTGCTGCAACAATTATCTCACTCCCAACACAAACATATTTCCCTGCAAGTCTTGGGTTTTGAAGTATCTCACAACTTGCAAAAAAACTATCACAATCTATATGAGCGTATGTGTGTTTTGAGGTTTTTAATTTCATATATACATAATATATACAAAAGTGTTCTCTCAAAAGTATTTTGATATATATATTATGAAATATCCTTCTTATAAGCCCTGTACATCAATCTATCAAGTATAAACCCAGGAAGTGGAAACCAGGCAAGGATCTTACTCACGAGATCTGGGTAGATATTTCTCTTTCATTTTTTTATTCCCTGAAAGCTTGCTTGTGCTATTTTCTGGACCTTCTTTTGAGACTTCTCATCGTAAGAAACTTCTTTCCCATAATATTTTACATGAGCCGTTGGCATAGGTCATGGGAAGACTACGGAAACAGAAATTTTTTTTCAAATGAGGTAGCTGCGAAGTGCATTACAAAAACCAGCAAGTGCCGATTTACTCGCTGAGTATCATAAGGCAATCGGGAACGGAAGCATCTGTGAAGCTGAAGCAACAGCTCAAATACTCCCTCATTCATTTATTTTATTTTCTAATAACAGGAGTCTCACAAGTTCCATATGCCCAAGTGTATTTATCTGCATGAGCTTTGTATTTGCTCACAGGTCATGTTCTAAAAAATTTCCCGAAAGTGAAATCCCCGCATTACAAATAACAATATCATACTCTCCTGATAATTGCTCTATAGTTTTTTGATCTATTTTCGAAATATCACAGTGAATATAATTCATGTTTTGAGGAAGCTCGTCACCTATCTCTCAGGGAGAAATATCGAGAATATCTACACTATATCAATCAGAGAGTGCGAGGAGAGAGATCTCTTTTCAAAGTCCACTCATTCATCATGTTATCAGCGCTCGTTTCATTATTTTTTCAGTCATAAAAATACTCTCATAAGAGGAAACACAATATATATCATAAGAAACCAGTCCCAAAATAGCGTAGTACTTCCCTGTTTGTTTTCTATTGCATGTACGATTTTTGGGATAACTCTATCTATTTCTTTTCATACAGTCTTTTTCATACCAGCCTTGAGATGCATTGGAGTTCTCACAGCTCAGAGATCAATATCTAATATATTTCTATTAGAATTCTCAAGAGAAATAGTCTTAAGAGCCTGGCTCGTTGCACGCTTCATACTCGCATATACTGACATATTTTTTGCAGGAATATACTGCATAATACTGGATATATATATAAATTTTATACCCTCTGGGAGGGCATGAATAAGCTGTAATGGAGCCAAAGTATTCACAGATATCTGCGCAGAAATTTCATCAGCAGTTAAATCCTCAAACTTTCGATGATATCAGACTCCTGCTGAATATATCACAAAATCATAATCTTTCTTTGAGATACTTAGACAAAGCTTTTTAATATCTTCATTCTGACTTAGATCATAACTAACTCTTGTTATCGTATCAACGGTGTCTCAGTGATCTTTATAATACTCTGAAAGCGCTTTTCAGATTCCAGAACTTGCTCAGATGACACATATCTTTTTCATAAAGCTTTTATCTTCTTCGAGTATTCCCTCTTCGCTCTCTTGCTTCCTGTCTATACATTCTTTTTCTTGCATCTTTTTCAGCATTAAGTTTTTGTTTTTCTCGCTTTGTGAGAGGACCCGTGATAGTAATTGCGTAGGGATGATTTTCTATACGTCTAATCTGTTGCCCTATAAGTTTTTCTATATCTAGTAAAAATTCAAACTCCTCTTGATCAGAAAATGAAAGTGATACTCACTCTCTTCCAGCTCTCCCTGTACGACCAATACGGTGAACATAGGTCTCAGGTTCGTTTGGGAGATCATAATTTATCACAAACATAAGTTCGTCTATATCTATCCCTCTTGCAGCAATATCTGTTGCGATGAGGACACGAGTTTTGCCTGACTTAAAATTAGAGAGTGCGCGCTGACGATGATTCTGAGATTTATTTCCATGTATTGCTTCTGCTCTAATGTCTGATTTATCTAGTTCTCTCACCACTCTATCTGCGCCATGTTTTGTTCGGGTAAAAATAAGTACTTGCTCCATCTTTTGATTTTCTAAAATACTTATAAGTAGATCCTTTTTATCCGATTTTTTGACAAAAAATACAGCCTGCGAAACCTTTTCTGCGGTAGAAGACACAGGTGTAACTTCTATCTTTACTGGATTATCGAGAATTTCATCTGCAAGATGAGATATTTCTTTTGGCATCGTCGCTGAAAAGAAAAGCGTCTGTCTCTGATCTGGAACGATAGCAAGAACCTTTCGTACATCGTTAATAAATCACATATCGAGCATACGGTCAGCCTCATCGAGAATGAGTATTTCTATCTTCTTAAGGTCTATAAATCATTGATTTATGAGATCTAGCAGTCTCCCTGGAGTCGCTACGAGTATATCTACTCATCTTTTAAGTTTCTGGACCTGTGAATTTTGATTCACTCATCCAAATATTACTGCGTGTTTGAGAGAAAGCCCAGCTCAATACTGCTGAATATTTTCCTCTATCTGTATCGCGAGCTCACGGGTTGGAGTGAGTATTAAACATTTGATAGCTGTATTTGTATTTTCAAGTTTCTTTTCTCTCGAGAGGAGCTGTAGTGTCGGGATGGCAAATGCTGCAGTTTTCCCAGTACCAGTTTGAGCAGCTCAGAGAACATCTCTCCCCTCTAATATATGAGGAATTGCTTGCTCCTGAATAGGAGTAGGTTCAGTATATCACTGCTTTTCTAAAGCTTTAAGTATAGGATCAATGAGCTGTAGTTCGCTAAATAACATATATATAAAAATAAATAATAGATATTAATACCTACAGTATATAAAAATAAAAAAAAATCGCACGCAGAAGATTATTTTTGCAGATTAGAAAACAATAATCTGCTATGTCCTCTGCTTTTTTCCTTTGTATATTGATTTTCAGGGGTATTTCCTATACTTTTTCATATACTTACTCTATTATATACCTATGAACCCTCAAAAAAAATCTGCTTTTACTCTCGTGGAGCTTATAGTGGTTATAACTATTTTAGCCATACTTGGAACCATTGCTTATGTGAGTTTTAGTGGCTACTCTCAAGATGCTCGAAATTCGAGCAGAATATCTGATATCAAAAATATAGAAAAGGCCTTAAGTATCTACGCTACAAGTGAAGCCCTCCTCCCTCCTCCTGATGACGCTACAGATATCACCTATTCATGATCTATCCTGTGGTCACAGTGAGTTTTTAGTACTGGAGCTATTATAGGACTGCAGCGTATATCAGAGATTCCAACTGACCCAAAAAATGGAACTATTTACAGCTATTCACTAGCAGCAAATCAAAGAGACTACCAGATATGATGAGCAGTAGAATGATGACTCGTGAGTTACTCCCCATTTACTCCTACAGCTCACGCAATTAGTTGAGGGAGTCGTACAAGCTATACTGTATGAAACTATATAGATTATGATCTCGCTGCAAATAGTGGGGGCTCATGTAGTCTCGTCACTATCCCTAGTCTTATACTGAGCGATATTCCTACATGATGAGTTATACAAGATTGATCCGTATATACCTATAGTTATAAATGATCTGAACATATACCAAATAGTTATGAGTCTAGTTTTGGGGCATCATTTCCAGGAAGCTGATTTCAAACAATCGAGATTCTCGATAATTGTGATATAAATACGCTAGCCGATCTTGAGCTTTATATCGCGCAACTCTCAACAGCATTTCAGCAGCTCGCTGGACTCAAACAGTACGAACGAATAATATTCTATTCAAACAGCAATGACTTTAAGCTCATTATGGCAGAAAATCTTAAAAAGCGATGATTCAATATAGCTCCATCAATTATAGAAGAATTATCAGCACCTCTCCCAAGTCAAGTAATGGTAGATACGTTTACTGATACTGATACAACTCAGCTTGTTTGATCTCATACTCCAGACTCTAGTTCAGGATCTTGGTCTCTCGTGCCTGGTGGAGACACTTCAGCCTATACTATTTCCTCTAACACCCTGAGTAAAAACGGATGATCAAATACCCTTGTATTCCCAAGTCCAGATCCATCAATCACGCAGGCAAATTATGAAGTATCTTTTGACATACAAGATTTTGCTTCTGGAGAAATACACAGTTATCTCAGATATACTGATAGTGACAATTACTATAGGCTCAGCATTTCACCTGGAGGATATACGGTCATGCGAAGAGCCTTGTGAGTAGATTCTGTTTTTGCGAATATCACTGAGTCTATTTCTATATGAAGTAGTGTTGTCTTTTCTATTAGCTGAGACACTCTTTCTATAAATATTGCTGGGGTGGATAAAGGAGATGTTGTTGGCTCTTGAATAACGGGTATCTGAAACGCTGCACTATGACTCCAAAATAGTGGAGCGAGTATCGATAATTATACTATTACTTATAAGTAATCTGATCCTATGTTTGATAAAATCATTGATTCTATCTATGGTCTTTGGTACTCTATAATAGACCATCTAATGCTTTCAGCTGGTATCTGAGGACTTTTACTCATATCTGCTTTGTGAGTATTTTTCTTCTATCCTGATAGCTCTGTTCCTGAACCTTTAAATACTCCTCTTCCTCTCATTCAAACTACTCCTGATAGTGGTAGTGGGGAAACACTAACAGGTTCTATTATTCCCTCAGGATCATGATGAGGAGATATTCTCCCAACGATAGATTCATCAGGGCAGGAAGTAGTGTTATCTCCTGAACCAGGCTCTGTAGAACAAATAGACTCTCAGGTAGCAGACCTCTCACAAAAAACAAATACTACAGCGCTCAGCCCACAATCAGTCCCAAAAGAAAAACCAGGAGTCTTTAAACGTCTTATAAATGTATTCACCTGATGAGACGAGCCAGAAGAACCTGAAACAACTCAAGCAGTTATTCCTCCATCACCCGAAGAGATAGTACCTATAATCCCTTCACCCAATACGACCGAACCTGCTCCTGAGGAAAAAGAACTCTCTGTAAAAGAAAAGATCCTCGCAGCAAATAAAAAGAAGGAAACAGAAACTATTCAGGCTCCAAAAACCTCCACAAATACAACTGCTCCTAAAAATACAAACTCCCAAGAAAAAGAAACTCCAGCCACCTCTAACTCAACCACCTCAAATTCGACATCAGGATGAGAACCGAGTTCTGCTAGCACTTCTTCCACTACTAGCTCGAGCTGAACACCTAGCTCAACTAGCTCATCTACAACCAGCTCTTGAGGAGATACTTCTACAAACTCAACATCGTCTACTAGTACTACTACATCTAGTTCATCTGGAGAGCCGAGCTCTACATCATCTACGAGTAGTACATCTAGCTGAGAACCAAGCTCTACCGGTTCGTCTACCACTAGCTCAGGTTGAGATACCTCTACGAGTTCATCATCTTCAGGCTCTTCTGGAGAACCAAGCTCAACGAGTTCTACTTCATCAACTACGAGTAGTAGCTCTTCTTGAGAACTGAGTTCTACTAGCACTTCTACCACATCTTCTGGATGAGACACTTCTACAAGTTCCACATCGTCTACTAGTAGTACTACATCCAGCTCTTCTTGAGAGCCGAGTTCTACATCATCTACTGGCTCAACATCTAGCTGAGAACCAAGCTCTACTAGTTCGTCTACCACTAGCTCAGGTTGAAATACCTCTACGAGTTCTACTTCATCAACTACCAGTAGTAGCTCCTCTGGTGAGCCAAGTTCAACAAGTACTTCTTCTACCAGCAGTACTTCGAGCTGAGAACCGAGTTCAACAAGTTCATCTACCACAAGCTCTTGAGGAGATACTTCCACAAGTTCAACGTCGTCTACTAGTAGTGCATCTAGCTCTTCTTGAGAGCCGAGTTCTACATCATCTACTGGCTCAACATCTAGCTGAGAACCAAGCTCAACGAGTTCGTCTACCACTAGTTCAGGTTGAGGTACCTCTACAAGTTCTACTTCATCAACTACGAGTAGCAGCTCTTCTGGTGAACCGAGTTCAACTAGTACTTCTTCTACCAGCAGTACTTCGAGTTGAGAGCCGAGTTCAACTAGCTCATCTAGCACATCTTCGGGATGAGATACTTCCACAAGTTCCACATCTTCAGGCTCATCTGGAGAACCAAGCTCAACAAGTTCCACTTCATCAACTACGAGTAGCAGCTCTTCTGGTGAACCGAGTTCTACTAGCTCAACAAGCTCTACTTCGGCAACTTCTTCTGGTGGATCTACAAGTACATCTGCGAGTTCTGGTTCTTCTACAAGTACAAATTCATCTTCCTCTAGCAGTTCAAGTGGAGCTCCAGCAAATAACAATGGTGGGACTACTCCCTGAAATACAGGAGCAGATGGAAATCCTGTAGATACTATCGTAGATCAGTATTTTGAAAATGACTGAGAGTTTGACACTGGATGAGGAAACTTTGTTCCTATCAGAGTCGTAGCAGTCCACGCACGAAGCCCCATCCCACCAAACCCAGCAAGCTGTCCCAGCTGATACTCCCAGCTATGAATCAACTCCAACATCTTCGATCAAACGACTCTTTCACTCCCCTATACCCAGTGAAGCAACGATATGAGTCTCACCAACGAATTCATAGAAAAAAACGGAAGCGATTATTACTTTAAGATCTTCAACGTCAACGGAGTCAAGATCTGATGAGTCATCTACAAGATCGGAAATCCCGACCTCAACTATCACTGGGCATTTACAGTTTGTTTGGAAGATTAGTAATCATCATCGTTATTTTTCTCAGAAGCAATATCTTCAATAAATTTTTCTGAGTCATTAACAAATTTCATTGCTGATGAGGTCTTTAATTTTTCTATAAATCATTGTCCATCAACTATCTTTTCCTCAATTATTAAGAACTTAAGTTTATGATTATCAATAATTCCTTTGATTTTCCCTACAACATCCTGATTAATTAATCTCATATCTAACCTACAGGATACCTCATCAATACCCCTTTCAGAATAATAGATAGAGCATAGGTTCGACTCAAAGTCTCCAATTACTATTTTATTGTCATCTCTCTCAAATACTTTTCCAAACACATCTTCTAGACTAGAAATAAAAACTTCTAAGTCTATATTTTTGAATCAATTAGCAGAAACTAATCTAAAATCATATTGCCATACTGCCATCTATTAATATTTTTAATAAAATAAATCATATTCTGTTTTATATGCCCCCCAAGGAAGTTCCACCTCCTTTATTGGCACGTCTTTAATACCTAAGTCTTTTGCTATTCTCTGCCTATGATAACCGTCTAATAGATAAAATGCTCCATTATTTTTAGTAACTACTAGTGGTTCTTCAGCTTTATTTCAAGCTTTCATAATAATATCTTTTACATCACTATATCTCTTAGCACCAATAGGATTTCATAGCGTTTTCTATATATCATCTTCTGTAATTCAAAAATACTCTTTTGTAGATTCATATAATTCTTTATTAAATTGCTCAATATTAATTAGCCATCACTATAAATATCGCAATCTAATTTTAAATTTAATTCTACGAGTTTTCACATAATTACTGTATCTGCTTGTATACCTATATGATTTGATACCCCACTAACTCAAATTGTAATATAAGCTTCTTCTGTTCTTGTAATTCTCACAAGTCAATCTTTGTACTTAAGAAGCTTATCTAAAAAAGAATTAATTGCATTTGGTAAATAAGGATCTATTTCACTTCTTTCTTTCTTTTTATGGATTCTTTTTTCGTAGAAATCAATTATGTACCCATTTGATGGATATACATTCCTTCCATGGTGCATCAACTCTCATTTTGACCAATACTTAGTTGGTTCTAATCATATAATATCTACCATTTCTTGTCAAGAAATGGTTTGGCTATAGATTTTAAAAGAACAGTAATAATTAATGTATTCTTTCATTATTTTATTATAAATCATGTAAACACTGGTTCAAAACTATTTCATTTTCATGTTTTTGCCTTAAAGTAAACCTCTCCATCTATATTTCTAAAAGCATCCCAATCTGAATTTGGAACGAAGTCATCTTTAAGTTTATGAAACTTACTATACCCATTTTCTTGTGCCAAAATTTCCAATTGAGAGCTTCAAAGCTGTTTATCTTGGTTTGACCATTTAATACATCAATTATTAGCGACACTTAAATTGTTATCTCCATGAGAAATTGCACAAGGAACAATCATTTCCCGTCTTTTGGCTCAGTCAATCCTTCTCTTAAATACTCATGGGCTATGAAATCAACTAATGCTCCCTGCCGTCATTCAACCAAGTATTAGTATACTATTTACTGTCATTTTTCAACAATAATATTGAGGAGACTTCCCTTCAAAATCCGTAGTCCCTAAACAGTGTTTTGCATATTCTTTATTCACTACTCACGCTGAAGTAAGTGAATATGCTGTTAGTGACCATCAAGCATAAGGGACTACTCTTGCTCATATCTGCCCAGCAAACTTGCGGGGATATTTTGTAACTATTGCTGACAGAATTTTTCCTGCTCAATATCACGTTCATACTCAAACCGCAACATCATAAAGATCATTTAAAGTAAGTGTATCTAAAACTCACTGTAAATATGCCTCTTCATCTATCTTAATTTTTACCATGGAATATACAACATTGTATAATGGGACTTTATCATCACGAATTTCCCATCTTACATCTATGAGCCTTTCTTCAACATATTTTAATCTATCAATTCAATCTTTTGTAATAATCCTATCTATGAGAGAATTAAGTTCTTCTCATCTTTCTTCAGTTATTATTCTCTCATCTCTATCTGTTGCTTTTTGCAATCTAAATTTTTCCTGACACTCGAAATAATTTTCATGCTTACAAAATTCTGGTCAATATATATCATTTGGTGATCAACCTCATGCTGAACTTTGAGCTACCTCTACTCAATCATAATTAAGTCATAATCCCTCAAATAATTCTTGAAGAAATCTCTCTGATTCACTTAAATTTGTACTACTCTCATCCTTAATCTTCACCTCATACGTTCTCCCACTCCCATCCTTCGGCTCAGCATACGTCCCTGAAATAGCAGAGTCATAGAGAATTATCCAGTTGACTCCGTCTGCTGAGACTTCGGTTTTGGTCTCTTTGTATATTCTTCCTGATCCTCCATCGTAGTGATAGTGATGGATCTTTACTTTCTCGATATCGTGCACAGCTCACAGATCTACTGTTACATATGTGTTTGTATAGGCTTTTCCTTCTGCATAATATTTGTAAGAAGTACTTCCATCCGTTATTCGCGTAAATGGTTTAGTGTCATACCGTTGTGGGTATTCTCCTGTCACACTCTTTCCCTTTGCGATATTTGTCCCATTTTTGTCCAATGCTTCTATTTCTAGCCAATGGTTTCATGCATTTCTGTTTGATCCATTAAGATAATCTCGGATATAGCGAATTCCATCTCCACTAACGGGTGTTTCCTTGATGGTGTAGACTCTCCCACTCCCATCCTTCGGCTCCGCATACGTCCCTGATACGGCTGAGTCATGGAGGACTGTCCAGTTTATTCCGTCTGCTGAGACTTCGGTTTTGGTTTCTTTGAAGGTTCGGCCATCCTTGTAGTAACGGAGTATCTTTACACTATCAATATCAGATAATTGTCAAAGATCTACTTGTACATAACTCCTTCAATATACATTAGGTCGTGAATAGGCTGAATATCCGTTATTACCATCGGTTATTCGAGAGTATGGAGCAGTACTATTCTGTGGTGCTGATCCAGTAGTTTTCTTTCCTCTTGCTAGATTTATACCTGTTCATTTTTCAAATGCTTGTATTTCTAACCATAAACTCCATCCATTTTTATCACTTCCATTTGCCCAGTCTCGGATATAGCGAATTCCATCTCCACTAACGGGTGTTTCCTTGATTGGATTTTCCCCTCCCTTGAGTACTCACTTTACATAAACTGTGACACCATCATATTTTCACTCAGAATCTACAGCACCACCTATAGAGATTCACTCTGATACTCAGGTTATTTCGAAAGTTGTATCTGAAAGCTTTGTGACAGATATATGATTATTTACTTTCTTAACATCCTCTATTTTTCCGTTAAGCTCTACTGCTGTAATAATCCGAGATTGTCAGACTTTGAGATCAATCTCGTCAGTATCAAGTACTAGCTCTGGTGCTTCAACCATTATTCTGAGTTGCAGGATTTCTCCCCACTTATCTACTACTTCTGCATAATGTTTTCAAAGTTTAAGTCATTGGACTCTTACTATTCCTGTATTATCATCTTTATTACTCACTGAAACTTTGAGCTCATCCTGTTTGTAGTTTTGTATCTTATACCCTCATCCTCCTGCGAGTATTTTTATTTCCTTTGAGTTTCAGTTTATACCAACATCTATACTCCTGTCATCAACTCTGATCTCATCAGCTTCATTCCCCAGTGTTACTTTAACTGTAGCGATATGATCTGATAATCTATAAATATAGACCTCACTATATCATTTTGATACTCCTTCTATTTTTAGTTTCTTTTTACCAGTTTTCTCATTTTTTGAATCATATTGAGTCTCCCAGTAAGCTCTAACCTTATCATTAGAAGCTTTTATAACATACTCACTACTTTTATTTATTGGATAGGTGGTACATGATCTATTAAGAGGGATATCGCAATCCTCTACCTTTGCCTTACGAGCTTTAACTGTTACTTCAAACACATGAGTGATATAGCTCCCATTTTTCGCACGAACATAGACCGTAACTACTCCACTTGTTTCTGCTGAAACTTCTATTTTTTTTGTAGTTGATTCAATATCAACATTACTCGCTATGATATTTGAGGATTTATAATAACCACTGTTTGGAACATGTAGTTCACAATCCTTTCGTACTTCTGTAGTACATCTTACTGTGATTCGCTTTGGTTGTGGAATAACTTTCACTCTCCATATCTTTCTGAGTTTATTTTCTTTGGAAATATGAATTTCCGTTGTTCCAACTTTCTTTCAATCTAAATAACTATTATTTATACCTGTTCGATAATATACGATAGTATTATCTTGTTCTTTGAAATTATAACTATTATGCCTCCATACAGGGATACGATCTCATACATAGATTTGGTAATCTTCATAACTAGGCTCAGAAACTATATTGATGACATATTTCGTAAATCCTTGCTTTTTATCTTTAAAAATTATTTGTGATGTTCATACTCTATCAATATCTACTAAGATACTTTTTTCATATAGCCTATTTTTATCATATATCCAATCTCCTTCATGATATATCTTATAATTATAGATAAAGTCGGGAAGCTGTACTTCTGAAAAACCTCTTCCACCTGTAAACTTTAGATTATAGTTTATTACTTTAGGTCTCGGAAGTATTTTTATACTATATGTTTTCCTATGTATTCCATTTGAGTCTTTCATATAAATCTTAACTTCTCCAGCTTTATTTCCAGTTACTCGAAGGTATGTGCTACTTCTTGAAAAACTTACATATCATGATTTTGAGACACTTGAACTCAGCCCCTCGTGCTTCAAGTTAAGAACTTTAGTCTCGTATATACTATCAAGCTTTAGCGTAGTTGGTGGTGTTGGAACAACTTTTATGTTTAAAATATGACGTGTAAAGCCATCATAATCTCTGAGACGTATTACAAGATTTCCTGGATATGTTCACCTTAATTTCGCTCATCCTTTTACCTGGGAAGAATATGAATATATACTCACTCTCCCCTTATCTTTATAAGTAAAGTAAGCTCTATAAGCGGTTTTTTCTCATAAATGTATTTGCGTTTCTTTTCCTTCATGTAGGGTAATAGAGTGTTCCTTCATCTTTGGAACTTCTTTTATTTTTACACTAATAGTATAGCGATGAATCCCATCTCGTTTAGCATATATCTTGATAGTTCATGCTTTCGTTCATGTAATAGCAAGAGTTCATGAATTTGCTCATAAAGTCACATATCCTGCTTTAGAAAAAGTGAAGTTATGATTTTTAGCTCCTGACATAGGACTTACTAGTTTTTGTCCTTGAAATAGTTCAAAATTAAGATTCACAGGAGGCTTTGGAGTAACTTTTATATGCACAATATACTTTACAAAACCATTTTTGTTTTTGAGATAATAATCAATATTTCCAGCGTTAACTCATTTGATGTTTAAATAGCCATGATATTTTCTGGCATCTCAAACACTTGCACTTCCTCTGTCTAAGTTTTTAGCGTATAGCGTGAAATCATCATCTCGAGGTAGGATAAGTTTTTTTGATTCTCACTCACGTAAAAATACTGTATATTCTTTGGGTTTTGGCTTTGGTTTTACTTCTATTGCTATTGCATATACCTGAGCACCGTTATCTGGTCTCTTAAAGTAAAGGGTAGTTTTTCATGCTTTTTTTCATGTAATACTTGCAAGAGAACCAATGCGAGATACATCAATAATTCCTCCTTGCGAATAACTAGGCTTATACCAATATACATTTTTTATATTTTGATGTAAGGTCTCTCATTCTGTAAGACTTAAGGAATATTTATCTGGGATATTCTTTACATGTATCTTATGAGTCGTTCGTTTTAAAGGACTTCATTGCTTTACATTGATAGTGTAATCTCTTCATTGCTGCGGCATAGCTTGAACTAAACCCCATTGTGAATGAAGCCATGAACCAGGTCTTGTACTATATTCATAATAAATATCTTTGACATCAAAACCAACTGGTTTTCATGTCCCATATTCAAGATTTACATATATATCTTCTGGTGCTTTTTCTTTTACAGTTACATATATCATATGATATCCTACTCCTGGTATATACATATAGTATCGAGACTTCCCTGGATTTGTCCCATGAATGGACAGAGAATGCCAATTGTAATAGTACTTTGTATTTTCAGGGTTTGATATATTGAATGTATGTCTATAGGCATTATAAATCTTATAATTACACCTTCCCCCAACTTCCACACTACAGTAATAGGTGTTTTGTATTCATAGATTCTCTCATTCTCCTTCGGGAAGCAATATTTCTTCATCTTCTCCTATTTCTTCATATTCCGTCCCTTCAATAGCATCTTCACTACCTTTACCATCCTCAATATATTTCTTTTCTTCTTCTCGTAGTCCTTCTGGAGTCACGATTTCTTCATACTCCTCTTCTCAAATTGCTGGAATAGCTGTCTGTTTTATAATTTCAAGATACTCTTCTTCACTCAGCTCTCTCACTCCAGTATCCTCACCTTCTCAGAAGCTATTTATCTCTACTCCATGAGTATAAACAACTTCATCTGAATACTCAACATCTTCTATTTCTTCTACTATTATTTCTCACTCATATGGCTTTATTTCGTCCTCTGATGGAAACTCAGTATCTTCTGGTCCCTCTATCGTAAGCTCTGATTCTATTTCAATTACTTCTTCACTACTCTCTATATACTCTTCTGGAATTATATCTACAGCATCTGGGCTATCAGTACTATTTATTTCTACTCATCATTCCTCTGCTCCATCTATAAATATATCTTCATCCGTGTACTCTATCTCTTCTATCTGCTCAACTACTTGTTCAATTTCTATAAAATCATTGTTTTCTAATTCAACTCATTCAGTTGAGTTTATTTCTATAACCCCAGCATCATATCATGTAATAGGCTCTCATGTAATAGATTCTGCTTGATCTGGATTATACTCTCACATTTCAACTTCTTTAAAGTCTTCATCTGATGAACTTGAATTTATTTCTACTCATTTCACAGCACCATCTAAAAATATTTCTTCATCGTGTTCAAGAGCATCCATCTCTTCTTCAAGTACTTCTATTAGCTCACCATCAAAATCTTCATCATCTCAAGGAGTATCAATAGATCACGTAGCAAATATAAGCTCTTCACCAAGATCCTGTGATGAACTTATTTCTATTCATTTTTTCGCTCCATCTATAATAAGCTCTTGTATTTTCGGTTCATCCTCTAAATCAGAGTTGATTACTATTCATGATTCATCTGGAAAATTTAATTCAGGGAGATTATCAAAACCAAAGTCTTCTCATACATCAAATCAGAGTGTTTGTATTTCCTCAGAGCTACTATTAATTTCAATTTTAGAATCATCTATAATCTTTCCATACTCATCATAAATTACTTTATCTTTATATGATGTGAGAGTTTCTTTTTGATCTACAATTTCAAGTTCTATATCCTCTCTTTCAATTTTTCTTTCTCCTACAGAATTTATTTGTATCTCTTCTTTATTCCCTATATCTAGCTGCACCGAGTTGATCTTTACCTTAGAAGGATCTGGATCAGTTCCTTCTTCTCTTGCTAGTTTCTTTGCTGCTTCCTTATCAGCATCTGAAGTCCAAGTAAGGTTAGGATCAAGGATAGAATCATCTCTATCATCAAGTTCACTTTTCTCATCCTCTTTTACAGTTTGTTCTGTTTTCTTTTCTTTTACTATAGGTTTATCTACTACAGGACTTTCTGTAGTAGGGGTTTTTATAGTTTTTATCTTATGGCTTCTTCCATCTCTTGGTTCAACATATGTTCCATCAGTGTCTGAGTCATATAGTTTAGTCCACGTAATACCATCTGCTGAAACCTCTGTCTTCGTATTATTATAAACTCTATTATCATTATAGTAATGCCATATCTTAACTTCAAAAATATCATAAATAGATCCTAAATCAATAGTTACTGATTGGTTTTCTCCTGATAAGCCTGTATAAGATCAAGATTTTGTATCTCCGTCTGTGATACGTGATAAGGGTCTTTTACTTGAAGGGTTTGAGCTTCAAGACACCTCTAGTCACTCTGCAATATTTTTTCCATCTTGATCAAGCGCTTGAATCTCAACCCAATGGTTTCAAGTATTCTTATTTGATCCACTGAGATAATCCCGGATATACCGTACTCACTCGGGAACTTCTATCAAAGATCTTTTTGGAACCTCAATAAGTGAAATATTATCTACCCATGCTTTTAAATGCATATCTCCATCTCACCAATGACCATATATTATTGGAGCTATGTTTACGTAATTTGTTGTAGATGACGTAGTAAATTTTCGTTTTTCATGTGTCCAATCTTGTGTTGTTCCTACAAAATTTTGTGGAGTATATCATGCATTATGACCGTTCTCTCATTGAAATAAAACATAGAGATTAAATCCATGTTTAGTATCTCCTGATATATGCTCAGTCCTATAATCATATTCAATCACATAGTCAGTATTTGGTTTTACTGCAATCGATTCATCTGTAACACTATAGTGACCACCTACAATACTTCGTGCTTGTACATAGGACTTATTTTTTACTTCTAACTCCAGTTTTCCATCTTTGATTTCAGCTCTTGCATCGTTTGTACTGAGATTTGCTGACCAAGCATTACTCTTAGCTCAAATCCATCATATGGATTTCTTATTTCGGAGTCATGTTCATTCAAATGTTCCATTCTTTACAAGATTTCAAGGTATTTCATCAACTACCCTATTGTTAGTAATAGTATTTACTATATAAGTTCGACCACTCCCATCTCTTGGTTCATTATATGTACCATCCACAGATGAATCATGCAGAGTAGTCCAGTTGACTCCATCAGTTGAAACCTCTGTTTTAGCTTCAGTATATATTCGACCATCATTATAATGCCATACTTTTACTTGCTCTACATCATATATAGCTCATAGATCTAATTGCATATAACTCATACCACTTCATCCGTATCTTCATGTCCAGTTATTTCCTGTATTTCCATCAGTAAGTCGAGAAATAGCACCAGATATGTTTGAAATATTTGTACTTGGGATAATTCCCTTTGCAAGATTTATTCATGTCTCTTTCTCAACTACCTGTATCTCATTCCAAACATTTGAAACAGTATTATTTGCTCAATTAATATAATCTCGGATATACCTTACTCATCCTTCTACTTCCGTAGGAGTTTTTTTAGTAAGCTCCACAAGTGATATATTATCTACCCATGCTTTCATATTCAGATTCTTATCTCACCAATGACCATAAATCACTGGGGAAATATTTAGATACTCTGAATTCGCAGTTGTAGTAAATTCATGCTTCACATGAGTTCTGCCTTTCGTGGTATTTACATATGGAATAGTTTCAAAGGATTCTGATTTTGTTCCATCAGGTTTTGACAGAAGTACTGCAAGCTTAAATCCATATTCTTTTTTTCATGAAACATACTCTGTCTCATAGTCATACTCTATCCTATAAGTTGTATTTGGTTTAATATCTATTGAGTTATCAGCAATACCATAATATCACCTATTTGTATTTCTCACCTCTATATAACTTCATCCTCCAGGATTATCGATATATAGTCTCCCTTCTTTTAACTCTGCCGTTGCTTTACCCTTACTCCATTGAGTCCATCATCTCTCCTCACCTGCTATCCATCATCATCTCCCTGGAAGTCATTTTCAACTTCATTCAAATGTTCCATTCTTTACAAGATTTCAAGCAATAGCTTTATTTTTTTCTTTTACTCTAGGTACTGTATAGATTCTCCCACTTCCATCTTTAGGTTCTGCATATGTCCCAGATACTGCTGAGTCATAGAGTGTAGTCCAGTTGACTCCATCAGATGAAACCTCTGTTTTGGTATCATTATAAATTCGTCCATCTTTGTGATAATGCCAGATCTTTACTTCCTTAATATCAATAATTCATCATAGATCAACTTGAGCATATTTGAGTCATGATCATGCTGATGCGTAATTTCGAAATGATGTATTCCCATCCACAATTCTCTCTATTGGTTTTGAAACAGATTTTACTCCACTAGAATATACTTCCTTTCATAAGGCTCTATTGTTACCAGATCCGTCGAGAGCTTGCACTTCTACCCAATGTCCTGCCTTATTTTTATTTGAACCATTTACCCAGTCCCGAATATATCGAATACCTACATCATCATATGTTTCTTTAGGAATCTCTAAAGCTTGTACTTTATGAGTCTTTCAGCTTCCATCTTTTGGTTCTGAATAAACTCACTGATACTTAGAATCAAATATAGAAGTCCAAATAATACCATCAGCTGAAACTTCTGTTTTCGTATTGTAAAAGGTTCTCCCATCTTTAAAGTAGTGAGTGATATTCACATCCTCAATATCATATAATTCTTCTAGATCTACTACTACATTTCTTACTCATCCGTTAGGGCTTGGATAAGCAAAATATACTAACTTTTCATCTGTAACTCGGGAGTAGGGATGAGTTGTCTTTTCAGGAACACTACCTATTACTGTCTTTCCTGCAGCAATATTTTTTCATGATCATTTTTCAAGAGCTTCTATCTCTACCCAATAGTTTCCAGCATTTGCACTTGATCCATTCAACCAATCTCGGATATAACGAATACTCTCAATACTACTTGATTCTTCCTTTATTTCTTTCACTTCATAAGTTCTTCCACTTCCATCTTTTGGTTCGGGGTAAACTCACTGCTTTCAAGAATCGAATATAGGAATCCAGTTGGTTCCATCTACTGAAACCTCGGTTTTCGTCTCATTATAGATTCTTCCATCAGCATAATAATGTTTTATATTAACATTTTTTACATCATACATATTTCATAGATCTACTTGAGCATAGTTTATGCCTGCTCATCATTCAGTGTAACTTCCTGAAGTGAGGATACCATCTGTAATTCTCGACATTGGTCTATGAGAGTAATCTGTATTTTTAGTTGTTACAACTTTTCATCTTGCTAGGTTTTCTCACTTGTCGTCAAAGGCTTGTATCTCAACCCAATGTGAATTTTTGTTCTTATTAGAACCATTTGCCCAATCTCGGATGTATCTGATCTTTCATATTCCTTTTGTATCTACAAGCCTAGTTTGCGTAGGAGTATAACTCTCCATCAACTTTGCTACATCCACTCCTGCTGCAATCGTCTTGTAATCACTATCTGTTTTTACTGAACTCGTATATTTTTTTAAAGCTGTCTTTACTTCTCAAGCCGTGATATTTGAATCATGAGATTGCATAAGGGAGACAATCCCAGCTACATGAGGGGCTGCCATACTCGTTCCTGAGAGTTTTCTATAGCTCCCTTTATTCACCGGATAGGTTGAATATATCTGTACTCCAGGAGCCGCAACATCAACTTTAGATCCATAGTTAGAAAATGGAGCTCTGAGCCCAGACTTATCAACCGCAGCTACCGTGATAGCTTTTGTACATCAACCTGGTACAAATCTATTCGTATCAATATTTGAATTTCCACTTGCAGCAACCACTATTCCTCCAGCATCTACTACTGAAGCAATACCATCACAAATAGCATGTCCATCAGGAGTTCCACGTCCTCCAAGACTCATATTCAAAATATCTATTTTCTCACTCTTAGCATATTCAAGAGCTCTGAGGACTGCATAACTAGGACAAAATCCTCGCTCAGTACAAATCTTAAGAGGTATAAGCTCTACATATGGATTTACTCCAATGATTCCAGATCCATTGATATTTGCAGCAATCGTTCCAGCAACATGGGTCCCATGTCCCTGGTCATCCCAGGCATCATCGTCATCATTTACAAAGTCTTTTCCAAGATTCTGGTTTACATTATCTTTGAGATCTGGATGCTTATAGTCTATTCCTGTATCTACGACTCAAACGGTGATTTTTTTTGAAATATCTCGCTTATTATAAGCATACTCATGACTATTATACTGCTCTATTCACCAGGTTTCAGAGAGGTCTTCTCACTGAAGTGTCAGTTCATTTATTCCAAATACTTCAGGAAGCACTATCTCGACTCCAAAAAATCCTTCTGGGAGTATTCCTGACTCTATATCCTCTAACATCTCTTCACGAAATATCGAGTCTTCATCTAAAAATACTTCAAAATAGTTCTCTCCATCTGCGTCATACATGAACTCAATCCGAGTCTCAGTATCAAAGGTCTGAAAGAGCTTTGATACCTCTCACTCTGATTTATTTGACCTCACAATAATACTATAGTCTCATGACTCTGTCTCCATAGATTCTTGAATCGTTTCTAAGGCTTCTTCGATCTCTACAGGAGTATCAGCAACCTCACTATCTATACTATCTTCTACATCCTCATACTCAGTTACTCATGACACAACTTTGAGTACTACTACCTTTTTTGCTTCTTCGACTTTTTCTTTGATATTCTCACTACTATTTTCTTCGCTAATTTCTTCTGCAACCACCTCTAGATACTCATGTATTTCTGTTTGCTTTTCTTCAAGTTTTTCTTTCTTCTGAGTGTTGTTTCCAAGTTTATCATCAATCTTTTCAACTGCGCTATCTATAACTTGTTCCACGGCCTCAAGCGTCTGCTCTCACTTTTGTTTTTCTGACGCGAGTTCTGCCTCTGACTGAGCATATACTTGCAGTATCTGAAACTGTGACAGGATAATGAACACGAGACAGACAAGAGAGAATACTTTTTTAAGACCGAGGATATTTGTGAGATTATGCATAGTTTTAAAGGGTTTAGAAAAACAAAAAAGGACCTCAAATAATATGGGGTCCTAAAAACTTATGTGCGCAAGGTGGAGCAGGCTATGTGAAAGTTTTCAAATCATGTCTTAATAGAAAAAATCACATACGTAACCACGTCCCAGATTAAGAGTTTTTCAAGTACTTGTCAAATCTTATATTACATTCATTGTTAAAAGATTGTGCAATAATTGTAAAAACAAAGATCCCTCAAGTGAGGGATCTTTTGTGGAAAAAATATTATTTTTTCCTTCTATAAAAGGGAAAACCCTAGGTATAGTGATAATGAATATTTGTGAACACGGAAACTAATCTCTTAACCTCGAGCTGCCGATTTTATTCTTTCTCTGATTAAAATAATATTCGTTGCTCAGGCTTTTATAATTCAGCTGTCATCTCTCAAGGCTCATATTTGAGACTTTGTGTTCTGTACATCTCATAATTCCATAGCCATGTATGTATCTACGCTAAATGCTAGCCCTGTGTCAGGCATTGTTTTTCAAGAATAGACAATATTAGCAAACTCTACCATATTTTTACGAAATGATCGTATATTATCTTCCTTTAATCCTGATTGTCCAAAATCTCCATTAGCAGGATCAACATTATTTGGATCAAATCATGGCATAGCATCCATCAATGCTTGTTTTATCGCTGTATCTGAAAACAGTATTTGTAAATCCTCCCAAACAACATCAAGCCCGAGAGACGTGATTAACTGTATTGCGTCAGTACTCACTAAGTCCATTTCTGCTTGTAATTCTTTTTGAAACGTTACCTGAGCCTCAAGAGCCTCCTCATATTTTGTCTCCTTCTTTTGAATTTCCTCTTCAAGTTCTTTCTTTCGAGTAACTGCTCATGTAAGAGAGAAAGCTTTCAAGTCTTCCTTTGAACTAAAAGATCTCCCACATACATCTTCGAGATCCATATCATCCGATAAGCCAATCAATAAAGAAATTATTCGCTTTGCATTTGTTATACTTTCTTTACCAAATTCATCACTATTAATAAACTCTTGAACCTCTTGTCCTTGCATTCTATTAAGGTACTCTATTTTAGGTTGATTTTCTTTTGCTGTTTTTTCATATGCTAGCCCTTCTTTTTCAATTACTTTATAGAACTCACCTATTGGAACATCTGTCTTTAGGTCTAGTGAACTTCCTGCAACACCTATACGTCTTGTAGGTGGTTTATCACTGATATCCATAGTTACCGTACTGTCTCCACTACGAGATTCAAGGTACTGACCATACTTACTCACTGCCCCATCTCCAAGCCCTGCCTTCACCTGTACTCTATGTAGGTCATTCGATACATCAGGTTGATTCTTGTCTATGTTCTTCTCAAATTTAACGAATCGAGCTTCAAAACTAGGGGCAAGATCTTTAGCATATTCTTTAAACGCATCATACTCTGCCTTAGAACTATTGTACATAATCTGAGCTACACTCTCAAGTTTTTTATTTCAAGAGAAAAATGCAATAAATTTTTCAGTCATCCGGGCCATATCTGAAGCAGACCTTACATCTACCGTTTTTGCCTCTTTTAATAATTTTTGAAACTCAGGAATATTTGCAAATTGATCTTCTTTTCATGCAAATAGTTTTTCTGCAGTTTTAAATTTTGATACTTTATCATCAGTCTCTGCTTTCTCTGAAGCAGTCTCTGCTTTCTCTGAAGCAGTCTCTGCTTTCTCTGAAGCAGTCTCTGCTTTCTCTGAAGCAAGCTCTGCTTTCTCTGAAGCAGTCTCTGCTTTCTCTGAAGCAGTCTCTGCTTTCTCTGAAGCAAGCTCTTGTGTTTTTATTTCTAAAGTCTCTGTTTTTAATTGAATCTCTTGAGATCTTTGAACAGACCTATCAACTCAAAACTTTACCTCAAAGGCGACTTGTGTATCTCCGTTAATAATAAAACCATTTTTCTTGATGTATTTATTGAGCTTAAGCTTATTTGTTTTTTCAATAATTTCATAGAGCTCCTGTTGCTCTGCTTCAGGGAGTGTTTGTAAATGATCTTCAAAAAGTGCTGTATCTACCTTTTTCAGACGTTCTTTAATACTATCAGGTAGTTGAAAACCCTCATCTACTACTTCGGCACTCTCTTGTCACTTAGGTGCGAGTGCCTCTGCATGGTCAACTTCTTCGGGGATATGGAAACTCTCTGGTCAAGCCATAAAAAAATATAGGAAAGTACTTCCTATATTCTAACATATCTTTGCCTTGTAAGTCAAGAAACTACACCTCTCAACTCATAGCTCGAATAAGCTTATCTAAAGCTTCTTGAATTCTATTCTCCTCTGCTTGAATTCTATTCTCTTCTGCTGTACTTTCTTTTAGTTCCTCTTGAAGTCTATTCTCCCCTTCTTGAATTCTATTCTGCTCTGTTATATCTGTTTCTATGGAACTAATTTGTTCTGTTAAACCTCTTGAAATCATTTCTTTCTCAAGCTCACCTGCGAGTGGAAATCATGTTCGAGTAGCTAGAACATATTCTGCAAATGCAGGAGCGTATTCAACTATATAGTCCATTCCCCCGTCATCAATACCAGCTACAAATGGTTGTATTACAGCGTCCCATGCCTCAGAGATCTGTTGTTCTGAATAATCAGCAAAGTCTTTATCTGGGTCTACCTCCTCCCAATACTTGATGAATAAAATTCGTCATGCTTGAATTGCATCATTATGCATATTCAGACCTATACCAAGATTATACTCAGGTGTGCCTACTTCTGGTATATGTATTACCTTAGGTTCCTGCATAACTGGGCGAGACTCAGGAATATCTGCAGTAGCAAGTTGAATCAAATCACCTCATCTGTTTCAATTACTTGCAACCTTAACTCATGTTCCTTCAAAACCTATAGTTGGTTCAGGAAGTTCTGAAGCCAAAATTTGTCTCGTCACTTCAGATTGCAAATGTGCTGCATCAGTTAATGCATGATTTATATCAGGTCATCTTTCTGGAGATCCAGCAGCTAAGCTTGCTGCTATTGCAGCTGCTTGAGATAGAGTTGCCATAATTATCCTCATTAAAGAAGTAATATATAGCTACATTATACCCTTCAATACCTTGCAATCAAGGCTTTCGTGTAAAAAACTTTTGGTGATTGAAGATTTTGGAATATATTACGGATCTTTTTTTCATTTTTGGAGTCCACTTTTTGGCTAAAAAAAGAGAAAAATCGCTTGATTTTTCTCTGATTTATTTCGTAATTTTTAGTAGCTTAAAATCACAAAAACGTCAATAGAATTTTTTGAAGAAGTCTTGATTTTCTACAAATTTCTGACTTTTTCACAGATTTTCAAGGAAATTGTATACAAAAAGAGTACAAAAAACAAACCTCTCTCAACTCTCTCCTTATCAGGAGAGATGAAACTTCATTCTCCCCATGAAAAGGGGGAGTTAGAGGGGCTTACACTTTATACCTCCAGCCTTCGTTCTTTAGGTGTTTCTCCTGCACTTTATAGTCCGGCATGATATCAGCTACTTCTTTCCAGAACTTTGGACCGTGATTCATCTGCCTGAGATGACAGAGTTCGTGGATGATGACATAGTCTATAGCCTCCTTAGGGGACATAATTAGCCTGTAAGAGAAATTGATATTTTTCTTGCTACTACAACTCCCCCAACGGGTCATCGCGCTGGTTATCCTGAGTGTATTGTATGTGAATCAGTGCAGATCAGCAAGCTCTTGGCATCTGTCTGGGATGTACTGCTTTGCCTGAGATTTAAAACCTCTCTCAATTCTCTCCTTATCAGGAGAGATGAGGCTTCACTCTCCCCATGAAAAAGGGGAGTTAGAGGGGTATATCTCCTCCCCAAATAAATACCACTTTTTATCTTGCCTCTGCTTTTGAATTCTCGCAGCATGCTTGTCTATCCAGGCTTGGTTCTTGGCTATAAATGAATCTATCGTCCATTGAGAGCTAAGTTTTGGAGCCTTAACTTGGAGATTTCCCTCTGCGTCAAAGCGCATAGAAATACTCTTTCTCCATGATTTTGTGATAACAATCTCCATACTATTTCGTAGTAATTTTTGGATTATAAATAATTCCAAAGAAATTTCAAAATGGGTCTATAACACTTGCCATCACAATACCTCAACCAACGTCTACTAAGTCGTCTTTTTTTGTTGCTCCGAGTCCTACAAGTCTCTCCAGTTCTCAGGCAATATCCTCTACTCACCAATATACCTCTATATTATTTCACTGCTGTATATATCAGGCCTCTCTCTTAAAAATCCCGAGTTCAAATCAACCAGCATCAAAGCCAATATAACATTCGGCTTCAAAGTAGGGATCCTTTCATAACACCTGTTTATACCAATCTGCTACAGTTTTGATATCCTCTGCCTGAAATATACATGATCTGAGTCCGAGCATAATCTCTATGTTAGATAATACATTCTTTTGCTACCTTGCCATCTATTATTTTTACTCCATCTGCTTTGAGTCTATTGAGTTTCCCGTGTATTCCTTCTGGTCAGCTGTAGCCTCACACCTTTCAGCTATGAGCTATGATCTTGTAACAAGGGAAGAAATCAGGAGCATCATTGTACTTCATGGTCATCGCAACCTTGCGCGGATGGACTCCAAACTGGTCAGCTAGGGTTTTATAGGTCATAACCTTCCCTTTTGGAATACCAAGTAAATACTCGAGAATGTCTTGTTTTATATCGTTCATCTGTAGCTTCTTTCCCTAATATTAGGGAAAGAGTTTAAGTTAGGGTTATTATTTTAAAGCTGCGAGGTTTGATCTGATTTGTTTTCTGAGTGAGTCGAGTTTTTTATAGTTGTAGAAAAACTGGAGTTTTTGATCTGCGATAGTATTTCCTTCTGGTTTTGCTCTCAGGACAAAATAGGTAAAACTCTCAGCAATATCTTCTCCTGGGTTTGTTCCTGCATAGTCTGTTACGAAACTTTCTGGTGAATCCTCATAGGCTGAAGCTTCTTCGTTTCGAACCTTTTCAAGGTAATCTTTATCTGACCAAAATGCGTCAATAAAATCATCAAGGTAGGCATCTGAAGAAAGACATCCCTCCTGGAGTAAGTTTCCCTTACACGAATCCTCGAATCTCTGAACTAAGGCTTCATCATCTGTTTCTGGATAGTAACGTACTTGTCACTTATTCAGTGTCAGTACATGAGCAAACTCATGAATAAGTGTTGCGTATGATTCCTCAGGTTCGAGGACTCCATCTACATAAAAGCTGGCAAGATTTACATTCATAAGCCACTTCGTGTTATTCCCCTCTATCTGTTCTACATGCGCTGAAGTATCACTCTCAGGATCATCAACAAGTTCAAATCTAGCTATATCTGTTCTCGCTGATTCTGGAATAAGTGCTGAGAATATATTCCATACCTCTTGATTTTTCACATCATCCTGACCACTTACAAGTGTGATAGTATTTCCACTAACACTATATGCCGCGGTCAGTTCTCCGTCACCTTCAGGTTCTCCTCATGAAAAATCTCCTGATTCATACTCTGTTTCATCATCATAATTTTCATCTTCTTCATAATAACACTGCTGATCTTCTTCATCAAAATATTCATCAGGGTAGCACATATCAGCTGTCATAGCTTCCTCTGTGGCTCATGCGTAATCACCTATCTCATATTCCCATGCAATATCATCTACTATGACTTCAAAGAGCGTTAATTGCCTCTCAGAGAGGTCACTTCGCGAGTCAATAATCTGATTTACATAGGACACAACCACTTCTGCTGTAATTCCATTACTCTCATCATCTATAACATTCATAAGTTTCTCCTCAACTCTATCAAGCAGGTCGTTATCCGAGTCAGTCAGGTCATAAGCCATCACAAATGAAACTCCAAGTATCACTATAACACTGAGAAACGCTATAATCTTCTTCATAATAAAAATATAATTTTATAAAATATATGGGCTACATTCACCCTCACTGTACCCTTGAGACTCTATGTATTTTTGTATTCTCTGGATTCGAAGTTCTGTTACTGGATGTGTAGAAAAAACTTCCATCAGGTTCCCCTCTATTGTGTTTGATTTTTCAAAAAAATCAATACCACATCAAACATGTCCACTTATTTCCTGGAGAAAATCAACAGCAAATCTGTCAGCCCTGGTCTCATGTACCTTACTATGCGTATTCCCAACTATCCCATTAAAGAGAGTTAATCCATGATCTCATCAGAAAATACTGAGGATAACAATAACGGGAAATGATGATACAAGATTCCTGAGAACATCTCTATTTTCTATATGTCCAATTTCATGACCAATAACAAAATCGAGTTCTTCATAATGTTCTATTTGATCAAGAAATGCCGTAGTGATATAGAGCTGTCAACCTAGGCTCGCGAAAGCATTTTCAGTATCATCCATATCAATGAGCTGAACATCATAAGCTAAATCCTTATAACGTTCCTGAAGTTCCTGAGGAAGATCTACGCGGTCTCAAAGATCTATATCAGATATATCAACTCCAAAGATTTTCTTCTCATCCTCAATACTCACGAACTGTATTACTATAAATGATAGACTCCAAAAGATTCCATAGAGGCAAACAATAAGAAACAAAAAAAATCATAGGTAACGAAACAGAAGTGAACTATCACTCTCTGAGGATACATTATGATTTTTTGAAAGTTTTTTTGGAGGAATAATCTTCATATTTTCCTACGAATTAGGAATTCTAATAGCCGTAGCATATGCAAGAGCCTCCACACTCCCAACTGATCTTTTAGCATTTTTTGAAATACTCGAAGTTTCTATTCTCAGGTTCACAATACAGTTATATCCTGCAGTTTCTGCCTTTTCCTTTACCTTGAGAATTGCTTCTCGGCGAGCTCTATCTACGAGCGATTCATAGGACTTCATCTTTCATCCAAATATTCAAACAAAACCTGCCATAAGTTTTTTAAATGCGTCAATCGCAACGACTGTTGCTCCTGTGCAAAGAATTCCTTCTCCCTGAAGTCACTCCATAGATCATGTGTCTTTATCCGAAAGCACCGGAATATGCTTGTATTTTTCTTCTCGCTGAAATATCGAAGCATAATGCTTCTTTTCTGCCCTCTTTCCAAAAAAGAGGCCGAGAAGTATAATGACAATAAATATTAAAAAATCCATCTTCTATATTTTTAATTATACCTTAACTGCTGTACCGTATACATAAATTTCCGATGCTCCTGCTGATACTGATGAAGTAGAAAATCTCACATTGAGTATAGCGTTTGCGCCCATTTCCTCTGCTTCAGCCACCATTCGAGAGATTGCTTCTTTTCTTGATTCATTGAGGAGTTCTGTATACCCTTTGAGCTCTCAACCAAAAATATTCTTAAGTCCAGCCATAAAGTCACGACCAGCATGCTTTGATCTCACTGTAGATCCATTTACTATTCCATGATGCTCTGTTACCTGTCTCCCAGGAACATAATCCATATTCGAAAGTATCATTTATAAAATCGCTAAAAAATAATATACTCACTCTAGTATATAAATAATTTTAAAATTTCAAAAAATATGCTCAATACTCAACTCTTTAAAGAAATACGCACCGTTAACAAAAAAATACTTCTCGTAACGAAGTATTGGGACGAAGTTACTACAAAAGAACTGTTTCAAGCAGCTCAAAGTAAGTTTTGAGATATAATATATGGAATCTGAGAAAATCGTATTGAGCAAATCATAGAAAAAAACATCCCGAGAGAGCATATGCACTTCATTGGAAATATTCAATCACAAAAAATCCCAGATATAGTAAAACATTGTTCTCATATTCACTCTCTCTCGAGTCTGAAACATGCACAAAAAATAGAAAATCAAGATCTTAAAATATCAGCTTTTATCCAGATCCAGCTTGACCAAGGAAAAAATATCTGAATTCCTGAATGAGAATTATGAAATTTTCTACAAAGCTGTAATAGTTATGAAAATCTTAGGATCATCTGAATCTCTGGAATGTGATCTGGAGAATGTAGTGATGAAGAAAAAAAAGAAGAATTTAAAAAACTCGTTGCGCTAAGAAATACCTATATTCCAAATTGATTTATATCAGCTGGGACCAGTAGAGATTACAAAATCGCTCTTGAACAATGAATTGATATAGTGAGAATTGGGACAAGATTAGTATTATAGTCTATTCATCTTGAGCTTGAGAAAGAACGCAAAAAGTAAGTAAAAAAATATTCCAAGTGGAACAGTAACTACTCAGTAGTATGTGAGCTCGAATAATCCTCAGAGTTGTGTAATACCACCACAGCTACTCGTTGGAGAAAATACAGGTCAACAATCTAATGCAAATGCTGCAACATTTGCTCCAAAAAATGGGAAAAATGGAGAAATAGCGAATAAAAATGAAAATGCCATCATGCCTAAATAGATATTTCGAAATGCCATACATACTATATTATCAATTACAATAAATATATTATTATTATAAATAACATAATGTCAATTAATATTGCGATATAAAGTTTTTTGTATACACTTCTAAAGAGTTATATATTTTAATTTTAAAAGTATGAAGAAAATCCTCCTTTCCTGTATTCTCCTATGTAGTATATTTTTTAGTCTTTGAGCTCATGCTCTGAGTGAAGCTGAGTCTGCAGCAAAAAATAAAATTGATTCTATATTTAGTGACATTGAAGAAAGATTTGAAGATCTAAGTGTAGAAGATCAAATAGAAAAATATGAAGCAATAAGAGAAAATATAATTTTATATCGTATCCTATATAGAGATGCTGATAGTACTGTTATATACATATTCGATTATATAGATGAAAAAACTACGTATGCTATAAATAATCTGAGAAATAGAGATGATATTATATGTGGTATACTCAACTGTAATAGAACAGATCCAATTGATCCTGATCCAATAGTCGTAAATACTACTCTACAAATCTCTCAGCTACAACTTAATAATCGTGAGTTCATACTCGAAGATGGAATAGAAACAGTATTATACAAATGAATACTTACTAGAAGCTCAGCTAAAAAACTGCTCCTACAAGAATTAGTACTTGAAACATGATCAAGAAATACTGTGAAAGATCTCAGAGATGTCATAGCCTCAGCCTATATTAATATAGAAGGTAAAGTTCACTCAGGAATAGTAGGAAGAAACTCTATCGAGTTTAACGATGATATTTCTATTAATTCTATTCAAAGCGATGTATTAATAACAGCTGTTCTCAAAGAAAGTGATTCAATTGAAGACAATTCTGTACTGCAGTTTAAAGTAGAGGAGTTAGATGCTGAAATATGATCAGTAGGTGTAGCAACGATTATCCAATCATCATTCCAAGATAGTACTCTCACGACACTCAGACGGGAAATAGTAACAGTGCCTGCAAATGTGCAACTGACTCAAGCGAGAGTCAATGATCGTGAATTCATATTAGAGGACGAAGTAGAAACAGTTTTATATAAATGAAGTCTCACAAAGAGTTCAAATGAGAAAATGCTTCTGCAAGAACTTATACTCGAAACATGATCAAAGAATACTGTGAGTGATCTCAGAGATGTTATAGCTTCAGCTTATATGAATATAGAGGGAAAAGTTTACCCAGGAATAATAGAAAAAAACTCTATCGAGTTTAATAGTGATGTTTTTATCACCAACCAGGAGAGTGACATCCTAGTGACTGCGAGTCTCAAATACAACGACTCTACTGAGAGTGGTTCTGTACTTCAATTTCGAGCAGATAATATCGAGGCCCAAATATGAACAAGAGATATAACTGCGATTATTCAATCATCAGCGTATGGAGCTAACCGAAATGTACTTTTAATCAAAAAAACTAATATCTTCTCTGATATTGGAAATGTTGATGTAGTTTCTCTTGGAGCATATGAATGATCATATAAACAATGAGAGTGACACGGATGGGGTTTTGGTAGTCGTGACTCCTCGGTTCATCATAGAGATACTTGATATATTAATGTTGATATAGAAGAAAAAGTTGGAGAAGAAAATATATTTCTTGTGCTTTCATCTTATGAACCAGTAGATTGGAAAATCAATGATCCAAAAGGCCTAGTACGATGAATTATAGTTTCATGATACCATAAATGAACTATCAGTTGAATTGATTCCAGTATTCCTGTTGGAAGTCTCTATCATGAAGTGGACCAAAGCTCTAGTTACTTTTATGCATACAAAAAAGACTCTAGTTGATTTAAGACTATGGAAAAAGTAGTCGAAAAATACTTAGAACAATCGTGGAACAGCTTTGAATGAGCTTATAGCGCTAATACTTTTACCCTTAGTTCAAATAGTATTGAAGTAGAATAAGATGTAATTAAAAATAAAAGATCCTCCAAATGGAGGATCTTTTATTTTTCTGATACTTGTTGTAATATACTTCTTCTTTGTTCATCTGTTTTTCCATGAAGTCATCAGATACACATACCTCATACAACTTTTACTCAACAAAAACCCAGTATAGCCTTAGAGAGATATTTTTTAATATTTATCCCAGTAAAAAAAGGAATCTTGTATAAAAACGATGGGGCATCTGAGTGATAGTATATCTTTGCTGTTTTATCAGTGAGAAGTTTCTCTGGCAAAGATTTTCATTCTACGAAATTAAAAGCAAAACCAGCAGAAAAATTTACATCAAAAAAGTTCTTGAGTATCGCAGGAATATTCCCCCACCAAACAGGAAAAAAGAATGCATATTCATCATTTCATGAAAGCATTTCATGAATCTGTTTCATTTTTTCTCATCCATTACATTTTCACTTCTTTAACTCCTGTGTACTTTCATAAGATAATATATCTTGACCAAAATCATACAGATCAAGCAGTTCTACTTTATCTCATCGTTTTTCCGCTCAGCCTTTATACGCATCAGCAAGTGCATGAGTAAAACTTGATTTACTGGGATTCGCAATAATTACAAGTGTTTTCATAAGAAAAATTTACATAATAAAATAGTTACATTCCTTCTTCAAATGCTCGTGCGACACTCGGGCTATCTTTTGTTAGTCTCTTAATAGAGAGATCACTAGCTTTATTATTTGCCAGCCGCAAATTATTATCAGACTTCAGGAGGTTATCTTTTACCTTATTTAAATGATCAATCGTCTTATCGATTTCTTCTATAGCTCCTGCAAACTGCTTTGATGCGAGCATATAATTTTTTCAAAATGCCTCTTTAAAGTCATTCATATTAGATTCAAAATTTGAAACATCAATATTCTGGTTATTAAGTCTATGTATTTCATTTTGCAATGATTGAGACTTTGTATTTGCTTGACGCAAGAATCCAATAATAGTAATAAAGTGTTGCGGCCTAATGACATACATAAGTTTATAATCATGTACCGTTACTATATCGTCATAGTATTCGTTATCTTTTTCAAGCAGACTTACTAAAACTGCATATTCACATTTCTTTTCAGTTCTATCATGATCAAGCTTTTTAAAAAAATCATTATTTTTCTTTTTTGTTGCTGTAGTATCATTCTCATTTTTCATTTCAAACATAATTGATAGTACCTCGCTTCCCTCGCTATCGGTTTCCCTATATATGTAATCCCCCTTTGTCCCCGACTCTGAAATAGTATTATCTTTCCCAAACACTGCATTTGGAAATGCGATAGAACGAATTCTATTGAACTCGTTTTCACAGTGAAGCTCCAGCGATTCCCCCACCATCTTTGTACTCATTTTTGTACGCATTTCCTTGAGAGAAATGAGAGCTGTTTCACTTGATTTTAATTGCTCTTTAAGTCTCTCTTCAGTAAGTTCTTTGTCGTGTTTTATCTTACTCAGTTCACTTTCTTTTTCCTTGAGTTCTTTTTGATACTGCTCTTCTATTTTTTGTTTTTCTTTCAACACTGTAATCTCTGCTTCTCTCTCTGCCTTTTCTGAGATATTTTTTAATTCTGAATTTAATTCTGTAATCCTATTATTTTTTTCATCTAATTCTATTTTTGCCTTCTCAGCATATTCTTTTTCTTTTAAGCTGAGTTTTAGATTATTTTCACGTTCAATTACATCTGTTTGCTCTTTAAGTTTCATATTAAATTGGTCCATTTTTATTGATTTCACTACATTTGTTATAGTTGATGTATCAATATCAACATCATGCAAAGATGTTAAATCAATAATATCTCCTTGCAGAGCATCCTCTAGTAACATTAAAGTATTTTCATCTTTAATAGATACCTTGATTTTTTTCATAAAAAAAGAGTTCAATAATTATTGAACTCTAGTATATCAATTTCACCTTGGGATAAAAGAATTATTTTCGAGAAAAGAGGCCTCTTCTTTCTTCTTTTAATATAAGCGTTGGGGATTTGATGATATAATACATTCCTGCAAAGTGATATGCAATCACAAATATAAGAGCGTAGAGAAATACTATTGGGCACTCTGTTCATAGATATGCTGCAACTATGAGGGTACTAAGTGCTGGAGACATCCATAGAAAACATGAAAATGCTGAAAGAAGCCAATTATTCTTTATCTCTTCTCTTCCAAAGAATTCATAATTAACGGTTTTTCCACAACTACAAGTAAAGCTCTTTTCTTTCGAAAGACGACCTTTATTGAGAGCTTTGTAAAGTGGAAAGAACTCTCTATGATCACAAGTATTTTTTGACATGTATAATCTATAAATAAATAATATTCAGTATTATCCTATACTTTCACATGAAAGTAAACGAATCTATATTGCAATATCTACTATCTTCATCATAAGTCACCTCCTTCCATTCCAATTGTCCTCTGAAGTTTCTTAATGCAGGGGAAAGAATTATTCCTGGAATGACTTATAAAATCATTCTATATACCTCTCATCACCAGAAAGTATATAATTAGAGTTTTCTCATTTTATAATAACTTTCTTAAAAATATGCTCTTGCTCATTTCTCGTCAATCCCACTGTTACATATAGTTTTCCCGATAATCAACCTAAAGTCTTTATATCTTCCACTGTTTGTGACTGAATACTCCAGTAATCTCAAAGTTTTATATGCACTTGTAAAGACTCGTATGAGTCATCCGTTGATCGAATATAAAATGCATCTAAACCATTATGTCATTTAGGTCAAAACTGCACTGTCTCTCCATCATCTCTGTATACCCAATTTTCAGGGTATTTTACGTTCCAGTCACTAGAATGAGTAAACCATCTCCAATAATTAGGATTCATCAAAAAATCGGATGAAGTTCTTGCACTCGTCAGAAATACAAATCATCTATTAGCAGGTATGTCATATTCAAAATCATGCGATCAAAGATCCACATCATCTATATCTCATCAATTACCTAATAAGAAGGTATCTCTATAATTAGCTCCGAGCACATATGCAGCTTTCCAATTTTCCTCTACCTCCTTTCTTTGCTCTTCTGTTTCAACTCATTTAGTTTGATATTGCTTAGGGATATTTCGTGCTTGCATTATCATCTTTAGAGCCTCTATCTGAGAAACACTGTCATCAGGACGAAAATCTTTATTTCCAGCAATAAATCATTCTCCAAGTGCAGCCTCAGCATATTTACAACCCCAATCACTTGGAAGCATATCTTCGAATTTACCAGAACAATAATTTAACATGTTTTCTTCTCATCATGAAATTTCATTACTTTCTCTTTCCCAATACAGATTCATCATGACTTTCAGCATCTCTCTGCGAGTAATAGTTGAATCAAGTTTGTAGTCAAAATTTGTTTCTATAATTCACATCTCCGCAAGAAAATTTGCAGCATTGTTATTTAGATCAGAAACAGTAAACGAACTCTCTATTATTGGAGTATTTATTTCTGTATTTATTTCTGTATTTACTTCCTGAGCAGCAGGACTAGAAGCTCCTGACCTAATAAGCACACATTCTCTATGGGTATCAGTTATAATATTGATATTACCATCTGAGAATATTTCATGAACACCTCGATCATAAACTATCATACCTACTGGTAAATCCTCTTCAGCAGGATTTGATAATAGTTTATACCCACTACCAAGAGATGATTCAATCCATCTCACTGTTTTACCTGCTTCCAGGACATAACCTTCATCACTTTCAATATACAGTGACTCAAACTCAGGAGTATATTCCCAAAAGTTCGCCTGAGGATTTGCTTTTGACTCTACCCACGAAGTTCCTCAAAGAGGTATAAGCCAAGGCATGACTTGTTCTTCCTTATATAGTATTTGCTGCTCATCCGAATCATTATACCAATTATCTGCAAAGAAACCTATAGTATCATCTTCGACTGCAGTCCCACCATCAAGACATGTATCACAACTATTTGATCCAAAAGCTTGGTTTGAGTCACAACTTACTGCGTTTGAAGCTGCATATGAGTCTAAACTGAAAACTATAAGTAACAGCACAAAGGATAGGACTTTCCCAAGAATCTTCATAATAGTAATATTAAAAATATATGTATAACCGTTCTATAATAAGAAAAGAGCCCTGTATGTCTACTCTTAGAAGTATTTTCTAAACTATGATATCTACGATCTTCATCATAAGACCTCTCTTTCCATTCCAATTATCCTCTGAGATATCAAAGATGATATCGAACTTCTTGGTTTTTTTAAGCTCATCAAAATACTCTCAGAATCCAAATCAAAATATCTTAAAGCCAAATCTGTTATCAAATTTGAGATGATCTCTTCATTTACCTATAAAACTTATTTTATCAGCCTCAAAACCCTCTACGAGGAAGAGTGGTTTCGGGTTTCCCATACCAAAGGGCTTATATTTATTCATAGACTCAAGCAGTTTAAAACCTATCTCATCTAACTTCACACATTTATCTATATGTATCTCCTTGGTATGCTGCGAAAAATCGAGCGCATTGAGCTCTGCAGTAATTTTCTTTTGAAATTCAGGAAACTTTTCCTTAGAAATACTAAAACCAGATGCAGCTTTATGCCCTCAAAATGCTATAAAATACTTCTTATATTTTTCTAGAATATCTACGATAGAAAAATATTTTGGCGAACGGCAACTCGCAATAAGCTTATCTCACTCATCAATCAAAACAATAGATGGTCTATAAAATTTCTCACAAATTCTTCCAGCGACAATACCAATAATTCCGTGCTCTATCTCGTCTGAGTTGTAAAAAATAATATTATTTGTGCTATCAATACTCTCAAAAGCTGTCTCTGAATGTTCTTTTGTTCTTTCTTTCCTCAGGTTATTCAGTTCTTCTATTTCTCTGAGGGTTTTTTCTAAACTGCTGCTATTATTGAGTATCAGGTTTACAGCCTTATAGGCACTATCCATTCTCCCTGCTGCATTGAGTCGTGGACCAATGAGAAAGCCAAATATATCAGCGTCTAAATCCTCGTGTATCTTATCCTCTATGAGTTTTCTTATACCCCTGGAACGAGAGTTTTTAATTTGTTTGAGTCACTCTGTTACAATAATTCTGTTTTCTCAAACAATCTGCATACAATCAGCGACCGTGCCTATTGCAGCTATATCAATACTTTCTTGAATATATTTCTGATACTGATCATCATCAAAATACTCTCTTGCGATGGCCATGACGAGTTTATAAGCAACTCCAGCACCGGCTAAACCTGTGTCAGGGTAGCCACAGTCAGATCTATTTGGATTGAGGAATGCAATAGCATCATCAGGGGTTATCTCCGGAACATGGTGATGATCTGTTACTATGATATCTATTCCCAAAGTTTTTGCGTAACTAACTATCTCTGCGTCACGTGAACCGCAATCAACGGTAACAATCAGTGTTACTCCAAGAGGATGGAGTTCATCAATAAACTTTTGCTTCAGGCCATAGCCATCATGAACGCGGTGAGGGAGCCTATAACTTACTTGTATCTCAAGGGTTTTGAATAAATGCATAAGCAGCGAGGTAGAAGTCACTCAATCTACATCATAATCTCAAAAAATAATTACCTTTTCGTTATTTTCTTTCGCCAGTTGAATTCTCTCAACAGCCTTGTCCATATCATGCATGAGATACGGGTCGTGAAGATCATTCATATTCTTCTCTAAAATACTTGGATCTTCAAAGCGCTTCACTAAAATATCAGAGATACCTTGATCTCTCGTCTCTCTATTAAAGAGAACACTGTTCCCTTGTATACTTATTTTTTTCTCCACTTACGCTAAATTACTCTAAAATTATCCCTTGTATTATGAGGAGAAAATATCTTTTTCAAAGGCAAAATAAAACTTTACTTTTTGTGAGTTTGTTTATACTATCATAGCTCCAAAATGCAGCCATAGCTCAGTTGGAAGAGCGCGGGCCTGCGAAGCTCGAGGTCGCAGGTTCAAGCCCTGCTGGTTGCACCAGAAATACATAACCCTTTCTGTCCTCACGGACATCTTTCCCTTAATTCTAAGGGAAAGAAATAAGGTTTTCGATATATTCCATATGCATCCTTAGCTCAGTTGGAAGAGTACCAGGCTTCGAACCTGGGGGTCGTAGGTTCGAGCCCTGCAGGGTGCACCAGTTGAAAACAAAAGCCTCACTAAATATTAGTGAGGCTTTTTATTTTGCCCAAACAAAGATATCTGAGATATCATCCCTACTATAGCTCATAGTATTAAAAAATGACATAGTTTCACCTGAAGAAATATATGTATTACCATATATCTGAGCTTCACCTGATATTTCTAAAATCTGTGTTTCATCTTGAATGAGCTCTATATGCTGTCCAAGATGTCAGAGAGAATTACGAGAAATAGTTTCATGCTGAACAATAGTATTATCTTGCATCTTTTGCGTGAAATTTATATCAAAAGCTTCTGGAATAATAATAGCTTCTGGTAAAATAAACTGCTTCAAATGATTTATTATATTATGAAAATCCTCTCGTGTAAAATCTATGGTGATTGTTTCACTAATAAGAAGATGGTATTTCTCAGGAAGGACTATCTCCGTTGCATCCTCACAATAAAACTCTGACCTATCACTGAGTCAGAGTTTTTCTATAAACTTTTGACTCCAAGAAAGTGTATATGGGTTTGCTTCTATGAAACTAACATAGTCTGCTCATGCTATAAGCGCTAGCGCTCCGAGTACTCCAGTTCCAGAACCAGCGTCTACCACTCTGATTTTTTCGTTTGGGAATCTTGCCTGGATATCCTTGATAGCATGCATTAATGCCTCATAGAATCTTTTATTTTTCAGAGTATCCTCTCCGCAAAAAAAAGCATCTGAAAGAGGGAGTTTTGATTGTTTATCACTGAGAGACTCAGCATCCCTAAGTCGACTCGTAGCAATAGCTGCTGATAAAGTTTGTTGTAATTTATCGAAATCCATAGTCATGAGTATAGTGCAAAAAAATCCTACAACAAGTGTAGGATTTAAAAAATTTAAGTTTTCTTAATTTACATATATATATCACTGAATAGATCTATCATATCTTGGGACTTTACGAGTCGTAACCTCGTATTTTCTACGGTAGTTCATATCTGATACGATGATATGTGTTGCTGTAACATCAACAACTATACCTACATGTCCATAATATGGATTATATCCTCGACCAGCAAATTGAACGATAGCTCAAACTGTTGCATTATACCCAGTTGCATGTCATTTTGCTCTTGCATTTCTCATCCACTGGTTCGCATTCCCTCTCCAGTTAACATTTTTGTGTGAGGCAACATACCAAGTACAATTTCCAGGAGCTCCTGAAAACGGCTGTCTCCATACCAATTTATATCGACCAGAACTATTTACATACTGGCTAGCAGCTGTTCAGCTAGATCATGATGCAGCAGGTTTTGCGCTATAAACAGGTTTTGGAGCTGGTGGTTTTGGAATTGCTTTTTCAGCTCACGGGATAATTATTGTTTTTCCTACAATGAGATCTTCAGCTTCAAGCAGAACATTTTGTCTCATGATATCTTCTGACTCTACCTTATAACTAGAAGCTAAACCCGAAAGAGTTTCTCATGACTTAACCGTATGAATAAGCCCTGTGACAGGGGGTACCTTGATCGTTTCTCCTGGTTTAAGTTTACGCTCTGAATTAAAGTTGTTCGCTGAATATATAGAAGATTTTGTAATATTAAACTTTTCAGCGATTGAGGCAAAGCTCTCACCATCTTCTATTTTATGCTCTATAACTTCTTTTGTTGTCGAAGCATCTTTTTTATCTTCATCAAGCTCAGCGCTTACCTGAAGGTACGAGTCTTTTGATTGTATAAATACATCTCCTTCTCATTCCTTTTGTAAGTTATCGTCTTCATCTTTACCAATATATGAACTAATAATACTCGATTCATCTATATCCCCACGATAAAAGTCTGTAGAACTTGTATTGTTCACAAAACTTGAAAAAGTTGGGTAGATAGGAAGAAGGAATATCGATATACAGGAAACAAGCGTAAGTCAGAATTTTCATCCTTTTCTTGTTCCTCTATAAATATTATGCTGAAGTACACGTGAGTGTCGCTCTATTCGAGCTCTTAGATTTATGTTTGATCCCAAGATTATATCTTAAGAAATAAAACTCAGATTTCGTCGTAATTATAGTTAGTTCATCTTATGTCTAACTTAAATTATATACGAAAGGAGTATAAAAGTCGAACTTAAACTATAGACAAGATCTCAAGTTCTGTTATAGATGGTCTAAATCCTCTATTCTTCATGTATCTTTTCTTTGCCTTCATCTTGAATACACGTACTTTATCACCTTTTCTCTGGTCTAGAACTTTGCACTCTACCTTTGATCCTGCAAGCATAGGAGTTCCTATCTTTACATCTTTCCCATCAAGGTCTGATACAAGAAGCGCTTCAACTGAAAGTTTCTTTCCAACCTCAACATCTTGCTTTTTAACTTCAATAACATCACCTTTTTGAACCATAAATTGGTTCCCTCCAAGTTCTATAACAGCTAACATAGTATAAAAATTATATATATAAATTTACGAAAAACGTAAAAAACAAATCCCTAATTTACTTGTTTTTTATGTCATTACCTCTCTGCAAAAGAGAAATTTATATTTTTAAAAGTAATGGTTGGGATGGTAGGGATCGAACCTACGCATGGAGGAGTCAAAGTCCCCTGCCTTACCACTTGGCTACATCCCAGCAGTTTTTAGCTCGACCATTATATAAACTCACTATAAAAGTCAAAATTATTTTTGCTGTTTTTTAGCTTTTCTATATGCTATGTTTACAAAATAATTTTTTATACCAAATACTATGATGAAATTTCTACAGCTTTTAATGAAGCGTCCCTCTGATCAGCAGATTAGAGCCGGAAAAATTCTCCTAGGAGTTTTTCTCCTTGCTATCTGATTCGTGGCCTTTAGAGTTCAAAACCTAGAACTTGAAAACTCTATATTTTGAATAGTTCTCGATGCAAACATGAAAAATATTCTCTCGTACATCATCATAGGAATCTGAGGAATCCCTCTCCTCCTATGAGGACTTGATATTAATATCCTCTCAAGGGGATACACACGCATATTTCAAATCGTATCTTGAATCATTCTTATGATAATAGGATGAATGTTCATAGACACGGCAACTCTTACCGTTGATGTCTTCTACTTCTTACTTGGTCTCATTGTTGCATTTGCTGGAATAACTGGGAAAGCTATTACCAAAAAAGGCCTCAAGCATGGTCAAAAAATCACAAAGATTCGAGTGTAGTAATCCATTCGTTTAAATATAAACTTTTATATTTAAACTAAACATTAGACATATATTTAGAAAACATAGAACCTAATTTTAATAATAAATTTCAATTTTAGTTGTAGAAGCATTTAATCACATGAAATTCACTAATCTTAACTCTGATCAAAGAGATCAAATTGAAGAGCTTTTAAAGAGAGCCAAGAAAATAGCCCAGCAACAACAAATTCAAAAAAGATACTTACCTCTCATTATAAGTTGAGTTCCAGGAGCATGAAAAGATACTGTGCTTTCGGAGGTTCAAAATTTTATAAAGAAAGAATTCTGAATATCAATATGATGAACTTTTCACAGGTACCTTTCAAGAAAAAGAAGAACCTGAGAAGAATCTTCTTATATAAACTTTGTTTCAAGAGATAATTTTAAAAACCTTAACTTATGATTTAACTATGAGTTTTTAGGTAATTTATATTGACTTGATACAAAATGAATAAGAGAAGAATTAATGTCCCGCAATGTCTCTATAGTAAATGGAAGTCCTGAAAAAATACGAGATTTATTTAATTTATTGTTTTCAGATTCAGAGTGACGAGCCTTGCCACCACTTATTATCTTCTTCACTCTCGGTATAGAAGATAATGAAATGCTTCTAGAAAAACGGTGATTAAGCCCTGAAGAAATAGAAATACGAAAAATAAAAATATGATCTTACAACAATCATAGATCATTAATGCAAAAAAAATGACGCTACAAGAAATACGTACGTACTATCTTCAGGAAACCAGGTAAGGATAACCATCAAGATCAAAAAAATTTTAATCGAGATGTCATAAAGACTACAGAGTTAATTTTATGACATATACATAGATATTTGAATAAAACTCCTAAAGCTATAGCGAAAGAACGGGCTCGCTCTTGGCTAGAACATATAAAAACTCAACTTTAAATCTAGTCACTATTTTTATCTCTCAATATCTGAGTCAATTTAATAGCAATCTCATCAATTTCTCCAGCAGGGATAGTTATTCCTCATGATAATCATTTTTGTCTATCACTATCAAGATTTAAAGCAATGTTTATTCAGATATGACAAGCTACAATCATTCCAGTTATAGCAAATGGGACTCTCCAAGACTGTTTTAATCGTTCACAAATAGTACGCTCATCAACTCCTTCAGGAATATGATATTGCGTACTATTTACCATAATATATATTTTATTCTTCTATTCTCTTAGGTTCTTGTTGTACTAAATCCCTACTTGGTTCATAAAAATCGAGATTTTCTTCTCCTGTTTTTTCGATTATGTAGTCTATGAGTTTCTCTTTTGGGACCTCTTCCTGGGTTCCAAGTTCTATATTCCGAACTTGAAAGATTCAACTTCTGGCCTCCATGACTGCAACGAGTACTACGTATTTTGCTCAGATACGATGAGCTTTGAGCATTTGTTCTTTCATTGAAGGGGTTCAGAGTGATGTTTGCGTATTGATTCATCTTTCACGGGCTTCAAGACTGAGTGGAAAAACTACTTTTTTTGCTTCTTCTCAGAGCTGTACAAAGTAGAGATCAATCTTATCCTTATTTTTTATTGCGATATTTTTTTCCTTGAGCAAATCAATAACATGCATGATATCAACACTGAATCCAGCTGCTCCATAAGGTTTTGGTGATCAAAGGGTTTCAGCAAGCGCATCATATCGCCCTCATTTTCAAAGTATTTGCCCATTTTCATATTCAAATTGCCATATTCCTCCAGTATAAAAATTTTCACTGAAAAAGAGTGTTCCATCTTCTACATATTCTATTCCCAGATCATCAAGATATCATTTAAGGGACTCGTAATATTTTTTAGAATCTTTTTTTAGAAATTTTGAAACCACTGGAGCGCTTCCAGCTAAGATTTTATCATCCTCATCAGTCGAAAGAAAAAGTTGAAGTGGGTCTTCTTGGTAACTGATTTGAAGCTCCTTCGACATAACAGAAGTTTTATTTTCTAGAAATGCCTTGAGTTCCTCAAAGTATTTTTCCATTTCTTTTGCATTTCCATAGGTATTAATGCGAAGCTTAACTTCACTCAGCCCGATCTTTTTAAAACTTGTATACATCATGTACATACTTTGTGCATCGATGATTGGGTCAGATTCACCTATTATCTCTCATCATATAGCGTAGTATTCTTTTCTCGATCTATCTTGACGAAAACATCTCTCAATATAATAATAGTAGAGTGGTTGAAGCTCTTCGTATTTTTCATTTTCTACATACGCTCTCATAACTCAGACTGTTGCAGATGGTAGGAGCGCGACATCTACTTCATCTTTATTTTGAAAGTGATAGAGTCCATAGTGATTATTATTTTCTGGATACACCTTTCTTAAAAGGGCTGTTTCTTCTAAAAGAGGAGTTGATATACGTCTAAACCCATTTTTACGAAACTCATGACGAAAAACCTTTTTAAGGAAAGTGAGATATTTATGATCTGCCGGAAAAATATCTCGTGTTCCAGTAAGGCGGGTTTCAAGTTGAGATTCCATATATTTATATTTTTTTGCCACGAACTTATAGCAGTATAGCACATAAATAGCTTTTTCAAAGTTGTTTTCATTTCTTTTTTTTATACAATAAATAAAATTATCACATAACTCTCTCTATGCAAGATCTCAATCTAGCGATTTTTGAAACCCTAAACGGCCTTTCTAGTAATCCTCTTATTGCAAGCATAAGCCCTATTATAGCAGATTTTCCTATATTTTTTCTCCCTATATTTCTTTGAGGTTTATGGATATACTATACTTTTATACATCAAGAAAAAGATAATAGAGTTGAGCTCATGCATATATTTTATGCCTGTTTGATCGGTATGATACTCTCTTTCATAATAAAGTTATTTATAGATATTGATCGGCCAGAAGCCTATCTTGAGAGTACAAAAAATATGGTATTATGAAAAATCCCTGAAAAGAGCTTCCCCTCGGATCATGCTACTATTAGTTTTGCTTTTACTATAGCACTCTTATTTACAAGTTTTCATAAGGTAGGATATATTTTTCTCCCTTTTGTAATTATTATGAATATTTCTCGAATCATAGTTGGAGTACATTGGCCTTTAGATATATTTGCGTGAACGATACTTTGAACATGTTCAGCTATTGTATTTTTCACATATTTTAGAAGACTAAAACTTGTAAAATCTCTTGATACCCACATAATTAAATTTATGAAGTCACTACATCTTTATTAAAATCGTATGAACGAAAAACGAAAAATACTTCTCGCTGGAGGAGGAACAGGAGGGCATGCTATTCCTCTTATAGCACTTTACAATTATTTAAATGAAACAGGTCACTATGACTTCGTTTGGTTTTGAGAAAGAGACTCTATAGAAGAAGAACTTGCCCTCGAACAAAATATAAATTTTCACGACATCTCTACTGGTAAAATCCGTCGATATCTCGACATTAGAAATCTCTACGAACCTCTGAAAAATCTCACATGAATAGTAGAATCTCTCTACTATATACGAAAAGAAAAAATTGATTTTGTTTTCTCAAAAGGAGGATTTGTTTCTCTTCCTGTATGTATTGCAGCATGGATACTCAGAAAAAAGATCTATCTCCATGAATCAGATTCTGTAACAGGTCTTGCAAACAAGATATGTTCTCGGCTTGCAACAAAGGTCTTTTATAGCTTTCCAAATGATGATACAGGACTTCCTTGAGAAGCTCCAGAACAAGAAAATAGTAAGCACATGTACAGCTGACACATCCTCAATCCTGAACTCCTTGATAGCGTCACAGATAGTTCTGTGGAAGAAAATGAAAATCTCTCAGTGCTCGTAATAGCGGGGAGCCAAGGATCAACTACTATTTTTGAGAATCTCCTACAAATACTTCCTGATTGTAAGGATATTAATTTTCAAGTAATACTCTGAGACCAGAATCAGCATTTCCGAGAAGATTTCTTAAAGTTCGTAAATGTGAAAACTCATGACTTTTTAGGCCCAAGGCAACTATGAGAAATAATGAAACGAACAGATATAGCAATAACTCGCGGAAGCTCTACTCTCTGGGAACTCTACTACTTTGGGATTCATTCTATCATTGTCCCTCATAAATCTACCTGAGGAAATCACCAATACTATAATTGACTCTACTTCAATGCAAACTTTGGATCTGACCTCCTAGACGAAGATGAAAACCTCCATCTCGAAATGTTCCGAAGACTCCAAAAATACAAGACTCTGAGGAAGTCATGACTCAACCTCGAAGGATTCTTTGATGGACTCAAAAAAATTCAGGAAGAAATAGAAGGATAAGAAAATCTATGCAAAACTATACCCCCGAGCAAAGAGAATGGTTATGAAGAAGAAAGATGAAAACAACTGCTGTTATGCTTTTTTCTTTTATACTAACTATTGGGACAGGCATATGATATGATCCTGACCCAAGTCTATTACTTATAATATCTACCTACTGTATAAATATAGTGTTTGTATGTAGCCTAATATATCTACTCATGCTTAATTCTCAATAGGAATTAAAACTTAATTTTTCTATTAAAAAGAGCTTACTAATCAAGCTCTTTTTTTGCGCAATAAAAATATCTATGTTACACTAAAACAATATATATAAAAAACCTCTTTCATGACTGAAAAAATCTGACAAATCCTTGATAATATCCAAGCTCAATCAACGCTTTGAAAGCTCCTGCTCCCAATGATTTGTCTACTGTGAATAATACTATCTGTAATGGTATTTCAATGAGGGACTACTCAGACTGTCATCATTATTGCTGCCTGTCTCGGATTCTATATGGCTCTCAATATATGAGCAAATGATGTAGCGAATAATATGGGGCCAGCTGTTGGATCAAAAGCTATTACCATAGGATGAGCTATCATTATCGCTGCTATATTTGAGGCCTCATGAGCGATCATAGCCTGAGGAGATGTTGTGAATACTATTAAGTGATGAATTATAGATGCGTCATGAGTAGATGAACCAAAAGTCTTCATATCCATCATGCTCGCTACTCTCTTTGGTTCTGCACTCTGGATTAATATAGCCACATATACTAAAAGCCCTGTTTCAGCGACACACTCTGTTATTGGAGGACTCGTTTGAGCATGAATTATTGCTCTGGGAGTAGACGTTATACAATGGTATAAAATAGGACAAATAGTTATGAGTTGGGTAATCTCACCAGTACTTTGAGGATCAATTGCAGCATTTCTCCTATGGAGTATCGACCACACCATTATGAAACGAGAATCTCGTCATGATGCTGCACAAATTTGGGTACCTGTATACGTTGCACTTATGTCAGGAGCGTTTTCAAGTTACCTCATACTCAAAGGACTCAAAAAAATAATTCATATTGAACCTACTATTGCCTTTGTTATCTGATGACTTTTTGCTCTCCTTACTTATATCGTTGTTAAGCAGCTGCTTGTAAAATTTTCATGACTCTTTAAGAATTCAAAAAAATCCATTAACAAACTCTTTAATCTTCCTCTTGTATTTTCTGCAGCACTTCTTTCATTCGCGCACGGAGCAAATGATGTTGCAAACGCGATAGGACCATTCGCAGCAATTTATGAAACTGTTTCTTCATGAGGAATGATATCAAGTAATGCGGGAATTCCTCTCTGGATTATGGTTATTGGAGCTCTTGGGCTCGCTATCTGACTCTGAGTATATGGTTCGACCCTTATAAAAACCGTAGGAAATGAGATCACAAAACTCAATCAAATCAGAGCCTATTGTGTCGCTCTCTCAGCTGCAATCACGGTCATTATAGCAAGTACTCTCGGACTTCCTGTGAGCTCTACTCACATTGCCATCTGAGGTATATTTGGAATAGGTCTCTTCCGTGAATGGCAAAAACGTCATGTCTGAAAAACAAAAATTTATATCGATAAATCTATCCTCAAACAAATCATCCTCTCCTGGATCATCACTCTCCCTGTCTCAGCATTTATTGCTGGTATCAGTTATACTACGATTATATATTTTATTTAAGAATATTAACCTTAATAAAATCATACCTACTTAAAAATCTTATTTCGTCAAACCCTTCTTCTTCAAAACTCTTCACCTTTTCTTCACAAAAATATTTTTCTATGATATAATTTTTATATAAGAGTTACTTTAAAAAATCACTCTTCAAAAATACATATTAATAAAAGGTATACTATGTGATCAGCGCTCCTCTCTCGTCTCTCGAGCTTTACTGCAATCAACCTCACAGAACTGAATGCAACTGCAAGTTATTTGAAGCGTATTGATAGAAAATTTCTCCTCACAGAAAAGAAATTTCTTAAAGTACTTGAAGACCTTTCTTGAGACTTTAGAGCACTGGAGATAGATGAAAAAAGAGTCTTTCTCTATGATAATGTCTATATGGATACTCCTGAGTACCTCTTCTATCAGCAACATCAAGATGGAGTAAAAAATAGAACGAAAATTCGCACACGTCATTATACTGATGCTGGTGATCTTGCATTTTTTGAATATAAGCAAAAAGAAAACGGTATTACTAAGAAATTCAGGTATCAGTTCCCAGCAGAAGAACATGGAACTATGACCAAGGGGAAAAAAAGGTTCTTTGATGGAGTATATCAAAGTATGTACGGAGAAAAAGCTCCTGATATCTCTCCTGCAATTCGTACAAAATACAATAGACTCACTCTTGTGAGTAAAGATGGGAATGAAAGACTCACAATAGATTTTAATATAGAGACTCAGGACCTAAGAAGTAAAAAGAAAAAACTTACAAAACTCAAAAATCTCGTTATTATCGAAAGTAAGTCACTCTCAGAAAATTGCCTCAGCTGTGAGCTCATGGAAAAACATAATATTGCCAAGGCAAAAGCCTGTTCAAAGTATTCACTGTGAGTCATATACTCAGGACTTGCCGAAAAATGGAGTCACTTTAGTAAGACGCTCAAAGCAATTGGAGAGATCAGACTTGAAGTCATGAGAAATAAAAGAATTACTTCTCAAAAAGTTGAGGAAACGCTACAAGCAGATTTCAAAAAAACGAATCTCGAAGAAGTTTCTCAAACAGCATAATCACTTTTAAAAAAGCTCTTCCAATTAGAAGAGCTTTTTTTAATCAAAGTATGTATAGGGAATATCATAGTATTTGAAGAGTTTTCGAGATCCTCAGAGCATTTGTTTATACTCTCCTAGATCAAGCTTTTTCACCCAGTTACGAATTGTATCACCATCCGGACCTTCTATCTCAAGAAATTCTGGGATTCATTCATAGAGATCAAAATCAAACTCCATATCCTCAAGCTTATAAGAAACTCTGTGTTTTTTCTTTTCTCTCGTTTTTTCCATCCCATATTTTTCAAGGACTTTTGCAAAACTCGTGATATCAGTTACTGGAGTTTCATGCTCATCTTTTGCATGTGCTCATTCTGATTTCTGATAACTCTTACGTTTTCTTTTAATCGTATAGATATGCTCTTCTCCCTTTTGCCTGAGTCGAAACATGCGATTGTTTGCTTCCATTTTATGATCTGGATTATTTGGAAAATCATAATACACATCATGAATAAATCCTTCGAAACTCTTTTCTGCTCATAGATCTAGTAATTTTTTTACTATTTCGTCTTTATTGATTTCTAGAATTTTTATTTCTTTTTCTAACATAGTTATATTTTACAGACTTTCTTACTAATCACAATACACATAAGGAACTTTATACTTATCAAAAATCATCCTTGAACCTCATACTAAGCGTTCTCTCCCTTCTAAAAATAACTTTCTAATCCAACTATGTATCACGTCACCTGATGGCCCCTCTATTTCTAAAAATGTAGGGATTCCCTCATAGGTATCAAAATCAAATGCTACATTCCCAAGTTTAAACGACATCCTATGCTTTTGTTTCTTTCGAATAGGGATCATTCCTTCTTTTTTCAAAACCTTAATAAACTTACGAGTATCCGCAATAATCGTCTCATACTCTTCGTTCACTACTACTCCCTCTTCTTCCCAAAGTTCTCGTTTCTTATTCTTCACGGTATAAATACTCTTGTCTCACTTTTGTCTCAGCCTAAAAATCTTCTGAGCTTCCTCTCTCTTATGTTCTACTCTATCAAGAAAATCATAATAGGTGTCACTTATATCCCCATCAAAAGTCATTTCTGCCCCATGTTCGATGAGCATCTCAACGACATAAGACGTGTCGACCTCAAGTATTTTTATTTCTTTTTCTAGCATGATTTAATTGTATCATACTTTTCCTAAAAAATAAAAAACCTGATAGGACTTTTATTCTATATTTTAAGAATCGAATTTTGGTGAGTATTTCAGATATTCCCGTCTTTCCATCTTACCTCTCAAGTATTATCATCTACCTCGTATTCTCTATCATAATCATCATACACCTCATATTTTCTATATATTCCCCTAGATCCTTTCGTAAATACTTCTTTATCCTCAAAACCTAATTTCTCTATAATGTTTTTGATAGCTTCATCATCATGACATTCTATTTCTACAAATTCTGGGATCTCTTCATGGTCATATTTATCAATATCCAGCTGTGCATTAACATGCCTTCGCAAGCTTTTATCAAAATAAGATATGCTAAAAGATCTTCTATGTTTTCTCTTAGTACGCGTTTTCCTAAGACCACTTCATTCTAACATATCATAAAATATATCTGGCTTTAAAATTGGGGATTCTTTTTCATCTGATTTTCTCCTTTTTTTCGTAACTCAAGACTCATTTTTTTCCTTCTTATGCTTTCTCTTCAAAGTATACCAATATTCAATATCATTTGGTGAATAAACTTTTTTACGAATTCGACAACTTCTCTTTCATCAGTTTGAAAGAACTTGCCTATCTAAACGAAGGTTAATATCATCATACAATTCATCAACTATATTGCATGCTCTATTTTCTATAATTTCTAGACTTACATCTTTCTTTTTCCAATTATCAAGTGCTTCTTTACATTCTTCGTATGAAGTCTCCAATAGTTTTAACTCATTCTCTTCTTCTGCAACTTCTACATCACCTAATACTCAAATACTTTTTCAAATAAGAAATAAAGTAGAAAGTGGCTGATCCAAACAAATATTATAAATATCATGATAGTGCTGAATATCTACTTCTATAATTTCTACATCACCAGTATTAAAGCTCAGCCTCTCTCAATTAAGTAATACCCATAGTACGCTTACTCTGGAAGTAATTTCTTCAACCATAGCCCCAGAGAGATTAGCTCATAATAAATTCTGACGAACAGTTTCTAACCCGCTTGTAAAGTAGGATATAGATTCTAAAAACAGAATTCCTTCAATAGCTTCAATATGACATTCTAAAAAATTCCTCACATCATCAGATAACTTATTATCTAATTTTAAATCCCATAATATTGTCTCTAATATATCCAAAAGTATTCTATTAAAATAATATTTTAATTTATAATATATAAAAAATGAAAATAAAAAACCCTTTTTTACAAGAGTTTTTACTTTTAGCAAAAATAATGATTATATCTTTTTGAGTCCAATCCGTCCCTTCATGAGATCAACCTGGATAATTTCAAAATCTACTGTGTCATCCACCTTTACTACATCCTCAACATTTGTGACTCGTTCGTTACTGAGTTTTGAGATATGTATCATTCCTGATTGTCCTTTGAACTCTACTATAGCTCCGACTCATTCTATGATTTTTACTATCTTTCACTTCCCTATGTACCCAACATCTGGGGTCCAGAGTTTTTCTTTGATATCCTCTAAGGCCTTCTTTCCCATTTCTTGAGTTGCTGCCGTAACGCTCGTTGATCCATCGTCTGCGATAGAGAGTTTTACTCCATATTCTTTTTCGAGTCTTTGGATATTTTCTCCACCTTTTCCAATAATATCTCTGATCTTTGCTTCTGGAATTTGGATAAACATCACGAGTGGAGCGTATGGTGAGAGCTCTGAATTTATTTCAGCTTGTACCTTGAGCATTTCTCAGAGTATATATGCTGAAGCTTCTTCTCCCTGGGCAAATGCCTGTTCAAATACTTCCATTTTTAATCCCTTGATTTTCACATCAAGCTGCATAGCTGTAATTCCCTCAGAAGTTCTAGCAACCTTGAAATCCATATCTCAAAGGAAGTCTTCTTGTGCCTGAATATCTGAAAGTATTTTGTAGTCTCCTGATGCTTCATCATAGATCATTCCCATTGCGACAGCTGAAACTGGTCTCTTGATTGGAACCCCTGCATTCATGAGACTCATAGTAGAACCACAAACTGAAGCCATAGAGCTAGATCCATTACAGGTTGTTACCTCTGAAACCGTTCTGATCATGTATGGAAACTCCTGCTCACTTGGGAGTACTGGTTCGAGAGCTCGCTCTGCGAGTCTCCCATGACCTACCTCTCTTCGACCAACCCCTCGCATCATACGCACTTCTCCTACAGAGTATGGTGGAAAGTTATAGTGGTGAATATATCTCTTTTCTGTTTCTGTGTACATCCCATCCACGATCATCTTATCCTCTGGTCCTCAGAGAGTACAGACATTGAGTACTTGGGTCATCCCTCTTTGAAAGAGTGCTGATCCATGAGTTCGAGGAAGGAGTCCTGTTTCTCACTTAATTTTTCGGACTTCATTTGGAGCACGACCATCGAGTCTTCTCTCAGATTCAAGAACATTTTTTCTCATAATTTCTTTGACTCTCTTGTATACCATGGCTCCAACTCCTGATGTATCATCTTCTTCTGTGTAGTCTCACTCCGCAAGTAAGTACTCTTCTGTCTCTTGATCAAGTCTATCGAGCGCGAGTTGAAAATCTTTTTTTCCTGTATTATAGAGTGTTTCAAGTTTTTCTTCCGTGAGAAACGCTTGAACCTTTTCATATAAACTCACATCAGGATTATTAAGTGTCGCTTCTATTTTCGTAATTGCTCCAAACTGTTTCTCATAATCAACTACGAAATCTAGTTGCGCATTACATAGTTCTTTTACAAGACCATGAGCGTATGATAAGGCCTTGAGCATCTGCTCGTTTGTTACTTCGTTTGCCCCAGCTTCTACCATAGTGATAGCATCGAGTGTTCCAGCTACTACGAGATGAAGTTTAGCGCTTTTTTCTTCTTCGAAACTTGGATCAAATGTATAAGAATCATCTTGGTTCAAAACTATTTTTACTCCAGCAACTGGTCCTTCAAACGGTGCTCCTGCCATAAGTAAACCAAGAGATGCTGAGGTTATTCCCCAAGAACCTTGTTCTGAATTATTGTCATTTGAAAAGACGCTGCAGATAACCTGCGTATCATTGATAATTCCTTTTGGAAACATTGGCCTGATAGGTCTATCAATCATTCGAGATGTCAAGGTTGCAGCATCACTTGGACGAGCTTCTCGTTTCATGAATCTATTTCCACCTATCTTTCCTGTTGCGTAGTATTTTTCTACATAGTCTACAACAAGTGGAAAGAAGCCTGCCTGGAGATTGAGTCCTACTTCTTTTATTCCCACAGTAGTGAAAAGCATATTTCCGTTTTCGTCTGACATATTTACAGCTCCATTTGCAAAAAGTCCTATTTTTCCAGTTTCAAAACTTAATTTCTTTCCTGCGATCTCGTATGTTTTTTTAAGTGGCATAAGATCCACTGCGTTGTTATCTGAAAGTCAGATCATAATATAATAATATGAAATAAAATATGAAATATATGAGTATCGTAAAAACTTATACTAGCCTCTCAAAAATTGAGCTTCTAAAATAAGCCTTCGATATATATATCTACAAAACTAGTATAGAAAAAAAAGAGTATTTTTCAATAAATACTCTTTTTTAGCTCCTTATTTTTATTTAACCTTGATTCCTGCATTATGAAGTCATCCTACTTTTCCATTTATATACGAATCAACGACATTACTTGCATCAGCATTGGTGTGTTCTAGTAATCCTTGTATATTTTCCGTATCGCGAATATCAGTATTTTCATAGTATGACTGGAGATTTTTTACGAGTTCTTGTTTTCCTCTCGTTGTTGAAAGCTCTATATTCGATCCCTCATATACGACTACTCTTGCATCGTTCTCTATTCCATGCTCAGTAATATCAGGAGTAAACTCCCAATTTTCATCTTGCAAGTCACTATTCTTTCTATAGGTTCACGGTATTGCTTTCTTACCGTCAAACACAAGGTCAGTATCCTCAAAGATATCCTTTATATCACTATCGCTTATACTTCGTGAAATAATAGATGGCGTCCCAAGTATAAAAATCTGTTTTTCTAAGGCCCCTATTCTCTTCGTATGAGTGAGGAACCTCCCATTATAAGTCCCTCTTATAATGCTCGAGTCATACGAAGAGAAATCTTTTGCATGGGCCTTTGCTATAAATGGTAAAAAAGAAAGTTCATACGGAGCTTCAAATATTCATCATACTTGAAACTCTTTACTCTTTTTAGATAGAGAATATGTATACTGTTGCCCTGTAAGTGGATCAACAGGAACGTTCGATAAGGTCTTCACGTCAAGATAGGAGTTCTTTCAAAATGTTCACTGCTGCCATATTTCATCTCATTCAAATGTTACCTGAATTGGATCAACTACTCTTGGAAACTCTCCATTCTTTATTTCAGTAATACTAATAACACTTACAATATTATTAATATCAGAAAATCTTACAGCATCTCTTGCATCTGACGACAAATGATAATATGACAGCATCCCTAAAGTTGAAAGGATTGATATAAGACCTATAACTACGAGTAATTCTACGAGAGTAAAAGCTCTTCTATATATATATTTCATATGAATATGATAACACTTTATATTATACGATATAATATAACTGTTTTAATAGAAAATGCAAAAACCCAGTCCTTTGAAGTTAAAAACTTGGTTTCTCTCCCGCTGTCCATGACGGAGAAGTATCTCTATCAAAACTTCCATAAATACTTACATTCGTGACATCCCAATTTGAAATATCTTGATCAAAAGCCCCTGCATTATTAAACATATTTTCCATATTTGTAACACTACTCGTATCCCAATTAGCTCAACTTGTAGATATATCCTGGTTAAATGAAGTAGCATTTCGAAACATTTGCCCCATATTTACAACACTACTCGTATCCCATCCACTGATATCCTGATTAAAGGAACTCGCTCACTGAAACATTGTATCCATTCGGGTTACACTACTTGTATCCCATCACCCTATATCCTGATTAAAGGAACTTGCTCATTGAAACATTGTTAGCATATTTGTCACATTACTCACATTCCATAATCCTATATCTTGATTAAAAGAACTAGCTGCATCAAACATGTCACTCATATTCACTACACTACTTGTATTCCATCAGCCTATATCCTGATTAAAGGAACTTGCTCATGTAAACATACGATGCATATTCGTTACATTACTGACGTCCCAATTAGAAATGTCACTATTAAAATTTGTAGCTCCATAGAACATGTAACTAAAGTCTGTTATCCCACTAAAATCAGGATCATCCGGTGCAGTAATTGAGAGATTTTGTGCAGATCAAAATTGTAGTCAGATATTAGCAATCTTCAAATCCCCCCATTGTTGCAGTTCTAATAACTTTCCTCCATCATTTGGAGAATAACCAAACCAAAAACCATTAAACACCCCATCAATTACTATATCGTAATTTCATGCAGTCGAATAAGTATGGAGTGTTTCAGCTTGGTTCCATGTCGTAATAGTATCACTTGTCCCGTCTCACCAATCTACATCAAAGTTATAACTTCCTCCATAAAATAAGGGAAGTTGTACCTGGGCATCTCACGAAACTCATGTGTTATCAGTCTGCCAATTACTTACAAAAGATCCTGTTGATGTTCATAAATATCATGGCTCAGGATCTGAAGAAGATGCCAGAACTCATGTAGTTCCAAATCATCATGTTTCAGTAGTAATAAATACATTCACTAATTCAATAGCAGAACTTGGATTAGACACTATATCAATACCAGATATATCATTAAAATTACTCTCCTGAATAATATCAGTGTTCTCATAATACGTCTTCAAGCTCTCAGCAAAATCTA
>CALLPL010000013.1 GCA_938015455.1 uncultured Candidatus Altimarinota bacterium
TATAACCTAACTCCTGCTTAAAATCAAAGCTCTTACGATAGAAGGCATCTGAAATTTTATCCTCTTCCGTAAATACCACAGACTTAGTCTTACAATCGATAGTGTCAATGGCATCAATCCCATTTTTAAAGAAACTATTCTTCGCTGGATTACTCGCGGCTGATTCTCTGAAAACCTCTATCTTTGCGTACTGTTCATTACTGATCCTGCATATGCGCACACTCGCTCAAGTTTTTCCAGAATCATACGATACAAGCTCCATGCTTGGAGCGCGAGTGTCTTGGTGTAAAGAAACTTTATCTTCGGTCCTGAGTCCAAAATATTTATTTTCTGGAGTGATAAATACAAAGGGATCAACCTCTATTTTTTCTCACTCTATTCTCGACTCGTACTCTTTCATTGTGAGAGTATATTCTGTCTCTGGTTTTAAATCCATGTATATTATAGCTTTCTTTGGATAGAGAATTATATCATCTATATCCAAAGTCACATCTGGAGAAATACTCAGTATATCTATGAGACGCTGTTTTGCTGCGATTCTGTTTGCAAGAAATTCTTCTGACTCTCTATCACCCGTATCCTCGTAAAATGGGAGACCAAATTCTATATGGATATGCGATTTGAAGTCATACTCAACGTCAAAGAATGTTTCTGCTGAAAAGCTTACGGTAAGATATTTTAGGCTACATCGGTTTTGAAGCTCAGCGAAGTCATCAAGAATAATATATTCACTTTGAAAGTCCTTTTTTCTTCAAACAATGACTTTACTACAAAAATTATATTCTAGACTTGCTTTTCCAATATTATATTTCCCATCACATCTATCTATCGCTTGCGAGATAATTTTTCTCTTTTGTCATGGTATCGTATATGGGATTCCTTTTTCGTTTATTTTTACCTCTGGCTTTACCTGAGTCAAAATCTTTCTATCCACAGAAAGAAGTATCTCACAGTTTTTTCTGTCTATTGGAGATACCTTCGCTGCAGCATATACCTCATCGATTTGTTTTTCTAATTTCTTAACTTGGTATTCCTCATATATATATTGCGCGTTTATTGCAACAGCTCATAGAATGATACATGCAAGCAAAGCAATTATAGCAAAAAGATACTTCTTGCTTGGTGTAAGAAATTTCATGATAAAAAAGAAAAGAGATAGGAATAAATGTATCATAATTAAAAATAATTAAAAAGCGAGCCTATGGGCTCACTTTTTAATTATTTCCTTACATCTTTGTACTTTCCTCTTCAGCTATACTCGATATCTATTGGAGTCCCTTCAAATCAAAAGTTATCCCTGATCTTATTCTCCATATATCTCTTGTATGAAAAATGAAAATGGTTTGGATTATTTACCGAAATGAGAAATTTTGGAGGGCAACTATCTACTTGCGACCCATAATATATTTTAGGACTATGAGATTTTTTATTCCCTGTTGGTGGATGTTTATATACCAACTGCTCTAAAAACTCATTAAATATAGCTGTCTTTACTCGTTTTTTCCTCTCATCTGATATTCCTATTGCTGCCTCCAGTATCTTATCAAGACGTTTTTTTTCTGTGGCTGAGGTAAATATAACTGAAACCCATGGGAGGAACTCTATTTTTTCCTTGAGATAATCAAGATACTTTGACATCATGTTACTCTTTTGCTGCTCTGCTACATCTTCTTTTACATTCGATCAGACTTGAGAGAGAGTTTTATCAAGAACTTTATCCCATTTATTAACAACGATAATACATCCCTTTTTCTCTTCAATGGTCTTTGAAATAAGTGAAAGATCTTGCTGCACTATTCCTTCAAAACCGTCAATAATAACGGCTATAACATCTGCTCTTTTAAGAGCTCTCTCTGATCTCATGATTGACCAGTTTTCTATATTTCGAGTTCCGACCCTTGAAAGTCTTCTAATACCTGCTGTATCTATCAGTGTGAAGTCCTGATCTCAAAAAGTAAACTTTGTATCAATAGCGTCACGCGTCGTTCCAGACATGTCTTTTACCATAACTCGGTCGCTCCCTACTATTGTGTTTACAATAGAGGACTTTCCAACGTTTGGTCTTCATACAAAAGCTATTTTTAGAGTCTCATCCTCCTGCTCTTTTTTATAATTGAGTCATTTTTCTTTGAGAAACTTTGATATATATCTTCGAACTTCTGCAATGCCTGCGTTATGTGATGATGACACTGGAAAGAAATCTTTCTCTCATTTTCCCGCAAGAGAATACGACTGCATCACCTGATCCTCATTATCTGCCTTATTCGCTGCAATAATAAATGGGATATCACTGTGCTTACGCAGCTCCTTGTATATCTGATCGTCTTGCTCTGTCATTCTATCATATTCCAGAAGCCATATGAGTAAATCACTCTCAGCGATTGCTCTCTCAGTCCTCCCAATGATATCCACAGCTACCTCATCATCACTACTCCCAAAATCAAGCCCTCCAGAGTCAGCCAAGATATACGTTAAGTCGTTCTTTTCATCCGTGAATTCAAACTCAGATATGTCACGTGTTGTCCCTGCCTCGTCTGCAACGATGGCTATCTTATGACCTGTATACATATTAAAAAAACTCGATTTTCCCACATTTGGACGTCAAATAACCGTTATTTTTGCAAGCATAGTTTAAAAACATAACATCATTTCATAATTCCCACACCCACGGCATCGCTCTAGGGTTCCTCTCTAAGATCGAGAGACACGCAAGAATAATCATGAAAAATAAAGTAATGTGATTATAGAGGCTTTTTCTAAAAAGCAAGACTATATCTTTCTCTTTCTCTGAAAGTATAAAAACACTACTGCAAGGAGCGAAATACTCAATCACATGGCTGCGTAGGCAAAAAATGGCTTTTCTTGAAATGGGAGTTTAATGTTCATCCCGTAGAAACTTGTTATAAGCGTAAGAGGGAGCATAAACGCTGAGAATATAGTGAGGAATTTTATGATACTATTTGTTTGAATATCAATCATTGATTTAAAGGCATCCTCCACTGACTCAATCTGTTCCTCAAGTACGAGGATATCAGTAATAATTCGTTGAAGCTTATCTTCAAGATCCTCATAATAGGCTTCTATTTCGTCATCAAAAAGCTTCTTCATATGATTCTCTAGCCCAACGAGTACTGACATTTGCGGCTGGAACATATGTTTGAGCGTAATAATATTTCTCTTTTTTATCAGTATATCCCGCACGAGAGGAGCTGTAGATTTTTCAAAAACCTTCTTCTCTATTGCTGAAATATCTTTTCTCACATTCATGCTCACACGGAACATCTTTTCAAGCATTTCTTGGATAAGTTCATAGAGTATGAGTCCAGATGAAGCATCTATATCGTATTCATCATCGTCTCCCTTCTTCTCATATTTTTCATAAATTTCGTCTATATGTTTTCCAGGAAAATCCCTCAGGGTAATGAGAAAATTCTTTCCTAAAAATATATGAAACTCGTTGAGTTCATATATTTTTTTATTCTGATTGTATTTTGGGAAGTGAAGTGTGAGAAATATATACTTTTCATAACTATCAATTCTTGCTCTTTGATTTGCTTCCAGTACAGCCTCAATATCAAGTTCATGCACATCAAAAGGCTCCAGAATTTCTTCTATCTCTGACTGTCTCAGATTTACCCCATCTATCCAGGTTATCCCCTTTATCCGTAATTGTCTGAGCATAATTTTAGGTTGAAATGATACAGCTTGAGTTTATCGAAAAAAAAAACTTTGTAAAGCAGGTCAATACTTGATAAATACAGGGAAATATGAGATAATTATAGTATGAGTGAAACTATGTCACATAACCCTGATCAAGAATCTTCAGTTCCATTATTTCAAATAGATGGAAAACTTTCTGCTGAAGAAAAGATAGCTTTTGCTGAAGCTATGCAGAGAGATACTGTAGAACTATCAAATAATACATGTTCCAGTCTTGATGATTTCGTCATGACTGACCTATTTGCTGCATCTCTTGAGAATCAAGATGCAACTCAGATTTCACAAATCAGAGAAAAACTTCTGTGAACTCCAGGCCCATTTGATAAGGACCTCTCTATGGCAATAGTAAATCTCCAAAAAGAAATGGGTTGGGATATAACTGGTATGGCAGAAGCAGATCTCTTAGAAAAACTTCAAATTCAAGATATGCTTGATGTAGAAGTTCCTGATGATCTTTCTCAAGAACTCGCAAAGCTCAATGAAGGATGAGCGAACTTATCTGTCGAAAAAGCTATATGAGACCTCACTTGATATATTACGGATAACGTAAAACTTCCTGCATGATCAAATATTTCTCAAGAGGATTATCGGGCAATCATAGAACAAATGTGAGTTTGTATTAACGAAGATTTTCAGAATATCTATTCTTCTTTACTCACTTCACAAAGAGATAACGATCACTTGGGTATTTTTGAAATGCGTCATATACTTAATACGAATATACAAGAGGTATTTAATGAAACAAGAAACTATCTTATCCCATCTGTTCAAGTATTGCTTGAGACAAGTTCTCCAGAATGAAGAAGCGCACTTGAGGTATCTCTAATGAAAAAAGCCACAGATAAATGGGAGCCCCATAGATGAGTTGAATCAGATATTGATCATAAAATTCAAGTAGAATACAACACACTCCTTAAACGAGCCGATAACCACAGAATGCTCATGCTTGAAGCTCTTCTCGACGGTGATGTTACTGAAAGCTCAGATTTAGATGGGCTATATACTTCAGAGCTTGATTTTCAGTTAGAAGAGCATTCTAGGCGAGCAGACAATGATGTTGACGTTTCGTTTCTGAGTGAGGTTGATAAAAAAATAGAGGCTGAAGCCATGATGTACTATATGTGCGCAGTATGAGTGCAATGTGTCCCTTATATAGGAGCAATACCCTCCCTAACTATCAATGCTATTGATGCTTTTTCAAGTAGTGATACAACGCTTGATGGATTAAAAAAGGTGAATCTTGTTGGTAAAGATTTTAATATTGAAAAATGAACTACTGATAACATACTAGCTGGTCTATGATTTGGAGCATGATTAGTTCTTAGCGCACTATGAATCCAAGCACTTGTAAAATCATGAAAAATCGCTAAAGCAGTAAAAGGGATTAAAAACCTTGATTCTGCTAGTATACCATGAATGATAGATAAATTTGCATCTACTATACCATGATGAGAAAAAATAAAATCTGTACTGAAGCAAGTACTAGGTTTTGGAGAACAAAGTATAGAGAAATGAGCTGATGGAGTGAGGGCAAGGCGTACATCCTATGAAACATCCGAAGCTTTTGAGAAAATTCCTTGAGTAGAAAAGTGAGAACTTTGATTTGTTGACGATACATGAATGCTCCATATAAACTTAGAAGAACTTAATAGGCCAAAAATAAACATCTCCGAAGCAAACGAACTCAAACAATTCGGCATGACAGATAATATGATCACAAAATTTAATAATCAGGAGAAATTAAACCCAGAAGAAATACAGCAACTTAAAGATGCTGGAAATCCCCAAGGCTTCATAGATTTCTATACTGATAATTCAAAGGGGGATAAAATGAAGCTCCTGGTAAGTGAGAGAAGAAGGGAGTTTCTTGCGCATGAGGTCGCACATATCCGCATATCTGACCTCCCTGCATGATCTATCGGACATATAGGGACAATGCTAGAAAACTACCATCTTCGTGATCCAGAAAATATTGCTAATCTCTTTAGTCCAGAGTTCCTAAAACGTTATGATGTAAATTTTAGAGATGGTATAAATGCAGATGAAAAGGCATCTGAACTTGTCGCAACTATGGTTGGAAGGTCCAGAGCAGGAAAACCTGTTCCTCAAGAGTTTCATACAATTATGGAAAATCTCTGATACAGAACCTTCAACGACAAAACTGGTCAAAAGGATTATACAGAATTTTTTGGAGTAGAAACGAATAGAAAAGCTTGGGAAAGAAGTGGTTGACAGGTTGAAAATCCAGACAATATTTGAGCTTTAGCTAAAAAGGGGTGAGAAATAGACGCTGAAATCGTTTCAGGTCTCCAATCAAGTCGAGCTATGAAAGTTAGTACAGAATCTCCAAGTATAGCTTCTATATTTAACTCTAAAAATATAGATGAGCTCGAGACTGCAATAGTAAACATGAACCCTCATGACATAGCAATTTTCAGGGATGTAGACGCAAATTTTGATAAAATCAGCGTTGATTTTATTGAAAGATCAGAAAAATTAGCAGAAAAATTAGGACTTAAGAGTCCAACAAAGTGATGGGATAGCGATGATAAAAAATGAGGCTATTGGGTAGAGCTATGAACAGCGCAGATCGATCAATTAACGGATTTCTTTACCCAAACACAGAAGAAACTCTGATGAGGCAAAGCTATAGAAAATACTTGAGATATAGCATCTCAAGTATCTGCTGCTACACAAAAACAACCTCTCAGAAATATTGTTTGAGTTGATCCAGACATAACAAAAAATCACACAAATCATTTAGAGTGATATCTAGATGATCTTGATAAACTCGTATGACTTCTCCCAGACTCTCCAGATTCAGATATTGCTATTGATGTTTGAAATATAGGGAAAATTTTTGGAAAAAGAATTCCTGACAAATTCATTGAGAACAGTGCTCTCAATATTACAGCTTGAAATATTGCAGAATTTCGTGATGCAGTAAAGAAAATCGATGCTGATTTTTCACAGGAAGTAACAACAGCAAAAAAGCTTAAGCTTGAATCAGCAAAAACATGAGAAGTACTTGAAAAAGCACACGCAAAACTTGAAACTGCACTCACTAATGGAAACCCTGAAGATTTAAAACAAGCATGTTGAGACTTTATAAAGCAGCTTAGTACGCTTAAAGATATCTCTCCTGACATTCAAATAGCAAGACTGAGTAAAACTATGTTTCAGAACCTAACTGAAGCTTATAGCGCAGTAGATGCTAAATGATATAAAGAAGTTATGTATGAAATGAAAAGAAGTAGAGAGAAAGGTCCAGATTCAATAACGTATATTATTAAATGAGCTCATCAAAAACAGTTTTTACAAGTATTAAACTGACTTTCATCATAAATTTCTCATTTTTTGCCTCCCAATAAAATATATGCTACAATAAAGTAAATAATTCCTTTTATATTTACCTATGTGATTTCCAAGTATCTTTAGATCATGACCTGAAGCTTCTGAAGCAAAAACAGTTAGTGATGTTACTGCTGAATGTCACGGCAAATTAGAAAACCTTATGCTTAGTTTTGATGGCCCAGAAGAGGTAGATTCTATTCATATAGTAGAGTCTGAAATTCTTTTTGAAGATCCTTGAAAGATGCATGAAAACAATGAGCACCACGCTGAGTTTCCTTGTGAAGCTACTAAAAATGACTTTACTGAAACTCCTAAGAATTATAGTTATCTCTGAATAGAGGAAAATGAAGCAGCTGCCCCACGAGTGGAGACACTTGAGTCTCCAGAAATTTACTCCCCTGAATCTATGACTTTGAATTGAGACCTCGTATAAAATAATAAAATATCGTATGTGAATAGAAGTATTTTATGGACCTAAAGAAGAGGCTCCTAGTAAAAGTATAGAAAACACGGCAAGCCTTCCTTCTTTAAATAAAAATAGAGAAACTCCATCTCAACGCAAATTACAAGAATTATTGAAGTGAGTAAGTGACTGAGTCATCAATACAAGGTCTGATATCTTTGAATCAGAAAACTCTGAAAACTTTGACCTGCTCAAGGAAAATTTTGAGAAATCTTATAAAACAGCAGAAATATCCTGGATAATAAAACAACATATTGAAAGTACTTGAAATATTTTTCCTGATGGTAGTCTTGTCACAATATGAGCTAATAACAAATGAGAAAAAGCATTTATTGTTAGATCACCTAACAAAGAAATCCTCTTTTACGTTCAATACGTAAAACGAGAAATATAAAGTAAGAAATCCTGAAAAGTTTTTTTCTTATTACTCTGTTTCTTTTACTTCTAACTGAAGTTCTTCTAATTGCTCGTCCTCTACTCTGATAGGAGAATTCATCATCTCGTCTCGGGCCTTTCCAGATTTTGGGAACGCGTAGATATCACGGATATTTTCTTCATCGAGATAGATCATCATGAGTCTGTCTATTCCAATTGCAAATCCTCCATGTGGTGGAACTCCGTACTGGAATGCTTCATATACTGCTCCAAACTTTTCTTTTACCTCGTCTGCTGACCTTCCTACCTTTTCAAAGGCTTTTACGAGCGACTCTATATCATGATTTCTAATTGCTCCTGAGAGAATTTCATATCCATTACATGAGAGATCATATTGATATCAGACAACATCCAGGAGTTCATCTCCAGACTTATTAAAATCAGATGGTCATCCCTGAGGCATTGAAAATGGATTATGTTCAAAGTCTATCTTTCCGGTAACCTCATCTCGCTCAAATATTGGAAAATCTGTGATCCAACAAAATGATATTTCTGAGCTATCTGCAAGTTTCATAAGCCCTGCTAAATGGTTTCGGAATCTTCCCATATAGCTGCAAACAAGATCTCTCTCCCCGGCTCCAAAAAATACAACATCTCCTACCTCGAGTCCTGTTCTCTCAACAATATCTTTGAGATCATCTTCTGAAAAGAATTTTCCTAGAGGTCCTTTAAGGCCTTCTTCTTGCATCTGGAAATATCCAAGTCCTTTTGCTCCAAATTTGCGAACATAGTCTTCAAAGCCCTTCATCTGTGTCTTTGAAAACACATTGTCTCCGTTTGGTACTCTAAGCGCCTTGATTCTGTTTGTTTCGAGGTCACTTGCAATTCATGAGAATATCTCATTAGTACTTTTTGCAAAAATATCAGCAACATCTATGAGATCAAGCCCGTAACGAAGATCTGGTTTATCAGATCCGTATTTTTCTATTGCCTGCTTGTGAGTAAGAGTAAAGAACCTTCCCCCTTCTCTCATAGTATCACTCCCTGGAGATTCTGTTAATATTTTTTTATCTGATAATTCAGATGTTATATCTAGTAAATATGCTTCTACTACGTCAAAAACATCAGATTGCTCTACGAAGCTCATCTCACAATCGACTTGATAAAAATCTCCTGCATGTCTATCTGCCCTGGGGTCTTCATCTCTAAAACATGGAGCTATTTGAAAATACTTATCTATTCCTCCAACCATAAGCAGCTGCTTAAACTGCTGAGGAGCTTGAGGAAGCGCATAAAATTCTCCTGGATGAAGACGTGATGGAACAAGAAAGTCTCGTGCTCCTTCTGGAGAAGAGTTTGCGAGAATCGGAGTTTGTACATCAAGGAAATCTTTCCCTGTAAACCAGTTTCGAGTATAGGTTGTCATAGTTGACCGAAACTTGATATAATCAAGAATCTTCTTTCGACGGATATCCAGATAGCGATACTTGAGCCTCACATCTTCATTTGCCTGCTCCGCATGTTCGTCAAGTTCAAAGGGAGGAGTCTTTGATTTACTTAGTAGTTCAACAGAACTTGTAATAATTTCTATCTCTCCTGTCTCCATATTTGGATTTGCTTGTCCTTCTGGCCTACTTCGAACCTTTCCTATGGCTTTAATAACATATTCACTTCGAAAACTGTCTGCTGTTTTATGAGCGTTTGCATCATCCTCCGGATCAAACACTACTTGCGTGAGTCCATATCTATCTCTCAGATCAATAAAAATGATTCCTCCATGATCACGGCGATTACTCACCCAACCAGTGAGAGTTACCTCTTCATCAATGTTTTTTGCAGTCAGTTCACTGCAGGTATGTGTTCTATGCATTCGTTATATATTTAGTAATTAAAAAAGCACATGAAAATGTATTTTTACATATATCATGTGCTTTCGGTTTGTAATATCTACAAAAGGTGCCACCTAAAGCTGTTTCTTAATTTACAATTTTCGTAACGAAGATTTGACTCCGAGAGGTTCTAATAAGAATTAGATTCCGTTCTTCCTCTAGCATCGTAGGTGTTAGCTACTCAAGTGCTATTAGTATATATTTTATACAAAATTTAAAAAATGCAATCTTTTAATACGATTCAATATTATCGAGATAATCAAAGATCATATCACCCCCTGATTTTGGCCAAGAATGTGGGTCATTTTGGTAAGTTGTGTAGGAGTTACAAAATACAACACTATTCCCCTGACTACAGCTTGTTTTCTTTTCACAACTATTTCCATCTATAGTGACTTTTTCGGTGGTATCCTCACAGCTATTTACCTCTGTGCGTATTCTGTAGGCTCTCTTTCCTCAGATGTAGCTGGCGAGATGATCGTCTTGGAGGTGCATGATGAGGCTTGATGCTGGACCAGTACAATCTCAATCGTATCCGTCACTTGCGACTCCAACCATCCCTCTGATAACGTCCCCCCTCAAACAGGTAACTTTATTACTCATATATGATCCAAGAGAGTGTCCAACTGAGAATACTTTATCTCTGGAAATACAAGCATTATCTGCAATGTGACGAGTAAGCACATCGAAAAAATCTATATTTTCTGGTTCTCCCCAACTTCGTGGGCCCGGTCAGATTCCAGCTGGGTAGGCTACGATATAATCCTTTTGATTTTTTGTTCCTCCATAGCTCCCCCCTCACAGTACCATATAATCCCTCACTTGAGAATTGCTATTTGTTCGTCCATGAAAAGCCACTATCAGTCAAAGTTCTTTATTAAAAAAACTCGATGGAACATACAGGAGGTACTCTCTCTTTGAACCATTTACATTAATAGTGTATGATCACGATTTAAGATCATTCACACTACAACCGAGACTCTCATAAGATATATCCTCTCATCGTGAGTATTGCTGAACTTTGAATATAATATCCGCTACTTGCCCCCTAGTAACGAGAGTATCAAGAGTATAAGAGTTTTGTGGAATTATTTTTTCTTCGTGAGCAAACTCCCTATATCTCTGGAACCACTCTTCTCACTCAGCTGATTCGCGGAGCTTGAGATCAAAAACTCGGCTCGCAAAAGTGAGTGCTTCGAGAACCGTAAGTTTTCCTTGGGGAGCAAAGGTTTTATCATCATATCACTTTGCCATACCAAGTTCCTCAGCCGTACAGATATATTTTGCATACCATATATCTGTCGATACGTCAGAGAAACAACTTTCTCCCCAATCTGTTTTTAGTTCTACTTCTGCTGAATTCAAAAGTATCTTAAGGAGTTCTGCTCTTGTAGTGTTTTCACTTGGAGCATAGGTTCCATCATCAAATCCATTTATAACTCATTGATTCTTGAGTTCAAGGACTGATTCACGATACCAATTATGCTCTATATCGCTAAACGCAGAAACTTGAGATATACCAAAGACATATAATAAGGACAAAATAAATAATTTTTTCATAATTTTTAACAAAAAATAAAAACTCCCTTGAAGTATAGGGAGCTTTGAATATCTGTAAATATTAAAATGTGAATACATCAACAACCTTTCCATTTGACTGCACATCATCATGCTCAGAGAGGATGATTGGAGTATGATGCTCATCCGATGACTGTGGTATCAAATATACTTGTCATTGATTTTGTTTATATCTCTTGAGAGTCGCTCATCCATCAACGAGGAAGAGAAATGCGTCATGCTCATTGAGAGAAGCTTCGTCTTTTTTGATGAGGACATAACTTCCATTATCCAGAGTCTTTCCATTGACCTGGTGCTCGTTCATACTTGTCCCTGAAACTCTCAAAACAAAATATTTCTCAGGGTCTCAAGAAAGAATATTCTTAGATATAGGGAGCGTCCCATAATCATTTGACTCAGCTACTGCCAGTGGAGTTCCAGCGTTCGCGTAACCAAGAATTGGGATGTTCATAGTTGTTTGCATACCAATACTATTTCCGAGCCTGATCCCTCTGTATCATTCCCCTCTACTGATAAATCATTTCTTTTCAAGTACCTCGAGATATTGTGTTACTCACCTTTTTGATTTTTGATGCAGGAGGTTCTTGAGTTCCTCAATAGTAGGAGATTTTCCATACCTACTCGTGAAGTCAGTAATGACATCGAGAACATGTTGCTGCTTTTCTGTGAGCATAAGAAAATGATTAAAAAATATATATTTAGAGTATATACTGTTTATATATACAGTCAAATAAAAATATTTTTTATTTCCTCTCTAAGCGTGATGTTTTTTGAAAGTAATGAAATGCCTCGTCAAAATTATTTCCTTCGTAATGCTCAAGAATAATATCAATGTCGGTATAAGTTGATCCATAATCTTCTGTGTACTTTTTTATTATTTCAGGAGAAAAAACGAACTGCTTATCTCTCAGGTACTTTTCTATTTTTGATCTATCTTTATCTGTAATACACAAACATACTTTTCCAAATATCTTAAGAGAAAAGTATAGATACGGAGATACATGAGAGGCTATAAAAAACTTTTTTTTACTACAGAGTTTTCTCAGATCTTTGAAGAAATCTTTTAGAGTTGTATGCTCGTCGATAAGTTCAAACGAGTCTCTTAGTTTTGGATTTTTTGAAAATATTTCTTGAATATACGTTGTTTTCCCACTACCACTCTCACCTATAAACACTACATATTTATAGGGAGAAAAATCGCTATCAAGAACTCAAAGATAGTCATGAATTTCATCCATCTTATGCTTCTAAAAAATATTCTCTCGGGAAGAGTTTTGGGTCTCACGTAAGTTCCTGATCAACATACTCTTTATGAATCAGTTGCACTTCCCAATGAAATCAGATTCCATGTCATAGTGATACTTTTTGCTCAGGATACAGTACTCTATACATTTCTAGAAATGAGAGTTCTCATAAAAAGTACTGCGAAATATCAGTGTTTTTAGGAATAAAGTCTACCTTTGTATCGTGAAGGAGTACTCCTTGTATTGGTTCCTTGAAGCTTACAGTTCTCTTTTTTGTACCACTTCCACGAGTATATTGTCCACATTCTATATTGCAGGCTACTACCCTGAGTTGAACATCATGTAGATCTACCCGGGATTTCCCTCCAATAATTTCATGCATCTTAAATTTTTGAGCTTTTTCTCTCAGAATAATTCATTTCTGAAAGAAAAACTTCATATATCTCCTTAACTGCGTTCGAATCATCATCCACACAAGAGCTCAAGTAGCTCCACTTCAAGCAAGAGATTTCCCAAGAGGAGAAGAACTATCTCCATCACTATCATAATGAGAATACAGAAAAGTTTGTGCCTCTCAGACCATTTGGTCATGCACTCCAATAAGTGTATTAACTATAATAATGATTCAAGCAATAATCATCAATCCTACAAGTTTTATGCGAGCGTCATATGGTACTGCTTTGAAATTCTTTATAAAATTAAAAACATCTTTTGGCTGTATCAATGATTTTGAATCTATCAAAACTCGGGGTTTTGTACCAAGTTCATACTGGATTTCTTCTGATATTCTCGTATCAAAAAATATACCATCATCTATCTTTGCTTCTGCGAGAATATCTATATCAATTTTTTTTCCTTCATAACTATATGCTCAGATTTTAGAGAGATCTACTTCAAAATACTGTTCGATATCATCTATGACGATTTCCTTTTTATATACAGTTTTTTTTCTGTTGACTGGTCTAGAATCATGAACTCGTACATACTGAATAAGCTGAAATCGAATATCTTTTCCGATCATAGAGGGTACAACATGTACACGGCACAAGAGTTTTTGTTCTCTTATTTCATAACTAATAGTATTATTTTTCATGTTTTGAGATGTAATAACATTACGGTTTTATTGTAGCATTTTTTGTCATAGAACGCAAGACACTCTCTGCTCTTTTCACTATACACATCTCTTGTTCAAATAGTTATACTTCTTTATATTCACTATATGCTTTCTTTGAAGTATACAGAATCGCTAGAGAGAAAAAACTTTGAAAATATAAGAATAACAGGTATCATGCAGCTATTATTCATTAAATATTTACCATGGCTAACCCAGCAATGAACGAGGACTCATTTTCTCCTGCCCTGTGAGGAGAAAATACTATGACTCTTAATGGAACTATAAATAAATCAATACTCCTTATTGGTATAACACTCCTTTCTACACTTGTGTCATGGAATTATGTTGGTTTATTTGCTCCATATCTTCTCCCTATTATTATTGGAACATTCCTCTTTTCTCTCGTAATCATCTTTAAAAAAGAAACTGCTCCATATCTTGCTCCTCTTTTTGCTATATGTGAGTGAATAGTTATTGCCGTATTCTCAGCAGTCTATGAAGCTCAATACCCAGGAATAATCATTCAAGCAGCCTCAGCAACCTTTGCCCTATTTGCCGTAATGCTCATAATGTATAGAACAGGAATGATACAGGTTACTCAGAAATTCCGTTCATGAGTAATGGCTGCTACCTGAGCGATTATGCTCCTGTATGTCGTATCTATCATTGGTTCACTTACATGATTTTATGAGGTTCCTTTCCTTCATTCAAACGGACCAATAGGGATAGGGGTAAGTGTCTTCATCGTTGGAATAGCTTCTTTTAATCTCCTGCTTGATTTTGATGTTATGGAACATGGTGTTGCTGCAAAGGCTCCAAAGTGGATGGAGTGGTATGCTAGTTTTGGACTCCTTATAACGCTCGTATGGCTTTATATAGAAGTTCTCAGACTCATTGGAAAAGTTCGAAGTAGATAGTTTATGAAACATATTCTCTTCTATCGTCCAGAAATAATTGCCTTTGCTTCTGGAGCTTTGGTTATGATATTTGAAATACTCTGATCACGCATCGTTGGACCATATATCGGAACATCTATATATATATGGACGAGTCTTATAGCTGTTATCCTTTGAGCTCTGAGTCTTGGGTATTACTATGGATGAAAACTCGCTGATAAAAGATCAGATCTCGAAACTGTTTCTCTCATTTTTCTTCTGTGTTCAGGAAGTATTTTCTTGCTCATCATATGACAGCATGAAGTCCTCAGGTATATAAGCTTTCAAGTAAGTGATATTCGTATTTCCTCTATAATTATTGCTCTCATACTCTTTGCTCCTACGAGCGTACTGCTCGGAATCCTTTCCCCCATCGTCACAAAGATTCGAATGACTGATTTAGAGTCAACAGGAAGAGTTGTAGGAAAAATCTCAAGTATTGGGACAATTGGGAGCATTATATGAACTCTCGCAGCTGGTTTTTTCCTCATTCCATTTTTTGGAGTTTCTCTGCTCCTCATACTCCTATGAGTTACTTGTCTCTGATTTTCGCTTTTATGTAATCCTAAAAAATATATCTTTCTGCAGATATTTCTATTTTTTGGATTCCTAATTTGCTATCTATGACATCTCCAAATTACAGAGGATAATAAACTCGCGTGAAGGTATATCTTTGATACTCCTTACTCACATGTAACTATTGCTGAAAGAGAAAATCAGAGTATTCGCGATCTCTATATAGATAATGTTACCCATGCTGGGATGAACCTAGACTCCTCTGAACTCGTATATGAATATACAAAATACTATCATCTTTTTGATTCACTTGTAGCCGAGAGTAAAGATATGCTCATGCTTTGAGGAGCTGCATATAGTTTTCCAAAGAGTTTTCTAGAAAACTATCCTCAAAAAAACCTTGATGTAGTAGAAATTGATAAGGACCTCACAAAGCTCGCAGAAAGATTTTTTCGTCTCGAGAAAGATCCAAGACTGAATATATACCATCAAGATGCTCGAGTATACCTCAATAATACTCCTAAAAAATATGATGCTATCCTGTGAGATGCGTTTGGATCATATTATTCTATCCCCTACCAGCTCACAACTCTAGAAGTAGCTCAAAAGAAATACGATCTCCTCACTGAAAATGGGGTTGTCATACTCAATGTTATTTGAAATCTCAAGGGAGATAAAGCTGCGTTTCTTGAAAGTGAGTATCTCACATATAAACGAGTCTTTCCAAATGTGTTTATTCTCCCTACCCGGACTATGAGTCCAGATCAAACACAAAATATCATGCTTGTTGCGGTAAAAAATCCTAAAAACGTTCCAAATACAATATCAAACCCCCTTCACGCACAGTACCTCTCAAAGAGAATATATTTAGATATTCCAAAAGATACTAAAATACTCTCAGATAATTATGCTCCCGTCGACTCAATGATTGCAAAGATGAGTATAAACTAATATCTAAAGTACCTTAACTATTACTCACTCTGGACGTCTTCATCATTTTTTGATAATTTTTACTTCTACCCTGTCTCCATCTTTCGCTTCTGCTTTTCTTGATCCAGCTATGAATATATCATCTCCCTTTGCTTCTGGTTTCACAAAACCAAACTTATCATTATCTGAGTATTTTCCTTTGACTACCTCGCTATCACTGTCTAATATATCTATAATAACTGCTTCGTCTTTACCATTATATTTTTTGATATTTGCTTTGACCCTATCTCCATCCTTTGCTCCATTTTTCTTAAGTCAGTAGCAAAAATACCCCTCTTCTTCTCACGCTACATCTACAAAACCAAAATCTCCATTTCATCAGCTAAATACTCACTCGATAGTTTTTAAGACTTCGTATTTTCTAGTACTCTCTTGTCTGAGGGAAAATAATTCTGTAATTTTTGCTTCAGGCTTACTCCCACTATCTCTCTCAAGCACATCAGCTGCAACTCTTTGTCCATCGATCGCTCCATAAAAGTTCTTCTTATGCACAAAAAAATCTCAACCCCAATTAGCTCTGTCATCTGGAATAATAAAACCAAAATCTCATTTTTTGCACTGGAATTTTCAAAGTATTCTCTCTGGTTTTTTTGGCATGTTTAGATAATTTGTGTTATTATATGCTTATAGTATACGGCTGAAATAAAAGAAGCAATCAAAAATAGAGTTGCTGTGAAAACAAGAGTCTTTATACTAGATTTATATTTCTTAATTAGTTCATATGAAACTCATACTCCTACTCCCAATTATTGCGTATCTCGCACTCATGGCAGTAAATCTCGAACTCCTGAGAGATTTTCAGATAATCAATATATTTTGAGCTATAGTTATAGAGGCTCCTATCATTATGTTTAGTTCATTTTTTATTGTTCTCTACGCAGTAGTAGTCTATCTTGCATATAGCTGAGTGAACTCGATACAATCTCATAAACTTAAAAAGCTTGATAGACAAATTGTTGATCTCAAATCAGAGCTCTACAACAATCAAAAGGAACTTCTCAGAACTATTCGCGAGGATTATAGTGTACAGTTAAGCAATTTTAAAAATGATAATGACAAAAAACTAGAAACACTTATCAGGTTTAATGAATATACACTTGAAAAAGTCATAGACGAAACGAGTGGAAACTTTACAAAATACCGAAAAGAAACTCAGAAGCTTCTCGCGAAAAGCAAAGGAGTAGACCAAGGTCTCTTTGAGAAACTTAAAGTTTGGAAATAAATCTACTTTTTACTCGTAAGCAGAATAGTCCCAAGTCCGATAGGAATAAATCATAGTACTTCCCTGCCGGATGGAATCTCTTGCAAAATAAAATAAGAAAATATCATAACAAGCAGTGGTATAATAGGAAGTGTTGATATCGCAACAAAAGAGTTAAGATTCGCTAGAGCTTGTATCCAAAGAGCCTTTCAAATAAATAGAACTAAAAAACCAATAAAAAATATCCACGTTATGTTGAGCTCAACGAGAGAAAAGTCTAGTGGTCACACAAAAGTAAGAGCCAGTACTGTAGTGATGCATACCATGAGTATATTCCTATTCAGGAGAAGAAAGAATGGGCTTGCTCATTTATGACTCGCCTTTTTCGTGAAATAATTTCAAATTGTGAATAATATCCCTGCAAATACCATGATTAATGCTCAAAAACTTACAAAGCCTGATCAATCATAGAGTATTATAACTCATCATATAAACATAAGCCCCGCTCAGATAAGCTGCTTTATATGATAGTCTTCTTTTCAGAAGATATTAAAGACAATGAAAGCAAAAAACGTTTGCAAGAGAAGCAAGATGGAGGCAATCGAGGGAGACGAATACTTTATTCCAAAAAAATAGAGCAGACCAGCAGCTCATAGAAATACTGCTGAGAGAAATGTAGGAAGTAAAATTTCTCTTTTCCTATACTGAATATAGATTTTATCTTGCAGCATAATTACTATTCCGCAACACATAGAAATAAATACAGCTGTTACAAAAAGCCACAGAGTCGGCATAGTCTGGAGCGCAAAATACGAAAATATTGGGAAAAGCGAATCTAAGACTAGATAGATCGCAAGACAAATATATCAAAGAAAAGTATTCATACCATGATTATACGATATGTGAAAAAATATCTACTATTTTTTTATTTTTGAGAAATCATAAATTTAGTTAAGTTAATAATAAGCTAAACATAATATCATGCCTTCTACTAAAAAAATTATTCGCTATATCATAGTTATATTTTTCTGATTATGAATTTGTTTTTGAGCTGTGTATTTATGGCTCAGTAGCATCAAGAATCCTCCTGAAGCAACAGAGTGTGTCGCTCTTGTTCACTGACTTGGACGTGGTCCAGCATCATTTACCCTCACTGCTGCATATCTAAAATGAGAAGGCTATAAAACCATACGTATTTCCTATCCCTCAACAAAGGATACCATAGAGTCTCTTGCTGATAAAGTTTGGGATGATATTGTTGTGGCTTGTGGTAATACCAATCGTATTAACATTGTAACTCATTCCTTAGGAGGGATTCTTATCAGACAAGCACTTACAAAACAAGATCCTGAGAAGCTTGGTCATGTTATTATGTTAGCCCCTCCAAGCAAGGGTTCCGAGATTGTCGATACATTTGGTGACTACCAGTGGTTTGAATGGATCAATGGTCAGGCAGGTAATACGCTTAAAACAGATAAAGATAGTATACCAAACCAATTACCTTCTGCGAATTTTTCAGTTTGAATCATTGCAGGTTCTATATCTTTTAATCCTCTCTACTCATACTTTGTTATAGGGAGAGATGACGGTAAAGTATCTATTGAAAATACAAAGATAACTAAAATGGCTGATCATATTGTCATCCCGAGTAGTCATACCCATATCATGAATAACCCCCTGAGTCTTGCTGAAATATCACACTTTCTAAATCATGGTTCCTTTCATCATAACTTCACAATGACGACTGCAATAAAAAAAGTCCTTAGTACCATCTTTTAGGAATCTACAGAGTAAAACTATGAATACAACATCTCCTTCAAACAATCTCATAGCGCTCAATAAACCAAAAGGCTATATAGTTACCAGGTCAGACGAACGAGGACGCAAAACAGTCTATGATCTATTGCCAGACTGGGCTTTTGATGATGGGTGGATGCCTATTGGAAGGCTTGATCTAGAATCGAAGGGACTCTTACTATTTACCAGAGATGGGAAAATAGGCAACGCTCTCACTAGACCAGGAGGCTGCATCAAGATATACGAGATATGGGTGAGAGGTCATGTTACAGATGAACACATTGCTTCAGCTCTTCGAGGAATCGAGACTCCTATTGGTATCCTCAAAGCACTCATCGTAGAAAAGATAGGAGGGGGTTGAGCAAAAACAAAACTCAGAGTACAAATCGACGAAGGAAAAAATAAGCACATCCGTCGTCTCTTTGGTGCCATGAAAGACCCCAAGTTTGGGACTCCTCTAAAGGTATTAGAGCTCAGTAGAGTGCGTATTGGAAGTCTGAAACTCAATATCGAAAGTGGGAAGTGGGAATATCTATTACAAGAGGAAAAGAGTTTGTTGCTGAAGGATTTGATGTGATAAAAATATAATCTATTAACTTATAAGATCTATAAATTCACTTATATATATTAATTTATTTTTTCATACTTTTACAGAGCTAATTACTCATTTTTTTTCTAGCTTATCTATATACCTATTAGCTGTTGCTCTAGATACTCATATTTCTCGTTCAAAACTCGATAAAGTCTGATATGGTTTAGAAAATAAGATTGTTGTGATTTTATGATAATCTATGTTTAAATCTCTTATTTCATTTTCAACTTTAATAATTAACTCTTTTATCTGAATGATTCTTTTTGATGTATTTTTAGCCTGTAGAATTATTCATTTAAATAAATAAATAGTAAAGTCAGTGTAATCTCATGTTTCGGTAGTTTTATTTAATAATCTATAATAATCAGTTTTTGTTCTATTAATATATTCACTTAAAAATAATATAGGATAATCTAATTTACCCGCAAGGACTAAATGTAGTATATTTAAAATTCTTCATGTTCTTCAATTACCATCTAAAAATGGATGAATCGCTTCAAATTGATAATGTATTATTGGCATCTTAATAAAAGCATCTATATCATCATCAAAATTATTAATAAATTTTTCTAAGTTAGTTAATAGTTTATTAATGTTTTCTTCTCAACTAGGAGGAGTATATAACACTTCTCCTAAACTATTAGAAATCACTGTTCCTGATGTTTTTCTCACTCATGACTTACTATGTTCTATATTTGACTGTAATAACATCAATAGATTATATCAGATTCCTTTTTGTTCTCTCAATAATCTATATCACGCTAACATTGAATCGCGATATGATAAGACTTCTTTTTCTGGTCATGAAATATTTTTTGTATTAATTGCATCTTGCTGCAAAACCTTAATCGTTGTAGTGTTTATATTTTCTATTTCATTAGATTTAACAGATTCTTTTACCAGAAATGGAGAAATAAGAATCTCGAAATTTGGAATCAATTTTATTAATCCATTTAACTTTCATACTTCCTCACTCGCTTTTATAGCAAGTTTTAGAAAAATCTTTTGATCATATTCAAAATTTCAGGGTAATAATGGTAAATCGTTATAAGGTTTATTCTTATCAAAGTTAGTCATCTTCTTATATTAGTAATACGCATTAAGATAATTATATACTATTTTTTAATTAATACAATTATATGTATCATATTTCATATAAAATGAGACATATAAATGTATATTGCTTATTCGAAGGCATTAAAATATGATAATTAGTTATATATGTATCGTAAGTGAGACATGTTCGTATATACTATGTATATAAGTTAATAACCTTATTCTTCTAAAATCATAAAAATCCCTTAAAATAGGGATTTTTATGTGTTCTTAACATTGGAGGTACCACCCGGAGTCGAACCGGGCTACAGGGCTTTGCAGGCCCCTGCATGACCGCTCTGCCATGGCACCATATTGTAGCGAGAAGTATTATATAATATGCTCTATAATCTCCAAAAGTTTTTTACTTACAACTGAGTGTTTTTAAAATATATTCATATGGAGAATAACTTTCGAGCTCTTGCGCTAGTGAGAGTGTTAAGAAGAAATTCTTGTCTCCACAGTTTTGTGCTGTCTGGAGATAAAATGCGCGTGGAGTCTGACTATTGTACCTTCATGAAAAGAGGATAAGTGTCCCTTTTGATTCATCAAGAAAAGATATATCCTGTTCAGATATGAGATCAAAATTTGCCATATTTTGTTCTAAGAATCCTATATTGCTCTTCACAAGAGCTGATGACGTTGTCGAACTTGTACTCTCAGATCTGAGAACCACAAGGTTATTGAGATAATTCATTTTTTCCTCCGCTGAACTAAGAGCGAGCACTAAATCTCCTGACTTTGGAAGTGGGAGATCATTTGAATCAATGGTAGTCCAATCAGCAGGGGCCTCGAGACTAAATCACTCTCATCAGATTTCAGTAAGTCCTCTATCGGTCGGAGAATCATCTCCTCAAGAACATGAAATCAGAGAAAATGAGAGTATAATAAGTATTCCTATGTATTTCATATATTTACAAAACAGGAAGTAAAAATGCTATCCCGGCCAGAATCCATATGATAGATATAAGACATAAAGACCATGTCGGAGTCTTTTTAAATCAAAAATACCAACTTGCGAGACAGAGAAAAACAACAAGACTTAAAACAAATGAAAGATAAAGATGTAAGAGAAAAGGAGCGAAAATAAAATCAAAGAATGAAGCACTCACACAAAAGTATCCAAGGAAAAATGTAAACGACATAATAATAAATGTCCATTTCGAAGACGTAAAAAAGATGGCAATGGATTTTTCTGAATTTGAGAAAGTAGCACGAAGCCTTTTTTTCAGTGACATATCTTGATTTTATACGTTTTGAATATATAGTGATCTCTAATAGATACCTAAAATATATAAAAAAATGAGTATATCGCAAGATGAACTACAAAAGATCGCTGAAAAGCTCTCAAAAATACCAGGAGATAACCCAGCTTTGCTTTGAAATATTACAGACATACTTACATATATGCAGCTCCTCTCAGAAGTCGACACTACAGGAGTAAAACCAACTGTCTCTGTTGTTGATAGTAGGGCTAAACTGCGAGATGATAATCTTGAAGATCAAGAGGTCTGAGCAAAAGATCTCTTATCCTGCTCAGCTCAAAAAGTTGTTGCAAATCAAATCGTACTCCCAAACATCATGAAATAACTCAATAATCGTGATTGAAAAACTCCTTATAAAAAATTTTAGAAACTTCCAGCAGAGAGAAGTTTCTTTTTGAGCATGAAAAAATATTATTATTTGAAATAACTGACATGGTAAAACAAATATCCTTGAAGCTCTTGCTCTCCCTGTAAGTCCTCTTATTGAATCAAAAGGAGAATATCTTGTTAAAAAATGAGAATCTATTCTTCATCTAAACTACCAATTTAGCAGTGGAAGTAGTAGTTATTCTTATGATCTCAATGACAAGAAAAAACGTTTCTTTCTTGGGAAATCTCTGTGTACTCGTCCAAAATTCTTAGAAACATATCCTCATGTGGTATCATTTCATCCTCTCGTTATGAATATGATGTACCTAAGCCCAAGTGAGAGACGTGATTTCCTTGATCAAACACTCATACAGAGTCACTCTAGTTACAAGAAAAATCTCTGAGAATATAAAAAGGTTCTTCTGTCTCGAAATAGAGTCCTTAAAAATATTTTTGAGAAAAAATCATCTCCATCTGAGCTTGATTTCTGGAATGAGAAATTTATACAAAGTGCCAGTTCTATATATACATCAAGAAAAATGCTCATAGACTTTTTAAGTACCAATATAAGCGAATTAGAGAAATACTTCTTTTGAAAGGTTCAGCAGGTAGAGTTTATCTATTCTTTAAAAATTGATATATGAAACCCCAAGGCATCACTTAAATCATATATAGAGAATAATATTCAAAAAGAAATTCTTGCTAGACGAACTTGTGTCTGACCTCATCTCGATGATTTTGATATACTCCTTGACTGAACACCTCTCATACATTTTGCTTCTAGAGGAGAGGTAAAGAGTTCAATCCTTGCTTTAAAATTTCTTGAAAGTGCTTTTATTCAGTCGAGCTCAGATAAAAAAGATATACTTTTTCTCATTGACGATCTTTTATCTGAACTTGACCATGAGCACCGAGACATGCTCTGGAAACATATCTGAAAAAGACAATGTATTGTAAGTTCTATAGAAGATTCAGAAGTAGACGGAACTAAGATATTTATTTAAAAAATATTTTTATTATAAGTAAAGATATATTTCACTTTTTTATTGAATAGAGAGCCGTTTGCGAGTACTATAGGGAAAATATTTCAGGTTTTTAACAAAAAACTAATTTTTAACACTCGTCCGTACTATGAAATGATACATAAAAATTATTTTACTATTCTTTCTGAGTTCATTAAGTCCCTCAATCTTTGCAGCTGGTGCTCTCGATCACTTTGAAATCGTTTTGTGAAAAGAAGAGGCAAAAGCAGGAGAAGCACTCGATGTCACAATATCAGCTGTTGATAAGAATGATGAAATACTTACTGATTATACTGGGGATATCCTTGTGTTTTCAGAAAGCGATAGTGAGGCTGAGTTTCCTGACGATTTATCAACAAATAGCTATTCATTTTTAACAGCAAATGAAGGAAGTGTTAAATTTGAGAATGCCGTAAAGTTTAATAATCCTGGTGTACAAGATATATATGTTTACGACTTAAATGATGAGAATATACTTGGGGTTGCTGAAGTCACTATTATAGAAGATCAAAAAATAAGTAATGCTGACATTAAAATAGTATCTCCTGAAAATGGAGTAACCATAGGAAAAAACGTTTTCCTTGTATCCGGAACTACACAAAAAAATCATCAAGTAAGAATTGCAATTAATAGTGAGCAAGATCTCTTTACTACCAGTAACTCTGATGGAGTTTTTGAAAAAGAGATAGAATGACTCCAAGAATGAGCAAATACTATCCAGGCTTTTATCCTCGATGCTGATAACGAGAAAATTGGTGAATCAGAGATAGTAGAAATTAAAATCAACTCAAATGCTCCTGTATTTAAGAGTATTACTGTAGACCCGGCAGGAGAAGTATCAGCAGAATCAGAAATTAAGATACAAGTTGTCTCGACTACGGGTCTGAGAGAAGTGCAGGTCATCATTAATGATGTTATTACAAAACTGGAGGAATGAGCTAATGGAATCTATACAGCAACTACTATAGCCCCGAAGGATCCAGGAGAATACGGAGTAGACATCATACTCAAAGATGATTTCGCACATGAGACTCGTGAACGTGAGGTAGAAACGCTTACTATTGTACCAGGTGTACCCCTCGAATCTGGTGATGTGAAAGTTGTAGAAGAACCAAAAGAAGAAGCTCCAGCACCAAAAACTCAAGAGCTTGATCTATCAATCAAAGATATTAAAGTTGTAGAACTCAAAACTCGCTCTGTTGTAACTTGGGCTGAACTACCTGATGCTCGAAGTTATAATGTTTATAAAAAATCAGCCGATGGTAAAATAGAGCTTCTAGAAAATGTAAAAAAGCCCCGATTTGAGATAGCCATTACCTGAGACGTTGTTCGATATGAAGACTTCGCTATCAAAGCTGTTGGACAAACGAGTTCAGGACAAGTGGTGCAATGAGATCTCTCAGAAATGACCCAAGTTAAAACCGGACCAGAACTCTATATATTCATGTTCCTTATGGCTATGCTCCTCTCAAGCTGAATATTCTTTATGAGAAAAAATCAAGCATAAATAAAGTTACGTTTTAAAAAGAAGCTCAATTGAGCTTCTTTTTATTCTAATCAGGGTTTCTACACTTTCGTACTTTCGCAGGATAATTGCTATGAGGAAGTTCTGAAAATGCTGAAAACTTATCTATCTCACCTGGAGGCAAAGACAGTAAATATTCCTCTGACCCTTCTCACTGCCAAGCACATAAATGACGAAAGCTAATATAAGGTGAATGCTTTTGTTTGTTTCTTTCCATTTTTTGATTATCTTCCTTTGCTACTTCACGAGCTAAATATGATCTGACTCTTCTTTCGTATAACGTCTCTTCTGACTCTGTTGTATATTCTTGGAGTAAATATCATCAAGAAAAAGAAATATCAAATCATAACACTTCACGAAATAACTTAATCCTATTAAGTCATGGGGACAGTATACTTAATAGAGTTATTCATTGTGATCTTGATGGTACTTGGCTTCAAAGCTTCTCATGAGTTCATAATTCGACCTCATCTTCAAGATATAGTTCTACTCAATTAACAGAAATAAAGTCATCATATACTTGGATATTATTCCTTATGAATGATCTTTCATTCTCAGATAATCATTTAATAGATAAAAAGTTCTCTAAATTCTGCAGCATAATAATTGCAACTGGGTTCGTAAGTTCTGTTAAAGCTTTGTTTACTGCTTGTGAAGAGTTAATATCAGCTTCTAAGACATCAGATGAAAATCACCCAATAGAATACTTGTCATTTCATTTCTCAGATCATATTTCTGCTTCAAACATGTACTCTATATGTTTCATGAATTATACACTTGCCGAGCCAAAGCTCGGGCAGTTTTACCTCGATCAGAACAATATACCTCTTGATCTCATATAATAAGTGTCTTCGCGTTGCCTAGGTGAGTTATACCATTAATACTCGTAATTTTTAAAGGTTTCTGCTGCAACCAATAAATTCAGCTTCGTCCTACTATCTTATCTCCTGCCATAGATGTGATCCGATTTCTTTTGAAATTAAATACTCCTGTAAATATATCATGAACCCTTTTAGGATCACAACCACTTTCAAGATAGCTTATAGTAGCTTCTGATTGTTTACTATTCGGTAGATTAAAATTCTTAAATTGTGTATAATCTATCTCAAAGTCTGCAGCATCCTCAAGATGATACTCTACTCCTGCAAGCCTTAGCCTATCGTTAAAGATAAGTATTGTAGTCTTTACATCATGAGAAAGTCATGTAAATCCTTCTAGGTTTCTCTGCATTTCCTGAGCAACAGGATTTTCAAGACTACTTCCACCATAATTATTCATAGTATTCCTTATTACATTTTTATTAAACTATCAACTGGTTGACCAACTCTCCTCATCTTGAAACCATTTGGTTTTGCAAGTTCTTCAACCACTTCTAGTGGTGGTTCCCATATGTACGGCTGTTCTCCCATAAAGTTATTTCCAATAAGGAACATCTTTATCTTATGGATATCATTTCCCCATACTGCTTGTGCCCATTTTATCTTTGCGTAAGCTGCATGCTCTAGGCAATGAATAGGAGTTATACCTTGCTCCTTGAGATAGAGTGCTTCAGCGTAGAGATGCTCTGTACTTCCAGTAGGAAATGGATTTGCTGCAAAAAGTGCTGCTTTATTTTCTTTGGCTGCTTTTACAATAGCATCGACTTGTTTCCGAGAAAAAGTAAATGCACCATAGGTTACCATAATGATAGCAAGGTCTTGAATCGATTTCACATGATCATAGAGTATGTCTGGATTGATTCCTATCTTTGCGAAAATTGTACTTACTGGAATATGTTTTCTAAGAATAATTGGTTGAAATATATCATCTACTGTTTTTGATTTCTCATTTTCATCAATAAAATGTCCATCAATTCACTGACTCACAAAGTTAGAGGTATCCATGAGTTTATTCTTTCCTGGTGAATCAAATGCATTTACATCACTATCACTTACTTTAATACTCGAAGCAGGCATATAAGCTCATCCTGAAGTTCCTCACAATGAAGCAAATATTGCATTTCTTCGAGCTCGACGAAGCTCTGAAAGCATGTTAAGTCAAAACGTGAAGTTTACTCAAACATCACTAAATTTATCCTGAACTGTCTTTTGAGCTGCCACAAATCATACAGAAAATGGATAATTTGATCAGAGCATGACATTTGCAAAAGTACTACTTTGACCAAGAGTATCAGTTCCATGAGTCACAAAAAATCAGCAAAACTTATTACGAGCCTTATTTGATAAATTTTCATAAAACCAACTCATAGCAATAACTATATCAGCCACGTAATCAATTTCCATTTGTGAGGAATCTATTTGTGTAGCAAACTCAAAGCTTGTGATTCCAAATCTCTCAGAAAGTCATCAACCCGCAAATTTTAGTAAATCATTTGGTGAAAGTCATGGTCTGAGTTTTCATTCTTTATCTTCCGTCATAGAAATAGTCCCTCATGTACCTATCATACAAACCAGTTCTTTCCCATTCACTTCAGAAAGAGCTTCCATATGCTCTAAAGCTTTTTGTATTCAACTAGGATTAATAAATCGTACATTCTGTAAGTCAAAAGCATCTTCGAGAAGAGAATGAGGATTTGACTGCAGTCTAAAAGTTTTTCACTTCATAATATATTCTGCGGCAGGATCGTATACATATGGATCGAACTCTCCCTTTTTATTAAACCCTGAAGGGATATTTCCTTTTCCGTCTAGAAACCATTGTTTCTTTTCTACTTTTTCAATTGCTCATTGTGTCATAGATAAATAGTAAAAAAATAAATTGAGTACTCTGTATTACCTACTCTTATTTTACTTTTTTTCTAAAATATTTATAAATACCTAAAATTACAGGAAAGTATTTCTTGTATTTAGAGAGACTCAGAGATTTTTTTTTCTGTTGTCACTTTCTACACACCATAAGGTTGTCCAAAAAAAACAACAAGTGAAAGTACTAAAAAAGAAGACTATTTGTCTTCTTTTTTCTTGTCTGCATTTTCCCAGGCCAGATTGAATAAACTTCTGAGCGTCTCTGCCATATGCTTATTATACATCTTCATCCCTGAAGGTTTTTTTCATTTTGCGGTAAAGAGCGCTACCATATCTCACATAATATTTACTTCACAATCTGCTGGAAAGTCTTTATGAGATATCAGTTTGGTTGTCCTGAGTTCCTTCTCATCACGCGAAGCGTAGTCTATTGCTTCAGGGATATCAGGCTGAATACTTCGCACGAATATTCATTTCTCTACTCGTTCAGCTGTATAGTCTCCCCAATCATCGGCATGGATCTTGGTATGTAGATCATTGAGTCCAAAGCATAACTGTTCATTAGCCGGTTCATCGAGTGTTTCTTCTATCAGATTCCCAACAGCTTCAATGCCTTCATAATAGGTGATTTTTCCAGCAAGATCAAACTGTTCTTGTACCTGACCTTCTTTCAGTTTCTCAAGGTCTTCTTGAATTTTCTCAGAATTCTTCTTCATTTTTCTGAGTTCTCTCTCTTTTTTTTCACACAGGAGAGCTATATCCTCAGGTTCTATTCCTTTAAAATAGGTCACTGCATTCTTTTCATAATCAACGACGAGACCTTTATCTACCATAGATTTGAGTATAGGATAGATGCTTGCCCTTTTTATATCCATTTTCTTTGCTATGACGCTTGCAGCCTGTGCACCATGAGAAGTCAGGTACATATATATAGAAACCTCTTTTTCATTAAACCCAAGTGAATCAAAAAATGTTTGCATCATGATGGCTATGTTTATTACTATGAAATAATTCTAACATATTATACGGAGATATTCAAAATATCTATATTCCCCTCAGCCCCTCTCCTACAAAACAGCCTCCATTTTTTTTGATAATGCTAAGAAAAAGTTGTGAAAGGTTTGGGTCCAGAGTTCTGGTAAGTTCTTTGAGTCTATTCACCGACATGTTATATTTATACTTCCCTACTTCCTCGAAAACACCATAATCAAGAACCTTCCCATACTTCTTTATAACGCGCGTGAGCATATCTATATCAAGTCACTCATACATATCAACGACCAGAGCAGATTCTAGCAGAGCAAGTTCGAGTCCTGAGACTTTGAGCTTAATTCATGACACTGAAACATCTTTTGAGTAGACCGAAAACTTTTGAAATAAATTTATTTTTTTTTCTTGGTATTTTCCAGAAAGTGTTTTGAAGATGATCTCATAGTTCCCGACCTTAATCTTCTTACTCAGAGATCTATTCATCACATAAATACGTTCTGGGAGAGAATAATCTTTCATATGAAACTGAAGCGACTTCAGTCCTGAAATATAATAGCTTGATCAGACATGCTGCGTGATATATTTTTTAAGTAATTGGAGATAGTATTTCTCTATAAGATCAACGGCATTAAGCATCCTGTCTTCACTATCAGGAACAATATATACTCCTGCCTTTAGAGGCATAATACACCCTTCAGCCCTGAGTCTATAGATAAGTTTATCCACGAACTGAGCATATTCACGCTTACATTCTGGATCAATGATCTCAAAAATATCTTTTTTTAAAACAACTTTTCATCACTTTCTTCACAATATTTTAACAATTTTGTTAAAATCTTTCATGCTTAATTATTCCTTTAAAATAGATAAAATTAATCTATAAAAAATATAGAGTTTTTTCTATAAAAATCAAATACTTTTTGCTATAAAAATAATATCCTTATAGATTTTTAGTATCATATATTGTAAATTATTTTTCATTATTTGATCTAAACGCTATACTTGTACTATGACAAAAAAAGTTGTGATCGCTTCTGAAAATCCTGTGAAAATTAACGCAGTTATTGAGGGCTTTGAGAATATATTTCCAGAGGAAAATTTTGAATATGAATGAGTATCTGCTGCATCACTCGTATCAGATCAACCCATGAGTAATAACGAAACTCTGAGCTGAGCTCAGAACAGAGCTATGAATGCTGCAGAGAGCTTTATTTCAGCAGAATATTGGGTTTGAATAGAATGATGAATAGAAAAACAGGGAGATGAAATGGTGTCTTTTGCCTGGGTAGTAATTCTTCGAAGGAACTCGAGAATGATTTGAAAATCAAAAACAGGAACCCTCTTTCTCCCCAGAAAAATAAGAGACCTAATAGATAGTGGCAAAGAACTTGGTCACGCAGCTGATGAAGTCTTCTGACTCTCGCATTCAAAACATAAGACAGGAACAACATGATTCCTTACAGGAGATGTTATCACCAGAAGTAAATATTACTCTGACGCTGTAGTGCTTGCCCTTGTTCCATTTAGAAATCTAGAGATATACTAGAATTTATTTCTGATTCACTACTATCTGTGGGTATGGAATTTTGATTCCTGTTTGCTGGAATGCGAGATTCACTGTTTCGGCAATATTTGACTTCATATGAATGAAATTTTCCTTAGAATTTACCCAACATCGAACTCTGAGATTAATTCCTTTGTCTACAAATGACTCGATGAGAATATCAGGTTCTGGGGCCTTCATAACTTGAGGAAAGTTTGATATGACTTTTTGTAACACCTTCTTTGCAGTAAGTATATCTGCAGTATAGTCTACAGTAATATCTACCTCTACTCTTCTCTTATCATTCGTGTGATAGTTTCTAACGTCCTCTTCAAAGAAACGTATGTTTGGAATATTAAATATTACTCCATCAAACTCTTTTACTTCAGTAAAAAGTGCATTAATCTTTGTAATACGTCATGTCTTATCTCCTACCTGTATTAGGTCTCCAATATGATAGCTCCCTTGAGATACAACAATAATACCGGATATAAAATTTGTGAGAAAGGTTTTGAGAGTAAAACCAATACCAAATCATATCCCTCACATAAATATTCCAAGATCTATCCCTAGAACTCAAAGAGTCAAAGAAAATCCAGTTATGAGAACAATGATATTTACGGTTCGGCTAATAACTCCTATTATTTCTTCTTTTCATGTCTCATCTCCTATGTTTGATTTTTCTAAAAATCCAAAGAGTCTTTCTTTTATTATCTTTGAGAGAATGATAGTAAATACTATCAAAAACATGGCAATAATTATCTTGAGGAGGAAATCTGCAGAAAATAAACCAAGTATACCTGCCCCTAAGCTTGATACTTCTGAAGGTTCCTCAGATCAGGCAGGAGCAACAGCAAATACCTCAGGAATAAAGATCAAAGAAATAAGTATAGTGAAATTTGTTTTCATATATGAGACAAAGAGTATATACAATAAAATATCATATATTTACTCTCATCACAAAGATCTCATACAAATAGAATCCTGTTCACCTAGACAGAAATTATATTTGAGTTATAAATTAATCAGTAATACGGAAGTTGAAATCATCAGGAACGTACACTCATTTTACATGACTCATACACTTTGTAATATTATTATGCCAGTTAAATGAACTTGAGGCATAGATTGGTTTTGATGAATCTGAGTTCCCATATCTACTGAGCAGACGTATTTCATCATACTGAGAAAGATATCTATTATTAAAGGCCTTTACCATAGAGTGTATACCAGAGCGAGCATTTGGAAAGGTAATAGTGGCTCCCGAATCAGTGTTTCAAACATTCCCAATATTATACGGAGTCTTTAGGTATTTTCCAAGAGTTGTTTCAGCAAGCCCTACACACATAACAAAGGTTGGATCAACTTTAGCTGCAATTGATTCCTCAACCCACAGATCCCAGTTCCTGAAATCACCTACTGCATATGTATCGAGCAAGTATCTCTGTCTTTCTACTTCATTATCTCATATAATCTTAAATACTCATGTTCCTCCATCAACCTTTTTATCTTCATATTCTGTTCCTTTTCGAGAACGGAAATCTGATTGATACTTATACTGATACTGAACCGAGAGATCGGAATAATCGAGATAGGATATATCTAAGTAATCAAGTGGATCTCTATATTGTTGGTCCTCATATACTACAAAGTGGAGATGTGGTCATGTTGAAAGAACTCACGCTCATTTTGTACCGTACAAACCTCATGTTGTTGCGAAAACTTCTCACTTCTTTACAAAGTCATACTTGCCTACAAAAGATTTATTGATGTGCCCATAAATAGTAACCAGGCCATCTGAGTGCTTGAGAGCAACATAAGCGTAACCAGTATTTACTGGAGGCTGGAGAAAAATAACGTAGCCATCCATAGGAGCCTTTATATCTGTTCATTGAGCTACCCTAATATCTAGCGCATCATGGTCTGTACCAAGCTCGCGTATGTAACCTTCATCTTTAAAGTACGCACTAATACCACGAGCTGGTGAAACAGGCCAATCCAAAGGATTATTTTCAACTACTGTCTTTGTAATACGCGACTCTGCGTATATTATCTTATTGATATCCGTACATTTATCTGAAAGTGAGGCTTGAGAATCTCAGGCTCCTCATATATCCACAAAGTCGCAGCCATGTTTCTCTAGGAGTTTTTTCTTTGTATTATTCAGAGCAATTTGTTCTGTGAGTTCTTTAACCTTTATATCACGTTCTATCTCTATTTGATCCTCTATATATTTCTTAAAGAGCTCTTCTTGTCCCTTTGTAATATCTAACAGTCTTTGTTTTGCAGCTCTCTTGTCATCAAGAGTGTTTTTTTCTATAATTCCAGCCTTTCTTACTGCTTTTAGGTCTTTCTCTGTCTTTTGAAGTTCAAGCTTTTGAACGTACAGTTTTGAAACAAAATCCCTATGCTTTTGCACAAGACTTTGTCACGTCACCTGCATGATACTTTTAAAATATAAGTCATTCACTAGTTCATCTATCTTTTCTCCTGAGAGAAGTATCGTCTTGAGATTATCTATATCATTATCCGAAGAGACGTATTCTCATTTCTTGTAAAGATACACCATATAATCAAGCAAGACCGCATTATTTTCTGCTATCTTCTTTTGGAGAATAGCAATTTTATCTTTATTTATTTCTATCTTCTTTTTTAGCTCTATTACTTCCTGATTGATTCTATTTATTTCTTCAAGGAGATCTTCAATATCATCATCAAACTCTTGTACTGCGTCTTCAAGAGAGTTTACTCTACTCGTAATTTTTTCTGTTTGCTCTTCTAGGTATTCTCTCTTTTCTTTCGCTTTTTCAGCAATATTCTTATAGATTCAGAGTTTCCTATACGTTGAGAGAACATTTTTATCACTATCATCCAATAAGGTATCACTTTCAAAAATCATCTCCTGTTCTTGGAGCTTAAAATTCTCGAGTATTCTTCATTTACTATTTGGAGTAAGTCCAAATGCAATCGAAAAACATAAACTCATTATGATAAAAGAACAAACGATGTAGGCTCAGGCTTTCATAACTACAGGCTTTGAATAAGTAGTTCCACAAAAATAAGAATACATGCAAGGAGTATTCCTGGCAAGATATATGGAATATTAAAAATCCCGAGTATTATAATCCCAATACAGTATATACAAAATAAAAATGCCTGTCTCAGGCTAGAAAATACATTATAGAGAGAGACTCCTCATCTAAAGTAGATCTTCTTAAAGAAATATAGGAGTAAGGATAAGAAACTCGTCCCCATAAGTATAAAGCTTGAGAGTAAAAGAAAAATAGCTAAAAGTTCATCTGAAAAAGGATCAAAATACCATAATAGTGATACAAAACTCATCCCTGAAAGTATAAAGATTCAGACCAGCATTATTAAAATCATTCTCCTTTGTAGCATATATCTAGAGTGTAGCTTTATAAGATATATTTTCTATATGAAGCGTCTTCTTTGATTTAGGATCTATTTCTAGGTATACCGCGTTAATAAGATATTGTTTTCATAATGCTTGTTCTATCTTGCCTCTTTGAATTCCAGATAGAAATCTTTTTTTAACTGAATCAAATTCAGCTCCAATAACAGAATGAGATGGACCATTCATACCAACGTCTCCTATGAGTCAGGTCCCTCCTGGAAGTACTTGTGCGTCATTTGTCTGGACATGTGTATGTGTCCCATATACGAGACTCACTCTTGAGTCGAGATGATGCGCCATACCGTAAAGCTCAGCCGTTGTCTCTCTATGAAAATCAACAAGCACTCCATCATAGTCAGACTCGGAGTATCACGCAAGTATCTCATCTATTTTTAAAAAAGGATTCTGTACTTTATGAGACATAAAGGCTTCTCAAAGTAGCTGGATAACCAGAAGCCTCTTTCAGTCCTTTTCTACTATAATGCTCCCCTCTCAAAGAATTTCTCAAGACGGATTATCATAAAAGTTCGCAGGTCTAATGAGATTACATTTTTCTTTTTTAAAAAAGTCACGTATTCCGTCCACATTATCAAATATATGATCCCCTCAAGTCATAACATCTATTCATGCAGCCTCAATCATCTCAGCATGCTGAGTAACTGGTCCTCTTCCTGAAGTAATATTTTCTATATTCACCACCGTGAAATCTGGTTTAAAGCGAGTCTTGAGCCCCTCAATCTCTTTAAGAAAGCCCTTCCTTCAGATTCGGCCATATATATCTCAAAATACAAGTATTTTCATTTCCTAATAATTATTTTTTTAGAAGTACTCGCCTATAAAATGAAGCAAGAAGCATGACTCAAAGTCCTCAGAATACGAGATAGAGAGTTATAGCATAGACTATACGTATATTAGAAATTGCTATTATTTTTTCTTGTAACTCATCATTAGCCATATCACCGTATTGAGCGCTCAGATACTTGTAAAAACTTAGCTCTGACTCAGATATATTTGATACATTTCAAGTCTTATATGCGAGAGCAGCACTCATGTATTCTGTTTGTTTTTCAAGATGAAGTTCATAGCTATTAAATGGTGTCATTAACATCGTATAAACAGCCAAGAGGAATAAGAATTTCCAGATATTTTTCCCAGGAGTAAGAGCACGTGAGGACTTAATATAAGATTTTCCAGAGTGGACTTTGTCTGATCTTTTTTGATCAGCAAGAATAATATATCCAAAGATAATTCGATAAATTATATAGATTATCGCTCAAATACACAGAAGCAATACAATTACAGTAAAAATCTCAAAAAAATCAGGAGATACTCAGAGAATGCGAACTCCTGCTACAAGTACTATTCATATAAAAATAGGAAACAGAATATAAGCTGTATTGAGACAAGACATAAAAAGAAAGCTTCGAATGTGCTTTCGAGCAAAATACAGATTCTTTTTAAGAGAAAGTTTCTTTCGTTCAGTATATTTCAAAGAAAGACGAGCAATAAGCAGCAAAGAATAGCTAGATCAAAGCAAGAAAAATAGAAACATACAACAAGCTAGAAACACCATAATTCAGAGTGAATATGGATGCTCGGCAAGACCAGCCATGAGTTCAAAACTCGGATCTTGTCAGCTCAGGGCACTTGCTGCAAGCTGAGACCAAGATATTGGATCGATAAGTCAAACTATCACTGCAATAAAAAACACTGGAAGAGCAATGATAACACCAAGAATTAGAGACCATATAAAGATACTTAATTTTGAAAGATTCCAGTGAATAAAGTTTCGATACATGAAAAGTACATCTGATAATATTTTCTTTAATTCTTTTGAGAATTCACGAAAAAAACCATGTTTTTTGCTGTTAGAAGAGGACATGTTTATTTTTAGATTTGAGAAGTATACTATATTAGATATACTACAAAAAAAGCATTCATTTGCAATATTTTACACACAATGAAACATCACGAGCTTATATTCTCTATTGTCAAGATTCCACTCGATTTCTTAGTCATTTTTGGAGCATTTTTTCTAGCTAGAGAACTTCGTCTTATTACTGATTTAATACCTTGAGTAAGTCTTCCAATCCAAACTATTGAATTAGGATCTTTAGGTATATTTGCTCTTTCTGGAGCTGCTTTGTATATCTTCCTCTTTGCGAGTCATCATCTTTACAGCCTTCAAATATCTCATTCTAAGATACAAGAAGTCCTCGATATAATACGCTATAGTATTTACTGGTTCTTATTCTTTTCTGTGTGAGTCTATCTTTGAAATTGAATTATCTATTCTGGAGCTGAAATTCCTCGTCTCATCATCGTATTTACTACACTATTTGCAGCTATTTGAAGTATAACAACACGCTTACTCCTAAATTTTATAAGATCAATACTCCTCAAATATAAAAGAATATCTCCTCGGAGCCTCTTACTTATATCGAATAAATCTGATAAAATATTAAAACCAATACTTGCTGATATAGTTTCTTCAAAAATATATACTATTAGCTGATACTGCAATGATAAAAAAATATCATCTAGCTCTCTGAAGTATATTTGAGGCTTAGAGAGTATACAGGAACTTGCTACAAGTCATACATGTGATGAAATACTTTATATAGATAGTGATTTTTCTAAAAAGGAGCTCTACAAAATATGGGAAATATCTCGAAGTTATGGAATTCGTTATCGCTACATTACCAATAATTTCGATGTAACGAAGACGAATACCGTCCTTTCTCTTATAAACCAAACCCCCGTTATTGAGATACTCAATACTCCTCTAGATAATTGGAATAGAATCGTAAAGAGAATTTTTGATGTAATTCTCAGTTCTACAATTATTCTTATTTCTCTTCCCTTTGCTATCATAATTGCTATTCTTATAAAACTTGAAGATCCCAAATGACCTATAATTTATAAAAATAGACGTATTGGGCAGCAAGGAAAAGTATTCAATTGTTATAAGTTTCGCTATCTCAAATGGAAATATTGCGTAAAAGAAAGCTACTGAATAAAAAATAAAGATGATCCAGCTATTGATTTTGAAAAGAAACTTATTGAAAAACATAGTTCTCGCTCTTGACCTCTTTACAAAATAGAAAAGGACCCTAGGAAAACAAAAATCTGAACCTTCATGGAAAGATACTCTCTCGATGAATTTCCACAATTTTTTAATGTAATTCGTTGAGATATGAGTATAGTATGACCTCGTCCTCATCAACCAAGAGAGGTGCGACTCTATAAACAATATCAAAAACAACTTCTCACCATAAAGCCTGGAATAACTGGTATGGCTCAAGTAAATGGAAGAGAACAAAACAACTTTGCACAAGAAGCTGAACTTGATATATTTTATATAGAAAACTGGAACTTTTTACTTGATCTCAAGATCATGTTAAAGACTTGCGCTATTATATTTTCTCGTAAATAATAATTATGATTTTCCGAATTATCTTTTCATGTATATTTATAATGTTTGCTTTATGAGTGAATATTAAAACCATTCATGCTGCATCAATAACAGAACTTAAGACGGCTCTTGAGAGCTATGGTATTGCTTATAAAAAGAATGTATATATTGAGGAAACCTTCTCTGTCGATCTTTCATCCCTTGATACAACTCTTAAAGAGAACTACAACGACTATATATTTGAATACGAGTGGAATGTGTCCTGAGCCTCTCCTCAACAATGAGCAATTTTTAAGAGAGACTTTGAAACAACTGGTCAAAAAAACATCAATCTCTCTATCTATGCTTCTGAAATCTCAGAGCCTGACGATGAAAATACTCAAGGAGATTCTGAAGTTCCAGAAGAATGACTTGAAGACACTAGTATATTGAGTAGGGATCTTATTCTACAGTCAGATATATGATTCTTCATCTATGAACAAAGTGTTCCTATCGTTGTAGATGAGTCTATAAATAGAAAATCTATAGAGAAGTTTATATCAGATGGAAAAGACTTATGAGTATACGTGAGAGAACTTGGGAGTTATGATGAATTTTCTATTAATGGAAGTGAACTTTTAGGAAATCTCGAGGAATATAAAGTTTCAACTCCTGACAGCTCTGACTACCTTATTATGTGGTGAGAAAAAGAATTTCTATTCACGGCCCTTTCTCAAATGAATACGAGTAATCTTCGCTCTCCCCTTAATATGGTTCTCATATCACCCTTTAACACATCCATACTCAAAAACTATATATGAAATAATATTGCCTGAAAGGATGTACTTGCAACTGCTTTCATTATTGATGATACTCTTCGTCTTCAGATACTTAAAAGTCCTCTAAAAATACAATTACTACAATCAGAAGTAGAAAAAAATAACTACGAATATACCTCTCTCACTGAGAAGAATCAAATTTCTCCTATACTCTTTATCTCTCAATTTATAAATCGTCTTCTCAATGCCGGAATTCCTGTTTCTGACATATATATCATTCTCCTACTCCCTCTCTTTTTAACGCTTGTAAGTTTTGTAAAACATATGGTTGGACTCTCAACAATCGGAAGTACCATACCAGTTTTTATGGCTCTTCTTTTCATTAAGCTTTCAATAGTGTTTACTCTTTGAATCCTATTCTTCTTTTTAATATGTAATATTATAATATCACGTTTTATAAATAAATATGCACTTCTATATACTCCAAAAGTAGCTTGTATTACTATAATCAATCTTGTTTTATTTATGTGAATCTACCAAGTATTCACATACTTTGAGATTATAGATATCCCCCTAAATAATGTTGTGTATATCGTTCTGTTTTTCGTAATTGCTGAAAAACTTATTACTATAATAACCTCTAAAGAATTTAGAGAATATAAAAAAAGTATCTCGTGAACCGTTATAGTAGCATTTCTCTGCTATATATTATTTCAATTTGATGGACTTAGGGTTTTCCTGATGGCATATCCTGAATGGCTCCTTATATTTATACCAATAAACTTCTTTATTTGAAGATTTACAGGACTGAGAGTAACAGAATACCTACGTTTTAGGGAAATAATAAAAAATATAGAAGAATAGATCTAGAGGTATTCAATATTTATTTGTCTTTCATTATCATTTATAGCTTTTGATATACTAATTTTAAGGTCTGGAGTATAATATGACTCTAGTATCTGGGGCCACTCAATAAATATAACTCCCTCATTATTATCAAGAATTTCTTCTCACCCTATCGATACAAAGTTATCATATTCCTCCATTCTATATAAATCAAAGTGGTATATATCCCCATATTTATTGTAGTACACATACGTAGGAGATGTTATCTTTATATCAGTTTGTTTCAGATCATTTATAAATTTCTGGCAGAGAGTAGTCTTACCAGCTCATAGGTCGCCATATAAGAACACCAGGCTAGGCTTTGTAATATCAAGTTCTAGGGTATTTAGAGAAGTAAGAGAATATGTTTTTCGCATTTTAGCAAGAGATAAGAGTGAAAAAATTTGCCTAAAAAAACTTTTTAGGATACAATAATTATATATTTGTTATTTATAACCTCTATTATATGGAAACTCTTATAGAAGTAAAAAGAAGAGAAGCAGGTGATGTCATTATTTTTGACTTTGTAGGTGAGCTCGATGAGACAAATGCAGATAAAACCTTTAGTACCCTCTACGAACAAGTTTGAGACTTCACTTGAAAGAAGATACTCTTCAATCTCATGGGACTCAAATATCTTAATTCAAAGTCTATTGGATATATAGCTGACGTATTCTCAAACCTTGAGGATAACGAGGGGCTTATGCATATCTCAAACTGCGACGAAGGAGTCCGAGATGTCCTCGAACTCGTTGGTATCACTACTATCATCCCTACTGTTGATACAGAAGCTGAAGCTTTAGAAGCAATGGCATAATAAAATTGTAATAAAAGACCTTCTATATAGAAGGTCTTTTATTATATTCAATATCTGTACGAATTATTTACTGTTGTCTGTATCTTCTCGTTTAGCTTTATGATAGTTATTGCTAAACGTAATTCTTCCTAAATAAAAAGTATCTTCAGGCACAGATTGCTTCATAGTATTATCGTATAAACTCATACCTGAAGTATCTTGAAATTTAAACATGTGTAATTTTCATCAAGGTCATTCAGTAATATATTTTCCTGATTGGATTCAAAGTACGTCTGCCATAAATCTATTCTTTTGTCATGAATCAGTAAATCAAAGTTCATTAATTGCTTCGAGAAGTTTTTCATAATCACTTATTAATGGAATTAGTGAGCTATTTTGGATAGTATCAATATCACTATCAGGAAGATTACTAAGTGAGAAATGAGTCTCTAAACTTCTTGGTCATTTAATGCTATATCAATTGTTAGATTTCACTAAATTATTCCTTAAGGATGCTTGCAGCTCATCCTCAAGTCATTCCTCTTCAATAAAAGCCTCTATTTTAGGATCAGAAATATCTTTTCCTAGTGTTTCATCTAAAAGCCTATTTATAAAAGAACTAAAGGTAAAAATAGGAATTCAAAACATAATAAATAATTCCATCTCTCTCTCCGTGTAAGCAAACATTACTCTATCATTCATTTCTAACTTGTCATGAGATATCTTTCATTTCTCACACATAGCTGAATATATATAGGTTATCGAATGGCTGTGCAACAATCCTGAAGAAAATAATTCTCTTATCTCAATCCATGATTGTGCTTCTTCTGTAAGAATATTCACGTCATAAATAAATCCTTTATCTTGTCATCATCTCACAACACCTGGACGATACTTTCAGGATTCTGGTACAATTTCTCAGCTTTCCGCATCAAAGTCCTCCCGAGAATAATTATTTACTACTTCCATAATATTTCAACCATTTCACCAATATCTGCTATCAACAAACTCCATTCTACTAAGGGCTAAAAGAGACTGCATACTTGGTGTATTTAAAAGCCTTCCTAGAACTGCAGGAGTATCAATAGTTTGTTCTTTCAATAATGTATTATTCATAAGTTTAAATTTTAGTCATATATTATCTCATTCACCTCTCAGATATATTCTTTTACTATCTCTTTCTTGATTTGCTCAGGAGAAGTTATTCCTCGGGCGAGGAGCCACATGAGTTTGACCTCGGCCATGACATCTGTGAGGTCTCAGGTAGGTATTGCTCAGGCCTTGATTGCCATGATAGCTGGTTCATCATTTGTTTCTTTGTAGGAGTTCCCTCAGACGAATTTGGTTGATATGAGTACGGGTATCCCTATTCCCTTTGTGGCTTCTTCAATGAGTGGAATAAAGGAGTAGTCTCCTATAGTTGGGACAGATCCAGCTCAGTGAGATTTCAAGATAATTCATCTGCAAGAACGATTATTTAGGACAGACCTAATAATAAATGGGTTTTGTCCTGGTGTCAGGTCAATCGTGACGATTCCTGTCTGAAACTTGATATTTATAGGAGTGTATTTCTTCTTATATTCTATATTTCAATGTTGTATCATAAGCTTGTTAAAGACAACTCCTGTTGATTTTATTTCTCCCAGATGCTGCACTGATGGAGATTCAAAAGCGCGAAAACTACTCTCTGATATTTTCACGGTTCTCCCTGCTCGTAGTATGACGTCACTAAATACTACCATACACTCATTTACATTATCTGCGATAGCTTGATTGAGTGCCTTCACTGAGTTCTCAAGGTTAAAGGCTCCATCATTTCCCCAAACAGTTAATGGAAGCTGTGATCCTGTAAAAACTATTGGCTTTCAAAAATCTACTCCTAAAGCAAGTGCTACAGCTGAAGCACTGTAAGACATAGTATTTGTCCCATGAGCAACTAAAAAACCATCATAATTATCTCTCTCTGTGTAAATATACTCAGCCATTTTTGTCCAATCATCTGGAATAACGTTGGTGGAATCGACATTTGAAAGTATTTTGAGGTCAATATCAGCATACTCTTTTATACGTGGTACCATATCAAAGATTTCAGAGACATCCCCTGCTGGCTGGACTACTTTATCTTTTACAACCATAACTATAGTTCCTCCATATCCAATCAGGAGAATCTTATTTTTCTTTTTTTCCATAATTTTCTTTCTAAAAAATAATATTTGCCTTATCTATTAAGTACATGTATAATCTATTTATAAATAAAGAGTGGTAAATACCACCAATTGGTGATTAATGTCACCATATAATATAATCTTTAGCTAAAATACTATGTTTATAAAGGAACTGCAAGAAATATGAATGTCGAAAAATGAGGCAAAAATATATGAGGCTGTCCTCGAGATATGAGAGTGTAGTGTCTCTGATATTGCGAAGAAGTCATGAATTCATAGAAGGAATATCTATGATACTCTCACAAGACTCTCTGAGAAGTGAATAGTATTTCAGATATTTGGAGGGAAAGAGAATACCTACGGAGCAGCCGAACCACATAAGATCTATGAAATGCTGCAAGAAAAGCAGCAAACATTTGAAAAGATACTCCCTTATCTTAAGGATATTCGAAGTCAAGAACCACCAACTGAGGCAGCATTTATATATAAATGAATAGAATGATATAAAAATTATATGCGAGATCTCGCAAATGTTGCCGAGGACTGCTATTTCCTGTGAGCCAAGTGAAATTGGATGACCCCAGGAGTATCTATCAGTTTAGAAGAAAGTTTTCAACGAATGATGAAACTGAAGTGAAAGAAAACGAAGATCATTTTTGATCCACGAGTCAGAGAGCGAAAGGATATTCAGGATTCAGCCTCATGAGAGTTTCGATTTCTCCCGGAAGGATATGAAACTCCTGGGATCGTTGATGTATTTTGAGACCATGTTGTCACCTTTAATTCTGTCTGAGTCTGAAATTTCTGAGAAACAGGAACTATTTTTGTGATGATTAACGCGCAGCTCGCTGAAAGCTATAGAACCTGGTTCCGGTTTATATGGGACTCTTGTTCAAAAGATTAGTCTAATATTATATTTTTTAGTTCCTTTTCGAATGCCTCAAGTCAAAATGTGTCTGATTGCATCTCAGAGTCCTCTTTCATAGCAAGGCATCTTTCTGGATTCAAATATTTCACTCACGCAATAATATGATCTATGTCTGCCTTAGCATCAATAACATATCAGGTCTTTTTATGAATTATTGTTTCTTTCAGTCATCATTCATCTACTCATAGTACAGGTTTTCCAGCAGACATACTTTCAACTGGACTCATTCCAAAATCTTCATCTATTGGAATATAGATTGTTGCTCTTGCATTTCAAATATATTCATAGAGCATATCATTATTATCTAAGGTAATAAACTCTATATTTGGATATCATTTTCCTATTTCAAATATTTTCTCGCGTTGAGGATCATTTTTTCCATAAATTACTACGAGTTTTTCTTCTGGAAGCTGAGTAAAAGCTGTTACTACTCTATCAACTCTCTTTGCATCTGCAAGCCTTGCAAAACTCAAAAAATATCATTTTTGTCATAACCAAACAAAACGTTTTCTATCTACTGGTGGATATAAGACCTGGGATTCGTATCCTAGATACTCTTTTATCCTTTTCTGAGTATTCTTTGAATTTGTAATAATAAGGTCTATATTTTTTAGATCTCTTTCATAAAGATATCTAAAAACTTTACAGCCAAGCAAAAATAGTGGCCTCATATACCAAGAAATCTTTCATAAATAAAGGTCATGCAGATCATATATATACCTAGGTGGTGTATGACAATAATAAATTTTCTTTGTAGATCAGGGGCAGTTTCTTATAGCGCTTAGAGAATCCCCACTAAATATCACAGTATCATAATCTCAGAGAAATCTTGTACGAAACAAAAAACTGTATTTGAGTTTTAGATGTCTCACTCATTTTGTAAATACCTCAGAGGATACTGAGATCATCTTTCAAGTGAAGCCTTCTGAGCGAAGATCAAAACTTCATTTTGAGAAGAATCCTGAAGCGATATCAGCCTTTAGGGCTTTTCACATCATGAGAATAAGTCGCTCACCTCATCATTTATAGAGAAAGGTGTCATGTAAGATAAGGATATTTGATTTTTTCATTTCTATTGAGAGGAGTATATCCCTAGGAGTATACAAGAAATCTTAGAAAAGTTAATTTTGAATTTTTATTCAGCTGAATTTATTTCTGTATTATCTTCTTCTGGAAGGAAACTCTCTTCCGAGTTTATAATAATTGGCTCTTCTGGAAGGAAACTTTCTCCTGAACTTGGTACTGTTATAGGTTCTTCTGGGAGGAAGCTCTCGTTAGCTGGAGCAGAAACCTCTTGAGGAAGTGCAAAATTAGCTGAGCTTGATGACGAATTTGGAACTATGCTATTACTTGCATCGTCTTCTGGAAGGAAACTCTCTTCTGGGACTACACTATTACTCTTATCATCTTCTGGAAGAAAACTATCAGAATGGATCACCTCCACTACTTGAGTTTCTTTCTTTACTTTTGTCGGAGACATATGAACTTTCTTACCTTTAGATGCTTTTTGGAGGTATTTTTTACAAACATATCATTTTTTTCCAATATTCGCTTTGTCTTTTGCTTCTGCTATCTCTATGAGAAAACATCCATATTTATTTTCATGAGTGAGCTGTTTTAATCTGTCTCATTTATTCATGAGAGCAAGTTTCATATTAAAGTTTGCATTATTAAGTTTCAACATATGCACTCCTACCTCAAAATATTTTCCTATAGCTGTTTTAAGCTTTAGCCCTGGGTACATGAGAGACTCATCAACAAGTTCTTTTGGGTATTGGTGCATATATGACATAGAAGCATTGGATAGTACGGTGTTTCCTCCAGTGGTTTTACTCATATTTCCTCATACATTTTTCACTGAACTTTCTTTAGTTTCAACGTTTTTCACAGTTTCTTTTACGACTTCTTCCTGCTTAACTTCATCTTGCTGTTTAATATCACTATCAGTAGTTACTTCTTTTTCTTCATTCTCATCCACATCTCATTCAAGCGTTTCTCATGAAGACGTTTTTTTACCAAAGAGCTTATCAAAGAGGCTTTCTTTTTCTGTTTCTAGAGAATCAATATTTTCTGAATCAAGACTTCCAGAGTTACCAACTGTTCTTATGGTAACCTCTTCAGTAGTATCTGCAGTTCATCCAATATCTTCTTGAGAAGGAAGCCCTTCATCTATTTCTACTGGTTCTGAGTCATTCTCTGATTCATTATCTTTTCAAAAGTTAAAGAATCAAAGTAGACCTCACTTTTTTTCCTTTTCAACAAGAGCCCCTGTACTAGTGAGTTCATCTCATACATTAACTTCATCCGTATCTTCATCTACCCTCTTTACAAGGTTATCTAATTCTTTTTCTGCTTCAAGAACACTATCTTCTTCAGTCAGTTCAGTAGAACCAGAAAGTGATTCTAAAGCCATGTTCTTTTTTGATGGATCATTTGTTGAAATAACAAACAACATAAATAGAAAGAAAAGCAGAAGGAGTAACCAACCAAGATTTCGTGTTAAAAAATTCATAGAATAAATGATAAATATGTAAATATTGACAAAATATTACACACCATCTTTTATAATACAAAACTTTTTTTATATTTTCTTAATTTTTTCTTGGATTTCTGAAACTTTTCTAATTCACTCTATTGGAGAAATCCTTTCTAGGTCTATATTTTTAATACTATCTATAATTTCTTGACTTTTGATATTTTCAACTTGACTCTTCTCGTTTAATTTTTCTAAAACATTAACATCTGGGATTTGTAGCTGCTTATAATTTTGCTTACTCTGGAACTGAGACATAAGCTTTCTTGCATTTGTTAAAACTTGTTCAGGAATACCTGCAAGAGAAGCAACTTCTATACCATAGCTTTTCTTTATTCATCCAGGAATAATTTTACGTAAGAAAACAATATTTTTCTCATTTTCTCATACAGAAACGCTATAATTCGATGCTCCTGCTAAATTTTCTGCATAATCAATGATTTCATGATAGTGTGTTGCAAATAGCGTTTTTGCTCAAATTTTCCTTTGATTATATTCAAGTATTGACTGAGCTAAACTCATCCCATCATACGTACTCGTTCCTCTTCATATTTCATCAATTATTACAAAACTCTTCTTTGTTGAGTGACGTAATATATAAGATATCTCTTGCATCTCTACCATAAAAGTAGATTGTCATAAGTAGAGATTATCTCAGGATCAGACTCGAGAAAATATCTTATCCACAAGTCCTATATTTGAACTCTTACAAGGTATGTCATATCCTATATGTGCCATGAGGATTAAAAGAGCATTTTGCCTGAGAAAAGTAGATTTTCATCACATATTTGGACCTGTAATTACGTGAATGAAGTCTTTTTTATCAAAAAAAACACTATTTGAAATAAAATCAGCCTCGTTAAGAGAAATAACAGGATGTTTTCCCGAGACTATTTCTAAAGAAAATTCTTTCTTAATATTTGGGCAATTATAGGACCTATATCTAGAGATGTATGCTCCATTACTTAAGAAATCTATATTAGATATCTTTCTACTAATACTATAAATATTATTATATTGTCATGATACAATATTACGTATATTTAAAAAAACTCTATATTCTTTATTATTTAATTCAGATGTGGCTGACTGAAGTTTTGCTTCATATCTACCTAATTCGTCTGTAGAATATCTAGATACTCCTGTGAGACTTTGACGAGGGATAAAACTTGGCAGGATATTTGATGTTTGAGCATGTGGAATTTCAATAAAGTATCATTGAACTGTGCTAAACTTTATCTTAAGTGCTGTTATTCATGTTTCTCAAATAAGAGTCTTTTGATATTCTGATATCCATCTCTCAGATTCTTCTATTATGAGTCTATCATTATCTATATCTTTATCGTATCAGGACTTAATGATATTTCATCAGCTAATTCATATATCAGCGTCCTGCATAACAGAGTCTTCTATAAGCTCTATAATACTATCTATAAAATTCATGATGTTGTGAAAGAAAATCTATTCTAGGTTGATTTTCAGTCTATAGTGAATATCTTTTTTGTAAAGCATAATACAAAATATGATACAAATAAAAAATCACGATACTCTGGTCGATATTGTAGAAAAAATTGAATCTCAGAAAAAATGAGATATTGTTTTAGATTTTCCTCTTGGACACCCCATTCTTCATAATTACGTCTCACTCAAAGTACTCAAATCTAAAACTAAAAACAGACGTCTAATAATAGCTACGAGCGATAAAGTCGGTCGTAAGATATGAAAAAACTTATGAATAGAATACTCTATAGTTAAAAGTAGGTCTTTTATAGAGCAAAATATACAGACGGATATAATGAAACATAACTTTAGTTTTTGGGAATATTTTAAGTTCCAGATTAAATCTTATTCTCAAGAATTTAGTTCAAGTATTGAAGCAAATAAGAAATTTAACACTCTTAGTAAATATTCTAGAAAATACAGAGAAAGTAATTCCCTACATATATTCTTTATTATCTTTTTTTGTTCTCTATTTTTATTTCTTTTTATTTATTACTTTGCTGTAAGCCAAACAAATATTTCTATTACACCTGAACGTATAATTAAAAAAGAAGCTCATAATTTCATATTTAAGGAAAATATTGAAGAGAATATTCTATGAAGCAATAAATACATTAAAATAGATGTTTTATCTCAAAAAGTCCAAAGTTCTGAAACCTATGCTAGCACGGATATTAAGAGTGATGCTAATTCAAGAGCGAAATGAAAGGTGAAGATCTATAATTTATATTATGAAGATCAAAAAATAATTTGATGAACAAGACTCCAAAATAGTGATTGAATTATTTACGAAACTCAAGACTGGATAGGAATTCCAGCTGCTACAAAAGATAATTTTTGAAATATATCTCCTGGAGTAATAGAAGTAGATGCCATTGCTCAAGAAAAAGACATCACATGAAAGTATGTTGGAGAACGGTGAAATATTGAAAAGGAAGTAAGTATGATACTTCCTGGACTAGATAGTATAGCTCAAAAAATGATCTATGCAGAGAGCAGTCAGGTCTTTCGCTGATGAAACGATATCTTTCAAAAAGTAGTAGCAGAAAATGACATAGAGAATGCGAAGGTATTATTTGAAGAAAAATTAAAAAATGTAGCATTAAAATCTGTCAAAAATACAATTTCAAAGAATAATACTATAAATAATACTCATTATGACATACTTTCATGATGAAAAAGTATCATTTATGGTGAGCCCCAAATTTTAATTGAATGAGAAGTAAACCCTTGAGATATTCTTGATACCTTTAACTTATCTGGAAGTATAACTATAACTGCCTATATATACAATAAAGAAACTATCATTCAAAAACTTAAAACACGCACCTGAGAAAGAATGTTAGATTGAATTGAAAAACTCGCCTATATTGATCCTAATTCGCTTCGAATGTCACAAATTATTTATATTAGAGAAAAAAAGGAAAACGAAATAGACACAACTGAAGATGACGAAGAATTTGAACTCAAAGCTACCTTTGAACTAGAATC
>CALLPL010000014.1 GCA_938015455.1 uncultured Candidatus Altimarinota bacterium
GTATATTTCTATTGCATATATTTCTCTATGAGTAAGTTTAGTATGAGACATTTTGTAATAATAAGGGTGTAAGCAACTCCTATTATGCAATGTCTCTTTTTATTTCTCAACTATTGTGCGATTTGAAATAGATTGTAAGATTCATAAATTGACATATTAGTATTTACATATATTGTTTATATATAGATTATAAACTAAGAGATATAATGTTAGTACTGGGCGATAAAGATATTTGAGGGAGTTATGGTCCGCATGATTTTTGATTTCAAAACTTTTTTGGTAGCCCTCTCCCTATAAGAATAACTAAGGAATATTTTTTATGGTTACAAGAGCAGGGGAGAGAGAGTCAGTATAGTGAAGATTGATTAATTTCTATTTTACAGAAATTAAAACATCTCGAAGGAATTACAGAAGAAGAATATTCAATACTATGAGAAACTATTCTATCACCATTGTTCTGTGATTTTTATCAAACAGTTATTGCATCTAAGGAAGGAGTATCAAAAGTTATATATGACTGATCAGTGGAAACTAAGCCCTCAGTAATACAGAGTAGATTAGACAAAGTTAAAGAAAACAATGAAGCCCTTAGAGCTACTATTAAAGAGTGCTATCTTAAATGACTTCTTAAAAATGAAGAAGGAATCTTAGAGATGGAGTGAAAAAAGTATAGAAAACAAAGATGTAGAGAGCAAGACTATGTATTAGAACTTCAAGAAACATATAATAAGCTGGAGGTATGGTTTCCGATATGAGATAAAAGAGAGCAAAGTTTTTTTTATGTGAAAGATTGAGAGTTTTTATGAACATGAAAGATTAAAGATGAATCAGACTTTAGAGATATTTTGAGAATTGATATATATTTTATTGATGATACAAAAGGAACTGAGGAAAAGCAGGTAGTTATAACAACAGGAAACAAGCCTACTTTTATTCCAGTGTCTACATATGATTATTCCTTTATTGAGACTAATAGAAACTATAAGTGAGGCTTTATACTGCACGCAGGGAGTATGTGAGATACTGTTTACTTAGCTAACTATAAAGATGAAATAAAAAAAATAAGAACATGATGACCTGACCCAAAACTCTTACGCTCAGGAGGCTTCAAAAAATGATGAAGATATATTTCTAGAATTGAATATGAGGAATGAAACAATACCCTTGAAGTATTTTTTACTATTATTCATCTATATAAACCATGAGATTTCTTACCCCACAAGGGCTGAAAAGAAATTGATGATAAATATCATATACAGAGATTTAAAGAACTTCAAAGATCCTATAAGAGGGAAGAGGAAGAAGGGATAACATATGTGCTTAATGAATATCATGATCCAGAGATTATCGAGCTATAATAAGAAGAGCTTGGAAATACATAATATCTCTTTATAATAATTTCATATAATTACAAAAACATATGAAACTACAAGAACTCAAAAATAAAAAGATTGCAATACTGGGTTTTGGCCTGGAAGGTCAGAGTACTTTAAGGTTTCTTATGAAGCAGGGGATAGAAGATATTACTATTCTAGATAAAAACGTGATTCAGCAAGATATATCTTGTAAAGTAATTACTGGAGATTCATATCTCGACATTCTCGGAGACTTCGATCTTATCTTTAAAAGTCCTGGAGTTTCTCCATTTGGAGAAATGCTTCTTCCTCACAGAGAAAAGTTTATTTCTCAGGCACAAATATTTTTTGATAATTATGATGGAAAAGTTATTTGAATTACGGGGACAAAAGGGAAGTCTACTATTTCAACGCTTCTCTATACTTGCCTCGAAGAAGCATGATATAAGGTAAAGCTTGTTTGAAATATTGGGAATCCTGTTTTAGACGAAATAGATATAATCTCTTGAGATACATATGATTATATCGTGTATGAGATGTCGAGTTACATGCTACAGGACTTTACTCCAGAGTTATACATCGGATTTCTTAATAACATATACCCTTGTCATCTGGACTGGCACTTTGATTCGATGAATATCTATAAAGAGGCAAAACTTAATATCTTGCAGAACGCTGAGAATAAAGTTGTAAACAGTGAACTTAAGGGTGATACAGAGATATTAGGAATATTAGGAGAAAAAATATTTTTTGGTGAAGTAGGGAAGTACCGATATCAAAAAGGGGACTTTTATATACATGACAAAAAGATTCTTGATGATCAGAACATTGCTCTAAACGGAGAACATAATAGAAAAAATATCTCGTGAGTGATGGCAATATTAGATACTATTTTGTGAGATGAAGATAGACTTAAGGACTTACTAGCTAAACTCTTACCTGATTTTAAATGACTTCCTCATCGTATTGAGGATATATGAAGTCACGAAGGAATACGATTTATTAATGACGCGATTGCAACAACTCCAGAAAGCACGATCGCAGCGATCAAGACGTTTGAACATGACCTTCAGACTATATTTTTATGATGAGAAGATAGTGGTTTTGACTTCAGTAAAATACGTCAAAAGGTCTTCGATTCACAGATACAAAATATTGTTGCTTTTCCTGATACTTCAGAGAAAATTTTTCCGGAAATAGGAGCGAGAGATTATGAGATTCCATTTGAAATAGAGATAGCAGGGAAAACTCTACAAATGATAAAGACTCGGAGCATGAAGTCAGCAGTTGATTTTGCTTATAAAACAACCTTTCCTGGGAAAATTGCTTTGCTCTCATGTGCAGCACCAAGCTTTTCTCTTTGGAGAAATTACAAATTAAAGGCAGAAGAATTTATAAAAGAGGTAAGAGAATATTAAATTTTGCTATAGGGAATAACGAAGTTCTCTGAGTCTCCTCTCTAAACCATTTATGAGATAGAGCCTCTCAAGACTTGGAATGTCATCTGCTTGAATCTGGTATCAATTAACATCTCCATTAGCATCGTAGAGATCAATAGATCTCTTTTCATACATATCATTTCTAATAAATCCTATATGATCTATTAAAATATTTAGACGAGATACAGCTATTTTTGATGAATATCTTTTATACTCGGGAGTTATAATTTTCATTACCTTATCAAGCCTAGCATCAAGCAGGGAAGTATCTAGTCATACTCTCTCAATAACAAAGCCATCAAGGATATTACGCTTTCATGATACGAGCTTTCTATTATTATAGAGGAACTGAGAGGAGTTTCCTGCGTCAAGGTTGAGAGCGTCCCAACATCAAATCTCTAAAAGTACGGGAGCGAGGCTATCAAGAGAGGTAGGTCATGTTCTCCCAAATATAATTTGAGTTTTCTGCTTATTTGAACAAACAAAGTGTCGGCCAAGTGATGCTGACATCTTTGAGTCATAAAGACCAACTTCATGATAACGCTCGAGCATATTTATCCCATTTGAGTAGAGAATAGGGAAGTTTCAGAGTCACTCATAGATGTGTCACCTAAAGTTCTGATTTATTCTTCCTGTTTGATGGATAAATGGTTCTCCATCAGCGTTCCAGCCAAACACACCTCTTTCTCAGGTATCTTTTTTATAGAAACTGAGATCATTCCCCTCTACAAAACGCTCATTGATAGTGTAATTTTGACCATTACACTGCCTATAATCAGCGGGACAAAAGAAAACACCATTAATAGCGGTGATACCATTATTTTGACTTGCAAGTTCTTGAACTGACACGGCATTCTCTGAAACGGCTACTTTTATATTATATAGATCTGATGCAATATCATATGTCACATATTGTAACTCTACACCTCAAATTTGGGTTTTCGTAAAAGTGTTAGCGTGAGATATATATGGAAATACTAAAATTAAGATACAGAAAAATATTTTTTTCATAGGAGATTTTTAGTATTTTAAAAATATATCTATAAGTATACAAAAAATATTTATGAAATAAAGGAGCAGGGTGAAGATTATGAAAATATCTATTACTTAACATAATATAACTTATGTTAAATTTAATGAATGAGATTTGGATGACTCCTAGTATATCTCTATTAGGCTTATATTCACTTCTCTAATGATGATTTCTTTGTTTTACAGATAATTGTTTTTAAAACATCTCATGTAATGGATGTTCGAGCTTTCTAGATTTATATAATTAAGCACTAATGAAATATTCCAACTTTTTTAATATAGAGATACTAAAAAATATTATGTTAAGTGATGTGTATTTACTTTTCATGAAATCTGATATACTAAAAATATATTTTCTAGTATTAAAAAGTAGAATCTTTCCTAATAAACACAATATGAACAAAAACGTTTTAAAAGCTAAAAGATTAATGCAAGAACGGCTGAAGACAAATAAAGCTCCTTCAGAGCTCCTTATTGAACTTGCTGTAAAGAAATGACAAGAGTTATCAAGGAAATATAAAGCAAATGAAGATATCGTTTCTATTTCGTTGTATCTTGCGCATACAATTTTTTCTCCAGAGTGGTGATCAGATATACAGAAAAACCATCCAGAGCTTAGCGCGAACTTTGTAAAGCCTTGTTTTGATAATTGGAAAGTAAATCAAGAAGATCAAAATACCATTCTCAATGCTATTAGAGCTCATCATAATGATGAGCCTTGTGAGTCCCTGGAAGCTGAAGTAATGAAAAATGCTGAGTGTTTTAAGTTTGTTTCGTTAGAATGATCCTTGATATGGTTTCACGAACTGTGACTTAGGCGAATAGCGTATAATCAGTCAAAAGAAAAAGTGATCAAGAAAATGCAGCAAAAATTAGAGCTTCTAACACTTGACGATTGTATTCTAGAAGCAAAGCATGGTTGTGTTAAGATTGAAGAAATATTCTCTTAGGCTCTTAATATAGAGAGTATTCCTATCTTTATCATTTGAAGAAGTTTTTTTCTTGGCTCTGAAGTCTCTGTTTTGAGTCTGTCATTTACTATGAGGAGTATTGATTCAAGCTCCTGAGGAGAATAATCTTTTAGTAGATTGAGTATTTGATTCATTTTTGGAGTCTTGGGTACTTGTACTTCCCTACTTTCTGGAACTTTTTCTCCACGTCCTACGAGTTCAAAACCAGAGGTGAACGCTGCATTATCTTGTCTGATTTGCTCAATTTGCGCATAAAGCATATCCCCTGGACAGTTAGTATGACCAGTGTCTCTATGCCCTACAAGTGTATGATC
>CALLPL010000015.1 GCA_938015455.1 uncultured Candidatus Altimarinota bacterium
ATTTCTTACTTTCAAGTAATAGAAAATATACAGGAAGTTGAAGATCTCAGACCACAAGCACGTGAGTCGCTTTATAGTTTTGGGCAAATGTTTCAGTGATTTTATTCTGCTAGTAGAGAACTTTCAGTAAATCTCTTACTGCAAAAGATCATTGATGAGACACGCTACGAAGAGTATCTTAGAGAACAATTTTCAGAGGACGAGTATGTTTCAAAGAAGGAGAACCTCCAAGAACTCAGAAACGTTGCGAGTGAATACGATGGACTTGCTCCAAGAGAAGCTCTCTCACTCTTTTTAGAAGAAGTAGCTTTAATCTCAGATCTTGATAAGACGGATACGGATGATGATTATGTAATACTTATGACCATTCATAGTGCTAAGTGACTGGAACAAAAACGAGTCTTTGTAACAGGACTTGAGGAATGAATGTTTCCTCACTCCAGGACCCTTATGAAGCAAAGTGAACTTGAGGAAGAAAGAAGACTCATGTATGTAGCTATGACAAGGGCTCGTGAAGAACTCTTTATTACCAGAGCAAAAGAACGCTTATTCTTTTGAGACTATGTCAAGAATCCTGAAAGTAGATTCCTCAAAGAAATTCCAGAAGACTGTCTCAAGCTCGAAGAAATAGGAGGGAGTTTCAGTTTTTCCAGTATGTCATGATCTTGAGGGGACAGTTGAGGTGAGACTACTATGAGAGTTGCAAAAAAAGTCTTTATAGAAAATAACGTTGCAGATTTTAGGCTCTGAGAACAAGTCGAACATCACAAGTTCGGTATCGGAACTATAGACTCACTCATCTGAGAACTGGCAGAAATTCGTTTTCGTTCGTGAATCAAAAAAATGAATATTCGGATCGCTCCTGTGAAGAAAGTAGTTTAACTTGAAAAAATACTAGAATATAAGATACTGTTTTAAAGAAAATCTAATATATATAAGCTTGCAAGAAAAAAGTATACAGACTTGAGGTCATGAGGTATTTTACAAAGAGTTTGGTGATAAAAAGAACCAATCCATTTTGATATTACATGGATGGTGAGGGAGCTCTGATAGCTGGATAAAATTTTCTGAACTTTTAGAAGAAAACTATCATATTATAATCCCAGATCTTCCAGGTTTTTGAAAAACAAAGATTCATGAAACTTTTACTCTTGAGAAATACGCTGAGTCAGTAGAAGAGATGATTTGAGAACTTGGAGTCACAGATATTATACTTTGGTGACATAGTAATGGCTGAGCTATAGCGAGTATGATATCAGGGAGAAAGAAAATAGTGATTAAGAAACTAGTATTAAATAATTCTGCAGGGATAAGAAATGATAGAAGAAGGTGACTTAAGAGGAAAGTCCTTGGAGTGTTCTCTCCATTAAGACATATTCCCTGATATAAGATTTTCAGGCCATACTTTCATAAACTCATAGGAGCTCAAGATTATTCTAAAGCTGAAGAAGACCCATATCTCGCAAAGACATATCAGAACATGATTGCTAGTGATTTACAAGAAATATTTCCTCAAATAACGGATGAGACGCTCCTGATTTGGGGATCAGAGGATAGTTATACTCCACTGAGTGATGGAAAAAAAATGCATGAACTCCTGCAAAAATCTGATTTAATTGTATTACAAGGACAAAGACACGGAATTCACTTACAAGATCCAAAACTGCTCAAAAACTATTTTATAAAGAATATATAAATGCAGATAAAATATATATTGTTAATACTTTTAAGTATTCTCCCTCTTTTATATAAATATAGCTTATGGCTCTACATCCATCAACTTAAAGAATATAGAAACGATAGAATAAAAGACTACCTTCAAAGCCCAGAAGGAAGAAGAGTACTCTTTCACTCCCTACTCTATTTAGAGCTTATATTATTTTTTGGAGCTATAGTACTTGTATTTTCCCCTCAGGTTGAATATTTTATTTTCTATATATTTCTATGAGGGATGGGTCTTTACAACGCATTTGTCCTGATAAAAATATACCGCATGACTATAAAGAAAGCAAAGAAAACTAGACGATTACAAATGACGCAAGCTACACTAGTGATGTTTCTGATATTCATATTTGTTTTCCTGCTTCCAAATTACATATATCTTTGTATCGCAGGAGCTTTTTTATTAGCTCCTCTTGCAGTTTTTTGTGCAGTAAAATTTATAAATCCTATTGTCACTGTGCAAAAAGAAATGATATATAAAAAAGCTCAAAAAATATCAACTCAGAGTCCTATTATAAAGATATGAATAACCTGAAGTTATGGAAAATCCTCAGTAAAAGAATATCTAGCAGCTCTGCTCTGAGTAGAAAGTGTAGTACTCAAAACTCCTGAAAATATAAACACTGAAATAGGAGTATCTGAGTTTGTAATTAAAAAACTCCCCGATTCTCGAGCAAAGTATTTTATCTGTGAAATGTGAGCCTATAGAATTTGAGAAATCCAAAAACTTTGAGAAATAGTAGGGCATAAACATGGATTTCTCACAGCAGTAGGAACACAGCATATATGACTCTTTGGATCTGAGCAGGCTATACAAAAGTGAAAGTCAGAGATTGCTCTCTCTGTGCAGGATAAAACTGGAAGGCTCTACGTAAATATAGATAATGAAAATATGCAGGGAGTAATTACTACATATCTTCATGATATGAATGCTATTAGGTATTGAGTAAAGAACAAAGGTGACGCGCTAAGTAAAGTTACAAAGATATCTGAAGAGGGAAGTGACTTTGTATTTTCTTACAAAGGAAAAGAATATACATTACAAACAAATCTTATAGGATCACACCATGTATCGAATCTCTGCTGAGTCCTCGCATTTTGTTATGATGAATGAATTGATATTAGCAGTTTGCAAAAAGCTCTTATGAGTCTTCCTCTCCCTGCCCATACGCTGAAAGTTGTGAAAGAAGGGAGTATTACTCTAATAGACGACAGTTATAATCTTTCTGTAGAGAGTTTAAAAGCCTGAGTAGAAGTACTTTTATCATTTCCTGGGGAAAAAATACTTGTTCTCGACGATGTGTTAGAGCTAGGAAGTATAGCAGAAAAGACTCATGAAGAACTCTGAGAGTTTGTATGAGTAGAAATGAAGCTTTATGACGTACTGTATGTTTGAAATAACTACAGAGAGGCTTTTATAAAATGACTTAAAAAGTCAGGTTTTGAGACAGCGCAGCTTCTTAAAGGACTTCCTGCATGAGATGGTGCTATGACTATTTTGTTTGAGTGACGCTGAACGCAAAAGTATCTTAGTAAATATTTATAAATGAAAACTATTACAACAGACTTTTTTTCTACAATTGATATGTCCCTTGCTCGTCTTAGCTGGAAGCTTCTTTTTCGTAAAGAAAGCTGTAAGAGAGAAGAAAAGCTTTGTATCGAAATATTTGAGAAATCTATGAAGGGAGACAAGATAAATATGCATTTTTTTCTTAACGCTCGATCTGCTCTCTATCATACTTTAAAAGCTTATGATATTGGTGAATGAGATGAAGTTCTCATAACTGCTTGGAACTGCGTAAGTGTTGTAAATCTTGTAAAACAGAGCAGAGCTACTCCTGTCTATGTTGATATCTCGAAAGATACTCTTTGAATGCAGTTAGAAAGCTTTGAAAAAAGACTCTCAGATAAAACAAAACTGATTGTATTGCAAGAGACCTTTTGAATTCCTGGTGAGTTTGATGAAATAATAAAGCTTTGTAAGCAGAGGAGAATTAAGATTGTTATGGATGGGGCTCATAGTTTTGGAAATGCGCTTTACGAAAATATTGATGCTTATGTCTACTCATTTGGGAGAGATAAAGTCCTCTCCAGTGTGAATGGGTGACTACTTGTGTTTTCATTAGAGACTCCAACATACATACAAAACTTAGAGCTCAAAGAAATATCTCAGAAAGAATGTAACAAACATTTATATTATAATATTTTTGCCTACATTGCATACAAGACATATGCTTTTCTGAAAATAGGGAAGTGTATTATGGCTCTTGCTCGTAGGGTACATCTATTCCCAGAAATCCTTTCTTCTAGAGAAAAACAGTATAACTTTAAAGACTTCTGATACGCCTACCCACAAAAACTATATCCGCTATTGCTACTAGAGCTTGAAAGATCTAAAGGCATTGAAGAACATAGATCAAAATTGGGAAGCATTTATATGGATACATTAAAAGATTCAAAACTTTTCTGATTTCCATCTAAGACATCTTTATGAAACTTTTTTAGAGTTCCACTGACATTTCTGAGTAATGAAAGAGAATTGAGACTCAGAGAGAATCTTGTTGCATTTATGAAGTACCATCAAGTATACGTTTGAATTACCTGGTCATGAGCTGCAATTTCCCCTTTGGGATCAAATATTGAGGAAAGCTGAATCACTAAATACTCTGTTCCTCTTGCTCATGATCTCACAGAAAATATAGTATTTCTTCCAAATCACAGAAATATTAAAGAAAAAGATGTAAAAAGAGTCATAAAATTACTTCGTGAATTTGAAATGCATTATGTACAAACTTAAGGAAATAACAGATAAAATAAGCTGGAATAATTTCATTGTGAAATCTGATTTTGAATTTTATAGTTTTTTGCAGTCTTGGCAGTGGTGAGAAGTCCAAAAAGATATAGGGAAAAATATTATCAGATACGGTATATATGAGTGAGAAGATATTGTATGAGTTTTCTTATTACTCAAAGTGAGAGCAAAAAGATGAAGTTATTATTTCATTCCTCATGGACCACTCATAAATAGAGATTTCTTTAAAGTACTATGAGCTATATTTCCAGAGCTTCAAGAGCTTGCAAGGCAAGATAAAATGGATTTCATTCGTCTCAACTCTCCAGTAAAAAACCTACTCACAAACAAAAATGCATTCAGGAAACTCTGATGTATGAATGCTCCTATGCATGAGCACGTTGAGGATTCACATTTACTTGCCCTAGATAAGCCGCAGGAAGAACTCTTAGCTCAGATTAATAAAAAAGACAGATACTATATCAATAGAGCAAAAAAAGAAGGAGTAGAAATCAGGAAAAATAATTCAGAAGATCATATAGCAACTCTCAAGGAACTTCATATTAAGCACTCAAAAGGCCAGGCAAATGGGAAATATAATTACCATGCTTTTTCAGAGAGTTTTATTGATAGCCTCTATAAACATTTTGATGACTCTGAGATTATCACGATATCAGCGAGCTATGAATGAAAAGTAGAGTCAATTCTCATGACTATCCAGTTTGGGAATAGAACCGTCTACTACATAGCAGCCTCGGATGTAGTGCATAAAAAATTCTCCCCAAACTATCTCTGTCAGTGGGAAGCTATATTACATGCAAAAGAAAATTGAGCAAAGCTCTATAACTTTTGGGGAGTCTCACCAGATGATAATCCTAAGCATCCAATAGCAGGTGTTACAAAATTCAAACGGAAATTCTGAGGCTATGATTATTCTCTCCTCCACGCTCAAGACTATTCACTCACCTGGAAGTACTACTTAAATTGGTGCTTAGAAAGCCTGAGAAGAAAGAAACGAGGATATTATTATAAAAAGCCGGAATAAAAAAGAGCCTTAATTAGGTCTCTTTTTTGCATGTTTTATTATTTCATAAGCTCACTCCCAGCAATAAGTTTGTCTCCTTTTGAGAGTCCACTCATATTGCGTCCTTCGAGATCTTCATTGAGGTAGATAACCTTTGAGTTTCCTTCTCCTCAGATGTTTCATAGAGTCTCTATTCGAGATGAATCTAGGAGAAATTGGAGTACCTTTTCAGCGTTAAGCGACTTATCAGTAGCCTTGATCATATCAACGGCTTCTTTGAAACCTTCTGCAATCTTGGTTCTTTGCCCTGCCATACCTTCTCATAGAAGTATTTTTGCGTCTTTTTCAGCTTCTGCTTCTTTTACCTTCATGATTTTTTCAGCTTCCCCTTCGTTTATTGCTGCTTCCTTAAGTTTCTGTGTTTCTACAACTTTATTCATAGCTTCCATTACTGTATTTTGGAGTTTTACATCTCGTACTTGGATACTATCCAGTTTATAACCAAATCCTGCAAGTCTAATTCTGAGTCGTGACTCTATTTCATTCCCTATTTCTTCTCGCTTTGCAAATATCTCTTTATGAGTGAAAGCTACAATCATTCATCTTAGTTGTTCATCTATCGTTGATTTCATCATCGTACGAGCATCATCTATAGAATATACAGACTTATAGATTGTGCCATCTCGTTCGTTGCTCCCGTCATCCTCTACGTAGTAGATAACATTGAGTCCAATATACGCTGTTACATTATCCTTTGTTACTCACTCTACTTCCACGGGAAAGTTTCTCTTATAGAGTACTTGAGCCTTGGTAGTTTCCAAAAATGGAATAATAAAGTTAAGACCTTGTCTAAGAATACGGTCGAATCTTCCAAGGAATTCAACAGTGCGAACAGTATTAGGGGAAATAATTCTTATAGAGAGAGCTATCAAAATGATATCCAAGATAACCGCAATTGGTATCCCAGCAGCTCCTCAAGTTGATATAGCGATAACAGGTATAACTATGAGAGCTATAGGAACTATGAATTTAAGCATAGAATGGTTTTTAGAAATATAATACATTGATTATAAGAATTATTCTTTGAGATCAAAAAAAAGTAGTGAATACAGATTTGTATCCACTACTTACAGGAAATGATTTGAAACCGTTTCTTACATATTTTAAAAGAGTTTTATTTCTTCATCTTTTGAAGCATAGCTTCCACTTCTTTTCCAGCTACGTCTCGCGCCCCTAGACCAATAGCAAGTGCAGCAGCAACAGCGATAGCACCAAACATGAGACCGAATGCGAGACTAATAATGTCGTCAGCTATTCCCATCTGACCAAGTCCAATAGCAACAGAGAGGACAATAATAGCAATTCGTACAAGATTACTTACTCCAGCACCAGTAGATGCTGCCTTCATAGCATTGCTTACCATATTTGCAACAAGCATACCAATAAAGATAGTAATGGCTCCTCATAGGACAGATCCACCAAAAGCAATGAATTGTCCTACCATATCAGAGACGATAGTGAGTCCGAGCATATTTCCAGCCTCTACGAATGCAAAGAGCATAAATACTACAAGGATGAGTTTTGAAGCCATGTTTGAAAGTGAGCTTTTAGACTTAATATTTACACCAACTTTTGAGAGTATATCATCAAAGCCCATACTTCTCAGAAGATCTCCTACAAGTTTTGAAGCAAAGTTTGCAACAAGATACGTAATACCAACAAGAGCAATAGCCCCTACAAGGTTAGGAAGTATGGCAAGTATTTGACCAAGTATCTCTGTAGCAGGAGCTGATATAGCTTCTATTCCTAGTTTATTAAGAGCAGAGATAACGAGAGGAATCATGATAAAAACATATACAAGAGTTCCACCTATGTTTGAGATAGAAATATCATTCATTCCTACCTTTGCAGCCATATCATCAACTTTTGATGCTTGGAGGATAGAGGTAAATATTTGTTTTACGAGACGTGCAACAAATACTCACACTGCAAGTATAATACCAGCACCAAGAATATTAGGAACGTATCAGATCATTTGATCTAATATTCCTTGAATAGGAGTAACAATTTCTTCTAATCCAAGTCCCCCAAGGATCCCTGGAAGGAAGAATAGAATAATGAAACCATATACAGCAGTACCAATAGTAGCACCTGTCCCTTTACCAGCTTTTGCGTCAAGCTCAGTTTCAGCAAGTCCCTGAGTAGTAAAATGCTTTCCCATTACAGCAGCTACCCATGTGAAACATGCGAGCGCTAATACTCAAAGGTATTGAGGAAGCGAATTAACTATATTACTTATAGGCTCAGCAAGAGAGTTAAGCTCAAGAGCGTCAAAGAATGCTGAGAGAACAAAAAGTATAATTATCACAAACGAGCCAGTTTTGACCCAACCAGCAATTTTACTAATAGATATATTAGCTCCAAATCGAGAAAATGCATCTTCAATAAAAGAAAGTTTCGAAACACCTTTACCAAGAAGTGAAGAAACAATTTTAGCAACTATCCATCATATAAAGAGTATAGCAAGTGCCATAAGGAATTTAACGGCAAGTTCTCCCATATTATTCGGAAGGTATGAGAGTATATTTTCCATAATGTTCATAGAGAAAAATTATAGTATAAAAATGTGATAAAGTCTCACATGTCTATATTATAGTGAATAATATCTATATGTATAAAGCATCAGAGTAATGAGTGTTTATAATATGTTGAAAACTATTATTTTTCTCCTTATATGAACACTTCCTCAAAATTTAAGATATATTTAGGGGGCGTATTTAAAATAATGATTATACTATAAATCGAGTTCTAATTACTAAAACCAAGACCTATGAAACACTATGATATTATAATTATTGGTTCTGGTGGTTGAACAAAACTCAGATCTGCAGCAGATTTATGAAAGAGCGTTGCAATTATAGAAAAATCTGAGCTATGAGGGACCTGCCTTAATAGAGGATGTATCCCATCAAAAATGCTTATTTATCCATCAGATCTTGTTACGCATGCCCGTGAAGATGCAAAGCACCTACATATATCAGGTCTTGAGAATCTATCTATAGATTTTAAGGCTTTGGTAGAAGATACAACTGCTCAGATTACTTCAGATTCACAAAGTATTGAGCCAATCTATGAAAATCACAAAAACATTACGCTCTATAGATGACACTGAAAGTTTATAGAAGACAAAATAGTAGAAGTAAATGGAGAACAAATATCATGAGAAAGGATATATATAGCAACAGGATCTATCCCGCAAGTCCCACCTATCGATGGACTCAAAGATGCTCCATATATGACGAGTAAAGAGGCTCTCAAAAATACAAAACTTCCAAAAAAGATGATCGTAATAGGGGGATGATACATTGCAGTAGAACTCTGACATGTCTATGCAGCATCTGGATGTGATGTACACTTTCTCGTTCGCTCTGGTATGATCAAGGCAGAAGATAAAGATATCAGAGAGGCTTTTGAGAAAGATTTCTCAAAAAGATACAATGTGCATTTTTGAGTTTCTCCAGTTAAAGTCGAGTATAGAGATAAAGTATTTTATATTACTCTTGATAATTGAGAAGTTATGGAGTCAGATGCTCTCTTTGTAGCAACAGGAGTTATGCCTATGACAGAGTGACTTTGACTTGAGAATACATCGATTACTACGAATATACGCTGATATATAGAGGCAAATGAATATCTAGAAACTAAATCTGCTTGAGTATATGCTCTGTGAGATGTAGCAGGGAATTACCTATTTCGACATAGTGTAAATTATGAGTGAGAGTACCTGATGAAGCAGCATTATCTTGGGGAAGCAAACGCACCTGTCAAATACCCACCGATGCCTCACGCTATATTTACCTATCCACAAATAGCCTGAGTATGAGTAACAGAGGACGAATTGATAAAAGCAAGAAAAGAAGAAGGAGTTGACTATGAAACATCTATTCATGACTACAAAAATTCAGCTATGTGAGTAGCTATGAAAGCAGATGTTTGATTTGTGAAGCTCATTGCAGATAAACAAACAGGAAAACTTATTTGAGCTCATATACTTTGAGAGAAGTCTTCAGATATGATCCATATGCTTATCGTCATCATATCATGATGACACACGGTATCATTTATGTTAGATGATATGATATTTATTCATCCAGCACTTCCTGAGGTTATTCGAAATGCAGCAAGATCTTTACAAAAAAAATTATAACCTCATGAATTTACAGCAGCAAGTTTTAGAGTCCCTTAAAAAATCATTCTGAGATAACATACAGATGGACTTTCATGATGAAAAATGAGATGGGAAACATTTTTATCTCGAGATTATGTCAGATAAATTTATTTGAAAATCCAAGATAGAGCAATCCCGGCTCGTATATGCGGCTCTAGACGAGTATATGAAAACCTGAAGTATACATGCCCTCAGGATGAAGTGCTTAGTCCCTGAATAATCTTATAACTAAAACAACTATATGCTTTCTACTGAACTTACACATAAAATAAAAACACTTATATCTGGGTATAGGGTAATGCTATTTATGAAAGGAACTCCAGAAGAGCCGCAGTGTGGCTTTTCTGGATGAATGGCTGGGATACTTGTAGAATCTGAAATCTATTTCGAAAGCTTTGATATTTACTCAGATGAAGCAGTTCGTCAAGGCTTAAAGGAATATAGTGACTGGCCAACATTCCCTCAACTCTACATTGATGGAGAGCTTATATGAGGAATAGATATAGTGAGTGAGATGTATGAAAGTTGAGAATTATGAAAACTAAAAGAAGAAAAGGGTCTGTAAAATAAAACTGATTTAAAGCTAATGAGTAAGTCAAATATTATATTTGACTTTTTTGTTATTTTATTTGACAGCAGAAAAAAAGTATGTGATAATTTCAGTGTATTTAAATTTTAACAGCAAGAAAATTATGACTGCTTTGTTTTACCAGATTATTAATAATCTAGAAAAGATTACGAATAAGAACTATAAAGAATTTAAAGATAGACTTAAGACGCTTCTTAAATGATTTGAAGAGCATAAGGATATTGATAATATTAAAGTCCTTCGAAATAAGCTTGATAGCTTACTCAGGGAATATAAACATGATGATAAATCTCATAAATCGATTAAGACGCATCTCAAGGACCTGAGGAAGTTTTTACATCAAATAGATGATATCATCCATGAAATGGAAGATGGAGAAGAAAAGTTGGAGCTTGTCGACGTTATCAAAAAAGTTGAAAAGAGGTATAGATCTCTTGATAAAATTAAAGAAGAAAAAAGAGATAAATACAAGGAAGTAGCGATAAAGAAAAAGACTATTTCTTATGAAAAAGAAATTATTAAACTTCAGCTTGAGCTTGTAAAACTTCAAAAACATATTCAAGAAACGGGAGAAAAAGTTCTCATTATCTTCGAAGGAAGAGATGCAGCAGGGAAGTGAGGAAATATTAAAAGATTTATGGAATATCTCAATCCAAGAGCAGCAAAAGTAATAGCACTTCAAAAACCAACAGAAGAGGAACAGTCTCAATGGTACTTTCAAAGATACGCAAAGCATCTCCCAAATGGGGGAGAGATGGTACTCTTTGATAGATCTTGGTATAACAGGGGTTGAGTAGAACCAGTGATGGGTTTTGTAAATAAAAAGAACTACGAAAAGTTTATGCAAGACGTACCAAAATTTGAGGAAATGCTTATAGACTCAGGAGTAAAAGTAATTAAACTCTACTATTCAGTATCAAAGGCTGAACAAGCAGCAAGGTTTGATGAGCGAAAAAGAAATCCTCTTAAGCAATATAAACTCTCTCC
>CALLPL010000016.1 GCA_938015455.1 uncultured Candidatus Altimarinota bacterium
CCCAGTTGAAAGACAAGCAGAAGGAGTTATGGCTCGTAAATCAGTACACGAACCAATGGAAACAGGTATCAAGGCAATTGATGCGCTTGTACCAATAGGTCGAGGACAACGTGAGTTGATTATTGGTGATAGACAAGTAGGAAAAACTCAAGTAGCAATTGATACGATTTTGAATCAAAAAGGTCAAAATATTACTTGTGTCTACGTTGCAATTGGTCAAAAAGAGGGAAAAGTCTCTCGAATCGTTGAAGAACTTCGAAAGAGAGGAGCTATGGACTATACTATTGTTGTATCTGCAGGTTCATCAGAACCAGCAGCGATGCAGTACCTTGCTCCATATACAGGATGTGCACTTGCTGAATACTTCATGTACAATAGTGAACATTCACTCATTATCTATGATGATCTTTCAAAACAGGCAACTGCTTACCGTGAGATGTCACTCCTACTTCGTCGTCCACCAGGCCGTGAAGCATATCCAGGGGATGTATTCTTCCTTCATTCGAGGTTACTTGAAAGAGCTGCAAAGCTCAATGATGAAATGGGTGGTGGTTCTATGACGGCACTTCCAATTATCGAAACGCAGGCAGGGGATGTATCAGCGTATATTCCAACGAACGTTATCTCGATTACAGATGGTCAGATATTCCTTGATACCAATCTCTTCAACTCCGGTCAAAAACCAGCAATTTCTGTAGGGCTTTCTGTTTCTCGTGTCTGAGGGTCGGCTCAAATGAAGGCCATGAAGAAAAACTCTGGAACTCTCAAACTTGATCTCGCGCAGTATCGTGAACTTGCAGCATTTTCTCAGTTCGCATCAGACCTCGATGAAGCAACCAGAGCGCAACTCGATAGGGGAGCCCGCATGATGGAACTCCTCAAACAAGGACTCAACGCTCCAGTTGCCGTACCAAAACAGGTAGTAGCACTCTACGCAGGATGAAAAGGATATCTTGATAAAATTGATGTAGATAAAGTACTCAAGTTCGAAGAAGATCTCTATGCAGCACTTGATAAAGATAAAACAGTTATTAAAGCAATTGCAGACGAGAAAAATATCTCCGATGATACAGAAAAGAAAATGATAAAGATTATCGAAAAAGTAGTTGAATTACATAAGTAATAAAAGATGAAGGTCTTACTTATAACTATTATATTCATATCTCTCTTCTCTTCGTGTGGGTGAGATAAAAAATTAGAAAAGAGAATAGAGAAAGATATTATAGAGATTTCAAATAATAATATGAAAGTAGCAGAAGAAGATATATATAAGTTCCATGAAGTTTATGTATGGGATGAAAAGTTAATGTTCATGGATAGAGAAGTTATGAATAGGAATAATTATGTATCGATATGAGTTGAAATAGAAACAAAAGGTTTTACGTGATCTTTAGATTTAGACGGATTAGAGATATATGATAATTATTGAAACAATCTTTGAGTTGCTGATTCATCATATGTAGTGGATGAAAATGATGGTATTCAAATTAAGGATACTTTAGATGGAAATAAGTATGTATATATATTTTGAGTACCAGATAATCTAGAAGAGATAAATTTAAAGAATTCCTGGTGAAACAATGATTATATAAATGAATTACCTTTAAAAATTGATAAAGAAAGTAAAAGAGGTAGGTTTGATGGCTGGGAGTCTCTTGTTGATAAGTGGGATACGTGATGAATTGAAAAATTATCAGAAGAACAACAAATATGATTTGTGACACATTCTTTAATATGAGATATTCAAAATGGAGGACTATTTTCTTTCTTTTATAACTCGTGAGCTGATAATATAGATCAAACTGTTGAAGCTTTAAAATATTTTGAAGCTTATGAATTAATAAATAGAATAGAACAGATTTCGATTTTATTTTGAGAGGAGGGAGTTCCTGATAACGTAGGAGATCGAAATAATGCTATTAATAGTTGGTGAGAAAGAAATGATGATCTTATAGAAGAAATAGATAATAAGATAGTTCAGGATGAAGCAAAAGGTCTCCAATCGAAATTAGAGCAATATTTAATATCTAATAGAGATAAATTTTTAAAGTAAAAATATACTATGTCTAACGCAAAAGAAATAAAACGAAAAATTGGGAGTATCAAGAATACTTCGAAGATCACGAAGGCAATGGAGCTCATCTCAACGGTAAAGATGAAAAAGGCTCAGGATCTAGCTCTTCAAAAGAAAGACTTCGTGCTAGAAATGCTCAAGGTATTTACACGCATTGAAGAATTTCTCAGAGATTTTCCATATTTTCAAAAGTTTGAGAGTAAAAAGACTCTTGCTGTTGTTATCACTTCGAACAAAGGTCTTTGTGGAGGATACAATGTGAACGTGATGAAAAAGGTAAATGAGTACGCTAAGGAAAATCCGGACGAGCAAATGGAATACATCACTCTTGGAAAAAAAGCTACAGCATTTGTAGCTCGGACAGGGAATACTCTTTTGGCTGATTTCTCTCCAGAGTTTACTGATAATGTTGATCCAAGATTCATAAAGTCAGTAACTCAGCTCATTTATGATAATTATCTCACAGGAGAATATGGAAAGGTTGTAGTATTTTATAATTACTATGTAAATTCTATAAAACAGGTTCCTGTCGCGCGAGACTTTCTTCCGATTGATGATAATGGAGTAAAAAAATATCTAGAAGATATCATTGACGATCCTGAGGCACTCAAGGATATTGCCCATGATGTAACAGATTATATTATAGAACCATCTATGGAGGCTATTGCGATGGATGTGATACCGATGATTCTTGATATGATGTTTTTTGATATTGTACTTGAGGCAAAGGCTTCAGAACACTCAGCCCGTATGGTTGCGATGAAGGCTGCAAAAGACAACTCTAAAAAAATTGCTGATATGCTTACTCTTGAATATAACAAAGCTCGTCAAGCCATGATTACCAGAGAAGTATCCGAAATTGTTGCAGGTGTTGAGGCACTCAAGGATGTGTAAATTGACAATAAGTCTGAATAAAATATAGTGAAGGAGTATTTATTTTCTAAAGTTTTGTATTATGAGAGATCTTCCACTTATCGCGAGATTCATTATTAATATGATACTCTATGTTCTCTATGTGATATTCTTTTCTCTTGTTTTCTCTTTTTCATTTCCACTGATACTCCAGGCACTCGGGAAACCAGTGATGAACCCAGCTGATCCAACGTTTGTAAAGATACAATTATTTATTGCTATACTAGTGCTTCTCATATCACTTATATGGAGAAAATACTTCTATCTATGCGGCCGAGATCGTGATAATATGATTGTTCTTGAGGAACATACGACTACTAAAAAACCAAGACTTAAAGACATAGAAGACGAGGATATCAAAATCTTTATCGATAGAGAGATAAAATAGAGGATTTGTTCAAATCCTCAAGTGAAAGAAAGCCTCTTTCGTTTGAACGTTTGAACAAACTAAAATACAAACACAATGTTACTACGCGTGTATACTGATGGAGGATCTAGAGGCAATCCTGGAGAAGCAGGCTTATGAGTGTATATAACGGACGAGAGAGGGATACCTCTTGAGAGACGGTATAAGTATCTTGGAATTACAACAAATAATGTTGCCGAGTATACAGGAGCACTCTACGGCATTAAACGAGCTATCGAGATCGGAGCTACACAGATTGAACTCTATATGGACTCAAAATTGGTTATACAGCAGCTTTCTTGACAATGGAAAATCAAGAATCAAGATCTGAGAAATATTCACTGAGAGATCAGTGGTATTATATGAGACACTAAAATGTCCTATAACTGGATTCCAAGAGAACAAAATACTCAGGCAGATGCCCTCAGTAATAAGGCTATGGATGAGAAGATTTAACTAAGTTCAAAATTATGAGTCAAAACCTGATTTCTACATTTGAAGAAGTTTTGGGTGATTCTCAAGCACTAAAAAGGCATGGAGATAATTTATTACATCCGATTGTACCTTTTT
>CALLPL010000017.1 GCA_938015455.1 uncultured Candidatus Altimarinota bacterium
TATATTTCTATTGCATATATTTCTCTATGAGTAAGTTTAGTATGAGACATTTTGTAATAATAAGGGTGTAAGCAACTCCTATTATGCAATGTCTCTTTTTATTTCTCAACTATTGTGCGATTTGAAATAGATTGTAAGATATATAACTTGACAAAAATAATTAATTGTATTTAATACAAGTATAATTTTGAATTACAACAAAACATGAATAGCTTACCTCAAAAAGGATCTTCCGAGAGATCTAACTCTAAAAAACGTTCTAGTTCTAGGAGAAGATCTTGATCTAACATACTACGTAGTATTGTTTGAGGGGCAATTGTTTCGCTTGGTATTTGATGAACTTGTTCATTATTGATGGAAAGAAATTCTCAACAGGTACATACTGCATTAGAAACTTCTGAAGAGATTCTTAGTCCTGACTCAAGATTAATCTATAAAGCTAGTGAATGTACTCGAAATAAATGAAAGTTTTTTTCTGATTGAATGCATGATAATAGAAGAAAAACTTTTACTGCATCAGATTGAACTCAATTTAGTCTAACTCCTAGACTTGGCAGCCTCAAAATACGTTTAAATACTTGAGAAGAATATCATTTTTCTCTTAATCCAGAAATTGAGGAAGCAGTAGCCAGTTCCACTCTATCACAAGATGAAATAAAGGCTATTAATAAATGAGCCGAAAACCTAAAGGTAGAATGTGCGGAATACGACTATATAAAACCTCTCAGTGAAAATTTTACCTCATGAGAATATATAGGGGAAAATACATATAATAGTTTTGCTGAATTAGATACTTTTTGTAAGAAAGTTAGCTCGAGACTAAGTCAAGGGAAAACTAATGGCAAGTATGATACTTTTATCAAAGTAGATGATGTTACTATTCATTTTAATTGAGTTGATTCACTCAATAGTAAGAAATGTGTATTAGAATCAGTGGATATATCTTTTGATAACTTTTATTGAGAAAGTATTCGTTACCATTTAAAAAAAGATGAGAGTTTTGAGATATATTTTGAGGGAAGAAAATTACTTGAAGGTCAAGACATACCAGATCTTGTTCCTGGAAAGAAGATACCAGCAGCAGACGAAATGGTAAACTCCATCATACAGTATTATGATGGCTCCCTAAAGAACACTCTATGAGTACCAACTGAAGAACAAGTTCCCACAGGGAGTCTCCTAAATTCAGTAGCTTGAATCTTCATTCCAGAAGAGTTATCTGATATAGATCAAGCTGAAATTCTGGCAAGACTCAGAGTTTGTGTTAGGGATCGTTGAAGTTTCTGACAAGCTAGTATTTTTGTAAAAAAGAAGACTGTAAGAGATAAATGGCCAGGAAAAATATATTGAAGTAATGAAGTATCACTTGATTTTACAGCATGAGATATGCAAGTAGCATATAGATTGAATGCAGAGACGAAAATACAAGATATATACTTTCCTCATGACGAGGAAAAAAAGAGAGAATTCGGTACAGAATTTATAAAAGAGTTTACAATTGATGACAGAGCAACACTTATTGATGGGCCAGTTGGTCAAGAAGCAGCTTATATGAGGGCAGTGTTTATGAGATTATTAGGTTCCTGTGAAGAAATTAAGCAAAAAGAACCAGGGCTAGCATCTACTCTTTTTGGTAATGAATCTTCTGAATACTCACCTCAAGAATGACGGGACCATAGTTACATATCTGAAGAATTGAAGAAAGATCAAATAGATGAAATAATAACAAGTATGCAAGACATCTATGGAAAATTGAACGAGCAATGATTATTAGATAGCTATATTTCCTCTAAATACAAAGGAGGGTTCAGTTATTATTCGTATATAGGTGATATCAAGCTAGATTTTCATATAACAGAGGAGGGTGATTTTAGAAAAGTAGTAGTTAGTTATTCTAATTACTACAATGATGATCTAAAACATACTATTAGTAAAGAAGGAGATAGTCATACAGTAACTATTCAGGCAAATTATGGGAGATATAAGTCAAATATTAATTTCGAAGGAAAAATTCCTCATACAGAACATGTTTTAACAAAAATACTAAATCATCTATCCCCTGAAACGAAGTAGAGATAGTACCTTACCTACTACCACAGATGAGGCACAATAAATTCACAGCTTAGTATTAGGTTAATTAATTCCCAAAATACTTTTCATATATCTCCTGATATCTTCCTGACTCATGAAGTTCTAAGATGCTCCTATCAACTTGCTCTCTGAGCTGTGATCACTCAGCAAAGGCAATACCAAATTTTTCTGGTTGAAAGGTTTTTCTCACAACTGTGTACTCTCCCTTTCCATCATTTGTTGCAAAGTAGCGCAAGAGTGGATCATCATGTATGATAACATCAAGTTTTTCATCTCACAGGTCATCTATCATATGCTGCATATCATCGTATCAGAGAGTTGCTATACTTTTTCTGGCCATATATTTTTCAGAGGTTGAGCCCTTTGTAACTCATACTCTAAGCTCTGAGAGTTCTGGGATCTCTATATTGATGTATTCAGATATATACTGTTTTCAGATAGTTTCATTTTGACTGGCAAATACAACAGCAACTTGCTGGGAATAGTATGATACAAAGAATATCGAAATACCCAGAATAGAAGTAAAGAGTATTCTCAAGCCGTAAGCCTCTTTTATCTGCCTGAGAACTTCGAAAAATACGAGGAAAATCTCTGGAATATAAGTATATACTGGAATATTTCTTTTTGCTACATTATAAACCCAAAATATATGTGCGAGCGTTATAATTCACACAGCGATATAGAGGAGTATTTGCAAAAGATCGTTTGTAAAAAATGATAAAAAAGTTTTTAACTCTGTTTGCTGTTCACGTGCCAGTATATTAAGTCCTGAATCAAAAATTGGTTGAGAAAAATCCATTCCTGCTTCTCTCTTTGCGGTGATAGATATATTTGCAACTGAAAGATCTACCTCTCAATCTGTCGTTGTCTGTATCATATCTGAAAATGCCTCAAACTCATGAAAGCTGTAGCTGATATTGTTAGTACTTGCAAGCTCATTCCATAGATCAATAGAAAAACCTTTCCACTCTCCATCCTCTTGGTATGCAAATGGAGGACGCTCTATCGTTCATACCTTTAGATCCTCAGCATAACAAAGAGGACTAAGCAGAAACCATGTGATACTCGTAAAAAATATGTGTCTGTATTTCTTCATCCTACTAAAAATATTTCTGTAAAATTTCCTCATATGTATCTGAATCCTTTATTTCTAAGAGGCTTCTATTTATATCTTCTTTAAGATTAGAGTTTTCTGGCATCAGAATTCCGTATTTTTCCTTTTGGAATACGTTTCCTACAAGTTCATACTCATTTCATGTTGTCTTTATATAGTACTCAAGTACAGGAAGATCATGGATCATGATATCTATCTCCCCTGACTTTAAATCAGAGTATACATCCTCTATAACTGGGTACGACCTATGTGGAATGTTATTTTTAACAGTAAATTTTTCTGATGTTGAACCAATAGTAACCCCTACGAGTTCGTTACTAATATCTTTGTATGAGACAATACTCTCACTTGGTTTTGCTTGTTCAAAACCTATAGTTACAAGTATATAGTTAAAATACCCTATTAGAAAAAAACCTCAGAGTATCAGCGCTATTTGATTTTGATACCTAAACGCTTTATTTTTGAGTTTAAAAGAAAATATTTTTCTTCTCAGAGAAAATACTGTAAATAAGAGAGCTACTATTGCAAAAGCAGTATAAAATCTCATGTCTTTTAGAGTGGCGAAAAAGGCATGGTCTTTTTTCACTCCTGATACCGTCATCATAGCAAGTCATGAATCAAAAATTGGCTGAGAAAAATCCATGAGCTCCTCCCTCTCAAGCGTAATGGAGATATTTGCAGCAGAGAGATCCACAGAGCCAGACTGAGTATTTTTGATCATATCAGCAAACACTTCAAATTCTTGGTATTCTATTTCATAGCCATTTGCCTCTGCTATCTTTTCCCAGAGATCTATAGAAAATCCCGTCCAATTATCTCCATCCTTATACGCAAATGGTGGTCTTTCTATCGTCCCTACTCTTAGCTCCTGCACTGTAGAAGTATCCTCAGCAGACACAGTCGAAACTGAAACAAACAGTCCAGTAACAATGATCAAACATGATGTGATTTTCGATAACATATATAATAATATTTAGGTGTTCAAATCAGTATATCATAAAAAACATGCTTTTTATAGCCCTACTCTCGATTTAATATAAATTTAATTAGCTAAAGTCTACATATGTTTTCTGATATTTTTTATTGACAAAAAATAATAAAGTTTTTAAATATATAAAATTATTAAAAAATATTTATGTCTAATGATTACAAAGTTGAAAGGTACGAGTGAGAAAATAATGTAGTTATTTTTCCTGATGCTTGGCATGGCAATAAAACTGTTGCTTCTACAAGACCGACAAGTAATGATGATATTCTCTTTGTTCTAAACAGTTTATCATCATGAGAGGCTAACTTTATTACTCTCTTATCAGAAAAAATTCGTACGAATATACGTAGCATTTTAAGTGATAAAGAAATAAGTGCAGAAGATATCAATGAAACATACCACTGCATCGAACAAAATATGGATAGTGCTCAGTTTTGATGAATTGAGAACGCTGATAGTTTTTATACAGCTAATGTTCTCCATTCAGATGAGACCAACTCTACGACTATAACTTTAAGAGATGTAAGAAACGCTGTATTTTGAAAAATACTCTCTCGATACGACTCAGGTCTAGAAATACACAGAAATTATTGATACATAGTAGATTCTGAAAGATACTGCGTATTTAAAAAACACGGAGACACCAAAATCCTTGAAAACGCTCTTACATGAGATTTTTGTGTAGAAACATGAGACAAGAAGATACTTGATCTAAAATGAGTCACATCTGTTCATAATATAACAAGCATGTGAGATGAGGTTTTTATAGAAGTCATATCATGAACCTGACAATGAGTCTATAGTACGAAAAAACAGCAAGTCATCTGAGGATGGTTTCATATGGCTTCCCTAGATGGAGCAAAGTTCGCAGATGAGGATTTTTACTTTAAAATAAAAAATGTCGAATGATATCAAAACTATATGAGCTCTTTATCCTGAGAGCCAGAATATGAATGGTTTAGTGAAAATAGTATAAGGCTTAAAGTAGAAACAAGCCTTTGAGTCGTACACACAGGGGGAACAAGACTTACTATCAATCATATTAGTCCCTCCTCTTGATGACAACTGGAAGTAAGTATAACTTCTAATATTCAAGTTCCAATAAGCTCTCATCGCAAACTTATTACCAAAATCACATGGTGAAAGATTCCACTTCCAACGGAATATTCCCAGACCATAATGGTAAACATGCAAAAAAAGAACTAATTTTGATTTTCATTACTTCTGCCCTATAATCACGCTACTAAAAACTAGCAAAATCAATGCCTGAAACTCAAAAAATTCTCGATAGCATCATCGATGCAGGACTTGCAGCTCTGGAAATAAATCCAGAGCTTTCTAAGGAGGAGTTTCATAAGATTAAGAACGATGCGTACAAAGGATTTGATGTCAAAAAACCATTTCCGAGTATTAGGATCTTAGAGCGCTATAATGAGCGAGTAGATCAGTGAGAATTTCCTGTCAGCGATATCTTCAGGAAGCTTCTGAGAAAGAGATGAGTGAGGAGCCTCTCGGGAGTGACCGTTATCTCTCTCCTGACAAAGTTCTGGGGTTGTCCTGGTCTTTGTGTGTACTGTCCTACTTTTGAAGGACTCCCAAAATCATACATCCCACATGAGCCTGCCGTTATGCGAGCTGAACTCAACAAGTTTGATCCAGTTCTGCAAATACATAATAGGCTCAGAGCTCTCGAAGTAACAGGGCATAAGATAGAAAAAAACGATGTTCGAATAATCTGATGAACATGGTCATTTTATCCAAAGGATTATCAAGAAAATTTCATCAAAGCTATTTATGACGCATTTAATAGTTATGAAGATATGAAGCCTCATATCGAAAAAACTGATTTCGCGCATGATAGATTTGCGAGTTTCAAGCTCAAGCAGGGGTTCAAGATGTATGAATCAAAGG
>CALLPL010000018.1 GCA_938015455.1 uncultured Candidatus Altimarinota bacterium
TGTTTCTTTCTGCTTTGTTTCAAAGCTTTTTTTGCAGATGCTATGATAGGCATATCTCGAAAATATTAATGGTAAAAATAACTGTAAAATAGAGCTTTATTCCCGAAAAATAGCGGGTAAGCTGAGGGATTATAGGCAAAACTAGCCCCGAGTCAAAAGATTTTTACCAATTTTTGCATCTTATAAATACTTATGCTAAAATTATAGGGTATTTAAAAAATAACCATCGTATTATGACAATTGAAGTATGAAACTGTGAGGTAGAAAATTGGGACTTAGATATAGTTTTAGATAATATTGAGAGAATGGACGACTTAAATCAGCTACTGCGAAGATTAACACAAGAAATTTTTGAGACAAACAACAATGCAGAAACAAGTACAAGATTATCCCGCTTTAACTTCAAGCTAAGTAAGCTTAGTGATAAAATGTCTCAAAGATTATGAAAAAAAAGAGTTGATTTATCAGAGGAATCTATCGATGAGTTACTTGAGTACCATCAAGACCTTAGTAGATATCATGGATTATTAAAACTTGGGATAAGAGCATCTTGTAGAGCTTTTGAATTAGCGAAAGAAACACCAGAAAATTTTAAGTTATTTAAAGAAGACTATATAAAAGATTTAGGAGAGGAATATCGACAAGGTTTAATTGAAGATAGTATAGAAAACTCTGAGTGATACTTGATGGTTTTTGGCATTTCTTTAGAAGAAGCGAAGAGGGATATAGAGACTTACTGACTAGAATGATTTACAAATAGAATTAAAGGAATTACATTTGAAGATATTTCAAAATAATAAAGTTTAGGAATTTATCGTAATCTTCCTCCTACCTTTTCAACTCTCGCGACTATATTCTCTATAAGTTTGTTCTTATACTCATCATTAAGGGTTTCTGTCATTGATTGCGTGTATACAGTAAAGCTAAGAGATCGTTGTCCTGGGAGCTTTTCTTCGGATTCGTAGATATCAAAGAGTTCTACCTTTTGGATGAGGGGATCGGTCTTTTCAATGGCAGTTATGAGGCTCTTACCTGGAGTATCTTTATCTACGACAAAGTTTATATCAAAGTTGTTTTCTTGGAAGGTGGAAACTTCACGAGCTGACAGGAGACCGTAGAGAGATTCTAATACAAGTTCCATGTTGATACAGAAGAATCATACGCTTCACGTGAGATCGAAGTTTTTAACGACTTGCGGGCTTATTTCTCATACATATCATACTTGTTTTCCTCTGATGACGAGAGCTGCAGTTCTCCCACTATGAGCGTAGCTTGGAAGATCCGAGTTTTGTTCAAAAGAGTATTTGAGTATTCAGAGCTTCTGACACAGGTCACTGACGATACTTTTTACATCATAGTATCCAGAGTCAGAACTGAGCGTCATAACTCCTGCAAGTTCGTAGTTTTCTGAGGTAGTTAAAGGAGATGTTTTATGAAAGACTTTTTCGAATTCGAAGAGCTTCATCTCTTTATATTCACGAGCATTATCCTGCACTGCTTGCAGGAGATTTGGGACGAGACCTCATCGCATATGAGAGAGTTCTTCTGAAAGAGCATTTTTAAGAGGTACGAGATTATCTGTTGTATCTCCAGCCTTTTGCATGAGAGCTGCGTCTACAAAAGAGTAGGTATACATCTCATACCATCCAGAAGCAGTGAGGAAATTTCGAGTATCTCGCTTAGCCTTGTAAGTAGGGCTTTGTGATACAGCTCAGAGATTAATCCGAGGAACAGTAACTTCTACATTACTATATCCATCAAGCCGAGCTACTTCCTCTGCTATATCAGCGATATGAGTAAGATCCTTTCTCCAAAAAGGAATAGAGAGAGTCCCATTATTTTCAGTAATTCAAAGATAGGAAAGCAGAGAGAGCATATTATCTTCTGCGTACTTAGCTCAGATAAGATTATTTATTCTCTCTGGTTTAAAAGTAATTTGAGTTTCTTTACTTGGTTCTGGATATACATCTGATACTTTCGTAATTTCAAGTTTTGGAAATAACTCTCTGAGCTCAGAGAGGATAAGTGCTACTCATCTATGTTGCATATTCGTTGTAAGATCTTTTTCAAAGACATTGAGCGCATCTGTTCTCAGGCCAAGACGTTTTCCTGTCCCCCTGATTACTGCCTGGTCAAACCAGGCTGCTTCAATAGCGATGTTTGTCGTAGTATCTGAAACAGCAGTATTTTGTCCTCCAATAACTCCTCATAGAGCAATAACTCAGCTATCATCTGCAATGACGATATCAGAATCTGAGAGTTCATAACTCTTTGCATTTAACGCTTCAAATTTTTCTCACTTCTCAGCATAACGAACATGTATGTTTCCAACAAGTTTATCAGCGTCAAAACAGTGCGTTGGTTGACCGTAGAGATAGAGACAGTAGTTGGTAATATCAACTAAAATTCCTTTTGAGTCTATTTCGTGAGAGGCAATGAGTTCTTTGATATGACTTGGAGTCTCGGAATTTTCTACTCCTGATACGTAGACTCACAGGTACCTCTTTACTACATCTGGAATGTCATTTTTCACCCCTGCTTCTGTGTATCCTGAGAAATCTTCTTCTGTGTAATTAAAATCAAGCTGTTTCCCAGAAATAGCAGAGATTTCTCTGGCTATTCCGATATGAGAAAAGAGATCGGGCCTGTGATTAATGGCTTTATTATCTACCTCGAGAATAATATCATCAAAGCCGAGGTATTCTCGCATGCAGGTATCAAGTGGAGCATCATCTGGGAGTTCAAAAATCCCATCTTGTCTCTCTTCTACGAGTCCAAGCTCATCCTCACTACAAAGCATTCCATTAGAAACCTCTCCTCTGATTTTTGATTTCTGTATCACAAATCCTGGAGCAAGCTCTGCTCCTGGAAGTGCTACTGCTACTTTTAATCATGACCGTACATTTGGTGCCCCACAAATAATTTGTCTGCTTTCTCATTGTACCTGAACCTGACAGATATTGAGCTTATCAGCATCAGGGTGTTTAGAGCATTCTGTAATCTCTCAGATAAACACATTCTTCAAGTGTCCTCCCGACTCATGTATTTCCTCGACCTCTGCAGTATGCATAATGAGGTCCTGAGCTACTTCTTCAGGAGATTTGATATCTGGAATATATTTACTCAGAACCTTGTATGAAACTTTCACGTGCTGTCTATTTTATCAATATAAAGATTGCTTCAAAAGATAATGAGAAAGCAGGAAAAGGCAAGGCAAAGGCAATTAAAAAACTCTCCTTATCAGGAGAGGTTTTAGTTAGAGCGCACGAATTTTTATTTTTTTAATGATAATCAAAAAGAATAGTCTTCATAAATATCTATATGGCTTGAAATCACTCAAGCAATAAGAGTAAAAGTAAAACTAAGTATTGTGACAATAATATCCATGTTATATTCTTATAAGCTATTCTTAATTACCTCCTCAATTTCAACTGCGAGATCAGGATTATCTGTGAGGAACTGCTTTGCTTTTTCTCGGCCTTGTCAGAGCTTGGTCTCTCCATAGCTGTAGAAAGCTCATGATTTTTTGATAACCTCAGTGGTAGTCCCGATATCTACGAGTTCACCAACTTTAGAAATACCTTGATTGTACATAACATCAAACTCTGCCTCTCTGAATGGAGGAGCTATTTTATTCTTGATGACTTTTACTTTGGTTTTATTTCAGAAGATTTCTTTATCCATTCCAGCTCCGGTTTCTATTTTTTCCTTTCTTCTGATATCAAGTCTTTGTGATGCATAGAATTTGAGTGCATTACCTCAAGTTGTTGTTTCTGGACTACCAAACATAACTCAGATCTTCATACGAATTTGGTTTATGAATATAACCGTGCATCCTGATCTATTTATTGCTCCTGTTATTTTACGAAGTGCTTGGCTCATAAGTCTGGCTTGGAGTCCCATATGAGAGTCTCCCATGTCTCATTCTATTTCTGCCTTTGGAGTGAGGGCTGCTACAGAATCAACGATTATGAGATCAACAGCTCCTGAATTTACGAGTTTTTCAGTAATTTCTAGTGCCTGCTCACCGTAGTCTGGCTGAGAGATGATGAGTTCTTGCGTATTTACTCCTACCTTTTCAGCGTAACTTGGATCAAGAGCATGCTCAGCATCTATAAACGCTGCTGTTCCTCCTGCCTTTTGGACTTCTGCTATTGCGTGAAGTGTCAGAGTAGTTTTACCAGATGACTCTGGTCCATAAATCTCTACGATACGACCTTTTGCGTATCAGCCTCAGAGTGCTAGGTCGAGAGAGAGGGAACCAGAAGAAGTTGTTTCTACTCCTTTTCCTCGTTCTTCGTCTCAGAGTTTCATTATTGATCATTGACCATATTGTTTCTCGATCATATCGAGGGCATTTTGTAATGCGGCTTTCTTATCCATACAAATGTATATTTAGCTAATAAAAATGTTATATCTCAAAATCTCTGTATAGATCGGATATAAAGTGAGTATATAAAGTATATACAGTTTTGCAAATATTTTTAGAACTTTTTTCGAAAATAGTTTGCTTTGAGTCATGCCTGGGTTCCCACTGCAATATTCTTTCCTGAGCATTTTTTGCATTCAAAGGTATATCATCTTGGGTTTGGCCTATTTGTTTCGACTATAGATTCACAATCTTTACAGTAAAATCCTACATCTCACCTCTCTAGGTCAAATGTTTCACGTTTTTCTCCAAACTCTTCGATATTTACTAAATCTCAAAAATCTCACATAGTTAAAAGGGGATTAAAATAAACTCAGTACTTCTTGTTTTTTTCACGCGAAGGTGAGGACTCACTGTTTTTCTAATTCTAGGAAGCATCTGAGGGTAGCTTCAACATCTGTCATAGCGTCATGTGCTCCTATGAAATAGTCTCCAAAGAGTTTTTTATACAACTCTCAAAGTTTTGGGTATTTAAGTCGTTCTCATTTTCACTGAAGCGCACAGAAGTCTACAGTATTTTTCATTGTACAGAGTATTTGGTCAGGTTTATAGAGGTAACTCTTTTCATATCTTTTAAGTTCAAGCTTTAACATATCCTCATCATATTCTATATTGTGTCAGATGAGTATGTCAGCTTTATTTACAAAATCCATAATAATATCAATTTGGCTTGCCATACCTGGAGCATCTTTGACATCAATATCGTATATATGGTGTACTTGTGAAGCTCAGTAGGGTATAGGTACACCAGGGTTGATGAAAATATTTATTCTCTCAAGCTCACTATACTCACCGTCTTTATGTTCTCAAAGAATCCCAGCAAATTGAACTATATAAGGCTGTTTTCCTAAATCTATTTCTTTTTTATTTATGAAACCAGTAGTTTCTGTATCAAATACGAGTATTTTCACCGAGTAAAAATTTAAAGATATTTTTGCTATAGTATATAAAAAGACCGAACGATTGCAATCGTTCGGTCTAGATTTTTATTATAATTATGCTTTTGCAGCATAGAAGTTACGACCAACTCGCTCTATAGCTTTCTTGTTTTGTAGATTCATGTAGATAGTTGTCTTTTTTACATTTCGCACTTTGAGTACTTTTTTGATAATATCCTCTGTATTCATCGGTCATCCATTCTTTTTGAGTACATCAAGTATTACATCGAGTACTGTTCCTGGTTTGAAACCCCATTCTTTGAGAGCATAGATTCCTCGTCCAATAAGAATAAATTCTTCATTTCGAATAAGTTCGTTATGAATAGTGTTTATTTTCACGCTCTCACCAAGATAATCAGAAATTTTGTTAGAAATGTCGATAAAGTGCATTGGTACTTTTTCCTTCTTCATTACATAAATAGCTTTATCCTTGAGTGTTTTTGGATTAAGTATTTTCCATCTTGTGAGACCAATAAGAATTTCTTCTCCCTTTACAATATCATCAAATACATCGAGTACACTATCTATAAATACATTTTCAAGAGATCAAACCTCTTCTCTAACATTTTGAGCGATTTGATTATAGAGCTCTGTTCGCTCCATAACATCTTTTTTCCTTTTAAGGATTTTTAGTGCTTCTCTGTGACTTGCATCAATAGATTTTCTTGAAACATCAGGAAGAGTAAAATATGTTTGAGTTCCTAGACGAGGCTTAGATTTAATGATTTCAAAATCTGACTGAATAATCACCTCAAGGATGTGAGAGTTGATTTCTTTTGAAAGACTCATTTCTTTAATAAGAGCTCCGATAAGTTTTTCTCTTGTGAGTATACCTCCGTGATATCCAAGGACCTTTCGTGCCATGTCCTGTATAGCAGCAAGTTCCGTTGCTTTTATAATTCTCCCTACTTTCTTGATTCCCGCATCTTCTATCTGCCTTACTCTTTCTCTTGTAATTGCTGGCTTGAAAGAATTACCAATATTTTGAAGAGTTTCCTTGAGTCAGTTAAGACCGATCCTTCTTTCTATTACTGTGCGTTCTTTGTCAGATAGTGATCATAAAACATTAGAGAATGACTTTTCTATAAGACCTTTTGTAAGTGTTGCTTGCATATTTATATTTTGGTGGATACTCTATTTAAATTACTTATGTCTACGATAAAATATAATACTTGCGTCATAAAAGTCAAAATTTTTTTTCTTAAAAGTCAAAAAGGCTAAAAAGGGAGTTTCATGTTATCTTTTTGCTCATCTATTTGGAGATCTTGAATCTTTTTATCAATCTCACTGATATAGCTTCCTTTGATATTTTTTCTATATTCATTTCTCATTATAATGGATCAGGTAAATATAATAAGAGCTCCTGTGATAGAGAGGATAATTCATTTCCCATAAAGGATATTAGCTGAAAATAACTGTAGTCAATTTATGAAAAAGTAGCTCTGAATAGAGAGTATAAAAATGATAACAGAACTACAAAGACAGCAAAGAGTATCAGAGATCTGTATCAGCATGAAAAAACGAATTTTTTCTTTTCGTACAATTGAAAATATGGAAAATGCACTTAATGTGAGGATACATAAGATTAAGAATCAAACATGACCAATATATCATGAAAAACTTGAAAAGGAGTCAAGTTTATTTTGACTAGTGCTCATTATTCCATCGAGAGAATTTACCCAGGGAAGAAAGAGTGACAGGAAAGTTATGAATATTCAAAAGAGTGTGATCTTAGATCAAAAAGTAAGGTGTGCGGATCGAAAGGAGAGGTGTTCGGCTCTTTGGTATATAAATTTCTGAATTTTACGGACAATATGAGGATTTTTGCGCGACATAGGGATTTTTCGTTGTTTTTTGATTTACAAGTAGAGGACTTTTCCTTATACTGTGAGAACTAAAACTTATAATATAAGGGAGTGGGAAAAACTCAAGAAAAAAAACATATCCGTAATAGCTTTTTCGATACTATTATTCTTTTATGGAGTTTTGTAGTAAGTATCTTTCGCTCTCTATGAGTATTTCTGTTTTTTCATGAAAGTAATAAAATTAAAAATAATGCGACTTATAGTTTTATAGACTTTTTTATTCGTCAGTGGCCTAAGAGCTTTTCTAAAAAACCAACAGCATATAGTGCTATGAGAATGATAGGAGACTTTTTTCATCATATATTCCTCAAAAAATAATATGAATACACAAACATCTTGATTCTCACTCATTGAACTACTAGTAGGGATTCTAATAGTATCTTTTGTTATTATTGCCTGATTTCAGAGTTTGAGTGCAGTATGAATTGCGAAAGCAAAGCTCATAGAACATACTCGCATTGAAAAACAGTCATACTTTGCAGCTGAGAGGTTTTTTGAGTTGATAAAAAGATGATGAACTATCGATTATGAGGAATACTGGAATAGGTATTCATTTAACACAGGCTATATTAATGGTCATTTTCAAAACCAAACAGGCTTTTGAAATTTTGGTGCCTCTGGAAACCCTGGGACAAATAATTATGCAGGAGGTTTTTATTACTGTGAAAGTGGAAATGGGAGTGTAAACTCTATGGGAACATGATGATGTCTTACAAGTTTTAATAATCCATGAGCAAACTACGATGCAGAGCCACAGAGATACGGTCAATATGAACTACAGTTTATAGATCACAACTCAGACGCAGATGCCAGCTGAGATGAGGATGGTGATGGAAATATTATTTGAGACGCAGATGATTTATATCTTGGTATTTGACCAGAAGCATTTCCTAATGGAATAGATTTATGAGAACTATATCTTATCAATGAGGCTGGAGATGAGAGAACCTACTTTAGATGGCATATAGATCTTGACTCTAGCGCTCCTACTTGAGCAACTTGTACAGGAACACAGACTTTGACATGAACGGGCTGCCTGTGAACTATCGAGTTTCTCAAACTTGTTGGAACGGACAGTTGATACAATCATCTTGATGATGGAAGTACTGGAGATAATGATGGACTTATAGATACTTGGAGGATTCATCCTGATTTTAGTGGTGATGGCTCATCTCCTATAGCATGAAGTAATAGTACTGATTATTGGCAAGCAATATTTCCAAATGATATTCATGTGAGCCGAGCTGAATTTTACCTCTACCCGAATAAAAATTTAAAGTCATCTTGGAGAGATAGCTCTGAAAATATAAAACTTGCTCCGTATCTCCAGCTTCATCTTACCCTAGAGCCCTGATGGAAGGAAAAAAAGAGAATCTCTTGAGTGAGTCCGACAACAGATATTAGTACTACTATACAGCTTTTAGACATAGATTTACAATAATGAAACATACTACCCCAGCTTGATTTTCTATTATTCTTGCCCTTGGGCTTATGCTCCTTTTGAGTTTTACAGGATTATATCTCATAGAATATATAGTGCCATTTGCTCGAAGTGTTAAGGGAGTTGAGAATGCTTCACAGGCATTTTTTGAGAGTTATTCAGGTATAGAGACCTCCCTATATGATATTTATAGTTGAGACATATGAGATGAGTTCACTAAAGTATCTGCTACAGATAGTGATCATAACTACACTGTAGAAGCAAATGGAAATTTACTTCCTCCTGTTTGAAAGTGATTGAGTCCTAATGATCATAATTGGAGTACTCTATCTCAGAATGAACCTATACAACTTCTCGTTGGAAGAGGAAGATTAATTACAGGAAACAATAGAATAAGAATGGATTATCGTGTACCAAATATTGATGGCTGAACTCAAGAGGTATTAAAAATATGAGATGGAATTGATGATATAATACTATGGCAATTGTCATCATCTCAGGAGGTACTTTTTACAGAATCAGGATCTCTTATTAACGAATCTCAAATAAACAGTCCATCAAGGCTTAACTTATGGCCACAACGGGGTACAAAATGAGATGGTAGCTCTGAACGTATACGTGATTTTTATAATAGTAATTGTTCAGGTTCAACAGACGAATGCGTTCTTAAGGTGACCCTTATTAGAGACCTTGTCTCAAGTGATGATAGTATACTTCCTTATCTGGAGTACCAACTTCGTTTTTCTGAACCTGTTCCAACACGTTTTGCTAGAATTTCGAGTATAGGGAAATCATATGGATTTAGTAAAAAGTTAGAACTCGCAGTACCACAAGAAACCACAAATGCTGCATTTGATTTTACGATTTTTCAGTAGATGAAACAATACGAGATTACACCTAATGACGCAGATCAGAGGCTTGATAAATTTTTGAAGAAACTTTTTTGAAATGCGACTCTGAGTTTTTTGTATAAGTGTAATAGAAAGGGGAATATAAAGATTTTTAAAGATTGAAAAAAAACGAAACAAAGTAATGAGTATAAGTTGCAGGTATGAGATCTCGTTCAAATATTTCTTTCTGACGGAGAAATAGAGAAGATATCTCAAGTAGAGAATGAAGTGGCTCTTTCATCACGGCAAAATGAAGGTATTCGTTCTTTCCAGAAACAGAATATTGTGTTTGAAGATGAATACTTGCTAGTCTTAAATAAAAATCCATGACAAAATGTTCATCCAGGTGATCATGCGAGTACAGAGGTTTCTCTTATTGAACAAGTTCATGATTATTTTTGAAAAAGTCTTAATAGTCTCACATTTAAGCCTTCACTCATTCATCGTATAGATAGAGATACTTCATGAGTAATCATGATTGCAAAAAATAAAACTGCTCTTACAAGGCTTTCAGATGATTTCAAAAGTCATACAAAAATTCAAAAGACTTACTTTTGCCTTGTTTTATGAAAGCTCTCGCGTTCTTCAGGAACAGTCCGGAAGAAGTTGAAACGTATAGAAAATGCTCTTAAGGAAAACAAAGTTCAGGTAAGTGAAGGCTGACTCGAAGCTATAACTCACTATACATTAATAGATGAGTATAAAATCGATATCCCGAATGGAGAACAAATTATTTCATCACTCGAAGTAACTATTGAAACCTGACGTATGCACCAAATCAGGGTTCATCTTGCAGCACTTTGAAATCCTATTCTCTGAGATAAAACTTATTGAGATAAAAAGCTCAACAGTTACTTCGCGAAGAATTTTCCATTAACTCGTCAGATGCTCCATGCCTGGAAAATAGAGTTTAATAACCCAATAAGTAAGAAAAAAATGAGTCTTGAGGCTAAGTTAAAAAAAGATATGATAGAGTTTATACAAAATATAAAAAAATAATCATGGAAAAATATATCACTATTCCAACATCAGACGAGTTTGAAATTAACGGAATTTTAAACTGGAAAGATAAATCAGAGAAACTCATTATATTGGTTCATGGACTTACAGGGTATATGACAGAGGCCCATTACTATGCTGCAAAGGAATACTTTACAGAAAGAGGATATACAGTATTTCGTTTTAATTTTTATGATGGATGAGAGAAAAATAGGGATTTAAGAACGAGTTCTATAGAGACTCATAGCCAGGATTTAGAGAGTATTTTGACTTATTTTCAAGATGAGTATAAGGAAGTAAATGTTGTATCCCATAGTCTCTGATGACCAAGTGTTATAGGGGTAAAGGAAGTCCCTCAGAATACTAAGAAACTTATTTTTTGGGACCCGGCTTTTGACCCTGGGGTTTTAAAATTTTCACAGCAATGAGAAATAAAGCTCTTTAATTGATGAGACGGAAGAGATATACAGGTCTCAAAGGAAATGATTGAGCAAAGGGGACAAAATCATATGGAGAATCTCAAAGAGTTTCAATTTAACTCTGACAATATGTATATAATTTACGCTTGAGCAAATACAAAAGTAGACTTTAAGTCTATGACAGATAGTCTTGGAATAGGATCTTGTATTATTAAGTGAGCAAATCATGGATTCACGCAAGAGTGAAAGTATGAAGAACTCTTTGAAAAGACTTTAGAATTTATAGAAAAATAAGATGAAAAAGAATATATTTTTTGTACATGGATTTTGAGTCCGAAAGGATGCAAGAGGAATGTTTACAGACATCGAGAGTTATCTTTTGGAGCAATCAGAGGAATATAATTTTTTCTATACGGATCTTAACGACTTCTGTGAAGATGGAAAAGATACTTTCTTGAAACCGTTGTCAGAGCAAGCTGAGATATTAGGAAGAGTTATTAAAGATAATATGAGTAATTTAAATGAAAATATAATTATAGCTCATTCTCAATGATGTATTGTAACAGCTCTTTTGAAACCAGATAATATTTCAAAGATAGTGTTTTTAGCTCCTCCAACAAATAATGATATAGATAAAACTATTAAAAACTTTGAAACAAGACCGGGGACAGATATTAATAAACAGGGAGTGAGTATACTCATGAGAAGTGATGGAAATAAAACCTTTGTTCCAGCAAAATACTGGAAAGAGCGACAACAATATCATTATGAAAATCTATATAGAGATCTTAAAGATACTTCTAGGGTTTCTGTTATTTTTGCAGCTCAAGACGAACTCATTAAAAACGACGCTCTTGAAAGTATCAAGTGATACGAAATACAGACAATAGATGGAAATCACAACTTTGATGGAGAGAGTAGAAAGACTCTCGTAAAGTATATTTGGAAACTTTTAAACTAAACTATGAAAATCTTAGCTTTTGAAACATCCTGTGACGATACGAGTATAGCACTTTTTGAAAACGAAAGGGTAATACAAATGTATACAAAGTCGCAAATTAAGATCCATAATAAAACCTGAGGAGTAGTTCCAGAGATTGCAAGTCGTGAACACGCGAACGTAATATTTGAGGTTTTAGATGCTGTATTAGTAGATGGTAATGCATCACTAAATGATATAGACTATATAGCTGTTACTAATCATCCAGGACTCATCCCCTCTTTACTTACTTGAATTACGGTAGCATCTACTCTTTCTCAAACTTTGAGTATTCCTATTATTCCTATTGACCATATAGAGGCACATATATTTTCAAACTGGCTTGAGAGAGCAGAGTCAGAGATACCGTTTCCTCTCGTATGTCTTACGGTATCTGGAGGGCATAATGAGCTTTGGTATATGAGCGATATGTGGACTCGAGAAAAGCTTGGACAAACTCAAGATGATGCTGCAGGTGAAGCCTTTGATAAAGTTGCAAAAATGATGGAACTTTGATATCCATGATGACCTATAGTTTCAAGGTTGGCAGAAGAGTATAAAATATCCCATCCCCAAGCCTTCCCTTCAAATTGAAGGAAAGGGAGTAATAATGAACTCTTTCCTCGGGTCTTTTTAGAAAAAACGGGATTTTGATTTAGTTTTTCAGGACTGAAGAGTGCGGTGAAGCGAGAAGTAGATAAAAGATGAAAATTGACTATTCATGACCAGAGAGAGCTCTCACATGAGTTTCAATCGGCTGTAAATGAAGTACTTTGTTTTAAACTCCTCGAAGCAGCACGGCAGAAATGAGTAGCAACCGTACTACTCGCAGGCTGAGTGAGTGCAAATGATGACCTTAATGCTAGAATATTAGAAGAATCAAAAAAACTCTCACTAAAATTTTTTACTCCAATAAAGAAGCTCTATTGTATGGATAATGCTGCGATGATTGGAATACTCGCGTATTATAGAGTAAAGTATGGACAGTTTGAGGAGAAAGTAGGAGTAGTTGAAGTAGGAAGATATTAGTATTGACTTAGTTTTAAAACTATATAATATAACTTATTTATAAATTTAATTACTTTAGCATGTCTTATGAAGACCATTCAAGAGTACCTCCATATATAGAAGCAGATGAAGTCGTGCCTAATTCTAAGTTTCCTTGAGAAGAAATAGCTGCATGTTTAATTGAAAGAGCAGATGCAGAAGCTGCTTCAGTAGTAGCAGTTTTTAATGCTAAAAAATCTTAGTAAGCTTTTATTTCAACTTCTCCCTCACTTTAATATTATCTTTGATAAATATATTTCCTTTTTCTCAGAGGATATTGTGGATGAGTTTGTCTCCATAACTCAGACGATTGAAAAAGTCTTCGGTTGAGATGATGGCAAACTTTACCTTGGTATCAAAGAATGTTTGTCAGAGAAATACTGAGAATTCTTCACGATCAATCTCTCCTATCATAAAAATATCGAGAATAGCTTTTCCATCCTCAACGAGTTTGTGTTTGATGCTTTCGTTGACTATAACAACTTCTAGAAGAGTTTGGGTCTTAAAGTAAGTCTTAATAGTATCGAGTGGATTGTAACTTTTGAGAAAAATCTCTTGAAATTCACGTATCAGATAAAATTGTTTGTTCACAAAAAATATTTTTTTGCGAAGTTCTGTCCGAGACTTAAGAACTCATAGAGCCTCAAGGTTATCTAGCTCACGTTTTACAGAATTAATTTGTTCATCGAGATCACGCGCGACAGCACGCATATGAAATCATTCGTTTTTCCCAGCATAATATTCGAGAAAGAATTTCTCTAAGATCTTTGCACGACATTTTGAACCAAATATTTTTGAGAGGTCGATATTCATCTGTAAAAGTCTGTTCTAAAAAATTGTATACATTTGTAATATAGTCTTTTTTTGGCTTCAGGCAAGTCTTTTTAATATCACTGTTTTTTTAGAAAATATTCTATATCATCATAGTGAATATTTCAAGGGAGGAAATGATAGTGCAAGTGTTCAAGACTTCGACTTTCTATAGATTCTCGAAGAAAGGAAAAATATTTCTTTCATTCATAAAATTCATGTATAAATTTGAGGACATTTGGGTATTCTATCATTTGTTCGTTTGTAAGATCTTTACTCATTAGTGTATGCCTATAAGGGATAGCCATTAAGTGATTCTGGAGTCCCAACACAGGGTACTTGTTATGTACAACATACCAGTGTTCAAATTCTTTAATGATATATTCAGGCTCATTATTATATCAATTACAAAACGGGCAGTTGTTTTTTCCTTTGTCCTGAGGCTGATTTTTATCCCACTCTTCTCTATTTTTAAGTTCCATAAAATATTATATCAAATATTATTGCGATAGAGTACTTTTTTTCTATTATAGAGGTAAATATTATTTTTTACAAGATATAAAATGAAAGAGTTGAAGCAGGATCTCGAAGAAAGGTGATTTCTTCATCAGTTTACTGATGATAAGGTATTTGATCTCTTTGAAAAATGAGGACAAAAGTTTTACTTTGGAGTAGACTGTAGCGCTAATAGTATGACTATAGGGAACTTTGTTGCTCTCATGATGGCAGTACATTTTATGCTCAGGGGAAATACTTGTTATTTACTTGTTTGATGAGCAACCTCAACAATAGGGAATCCTAGTTGAAAGGATGATGAAAGACCTATTCTCACTGAGGAAGATCTCGCAAAAAACCAAGCATGAATAGAAGCTCAGTTTCATAGATTGACACAGAATATCTCTCAGATCACAGGTAAGCAGCTCAAATATGAAACAGTGAATAATTATGACTTTCATAAAGTGCTTAATGTGCTAGACTTTATGAAGGAAGTTGGAAGATTTATGACCGTTAACTGGATGATAGGCAAAGACATTGTTAAAAAGCGAATCACCGATCCTGATAAATATATTTCCTATGCAGAGTTTAGTTATATGCTCATTATGGGATATGATTACTATTACCTTTGGAAAAATAAGTGAGTAATACTCGAGGTTGGAGGGAGTGATGAGTGGGACGGTATACTTGCTGGGATTGAACTTGTATCTAAGAAAGACGGAGCTTCAGTATATGGAGTTACAAACAAACTTATCATGGATGCAAACGGAAAGAAGTTTGGAAAATCAGAGGGAAATGCTGTCTGGCTCGATTCTGAAAAGACCTCTCCTTACGAAGTATATCAGTACTTCATAAATACTCTTGATGCTGATATTGAAAGATATTTAAAACTTTTCAGTTTCCTTTCCCTAGAAGAAATATCAGAAATAGTTAGCAAACATGATATTGCTCCAGAAAAACGAGAATGACAAAAGTTTCTTGCAGCTACGGTGGTAGAGATGGTTCATGGAAAAACTCAGGCTCAAATAAGTGAGAAGATATCAGAGTTTCTTTTTGGTAGTTGAGATAAGATCGAACTATTGCAAAACCTAAGCTCAGAGGAATTTGAACTCTTTGCCTCTGAAATAGGGAGTATAGAATACATGGATCAAAACCTCTTTGGACTCTTTATAGAGTCAGGACTTGAGCAGTCAGGAGGTACTGCTCGTAATAGTATCTCTAGTGGAGCTCTTTCCCTCAATGAGCAGAAAATTTCAGACACAAATTATAACTTTTCAGAAGACTTTATAGATAATAAATTCTTACTCCTAAGAAAAGGAAAGAAAAATTATAGACTGGTAGTGAAATAACAAGTTTATTCCTTCACTATTTCTATCTCAACTTCATCAGAGATAGAGTTCTTATTTGCGAAATCAGCTCTGAGTTTAACAGTATAATCTCCAGCTTTTTTATAGCTGTGAGTTGGATTTGCTTCTGTTGAAATAGTTCCATCACCAAAGTCCCAAAAATATTCAACGATTTGTCATTCACTCTTATCAGATGAGAAGTCTATTCCTTGTCACACTGGAGCTTGTTTTAAGCTTGCTGTAATACTGACTCCTTGAGGAGGTGGAAGAAGAATTAATTTCTTTGAGGTGCTGTAGGAGGTGCCAGTTTTTCATCGAACAGTAAGTTTTACGGTATAATCTCATGCTTGAGAGTATGTATGCCCAGGATTTATGGCATCTCGCTCTTCTGTGACTCCATCACCATAATCATAAATAAATTTCACAATATCATCATTCTTTATAAAACTTTTAGATGCATCAAACCTTACAGTTACAGGAACATAGTTACTATCGTATTTCATATCTAGATCAAGGATGGCATCTTGTTTTATTCATTCTATATAGATGAATTCCTTTAACTCGATAACATCATCTTGCTTCTTTCTGTGTTTAAATGTATAGTTTGCAACGAGTGTATGATTTCATTCAGTTGGGACCTCGTATATAAAGCTCTTTCAACCTGCGTCCATATCTCCGTCATTTCCTACATCCCAGCTGACGCTATCGAGAGCATAGAGTACACTTGCGGGACGAACGAGCCGAGCATCGAATTTTATTTTTCCTGGAATCCCAAAATTATCTATATAGTATTCATTTTGTTTTTCTTCATGACGCACTTCTTCTAACTCTTCTCAGTCTTCATCTGTAATAATAAGAGGGGCTTTAAGCTGAACTCGTTTTTGGATAGTGATAGTTTTTTTAAGTGATTCAGTTTTTCACTTTGAATCAGTGAGTACAACCTCTATATCATGCTCTCAATACTCTTTAAATATATGTTGTATTTTTGGAGAGACATCAGCTTTTTCAATGTCTCCAAGTTCCCTATATGTTTTTTCGCTAATATTCCAAAGATAGCTTTCTATAAAACCATCAGAGAAGTCTGTTTTCGCGTCTTCTACAAAAAACGTGAATTCTAGCTCATCATCAATAGACTGCTCAAAAGCTATTTCTCAAGTAATCTCAGAATCACCATCGGCTCTGATAAGGATTACTTTATCGATAGTTGGATCAGTCGTTTCACTATTGATAATAGAAGCTCCTACATATATTTCATCAAAAAATATTTTACCTGGTATAAATTCATATCAATCATCTATGGGAGTCCATTCAGGATAGCTTGGATCAGGATTTGAGTCGCTTATAGTCTCTTTGAAGTACCACTGTATTTTCCCCAGAGTTTCGAGATTTGTTGCATCAAAAGCAAGTCTTTTTCCTCAACTTGTGGTAAGAGTTTCCTTGATATCAATTACGTGAGATATGCTTACGGCAGGTATATTCGCAATATCTTGTTCTATTTCTTCTCCCTTGATATCTGTCCCAACAGCAGTAACTATAATAGGATAATTTCAAATATCAGAGAAAGTTTTTATTATCTCAGGAGTAAAGGACTCCTGAGTTTCATTTCCAAATGACCAAATATATTTTTTAACAGTAAAGCCTTTACGAGCTTGATTTGTTTGAAAGTTATTAAGGTCAAATAGGAGGGTTACAGGACCTATAAGGTTCTCTGTATCTGAGAGAAGAGCCTCAACACTCCCAAATGCACTACTATTTTTAAGATCGTTATCAAATATTTTAAGGTCACCATATGCTTGTTCTTGCCAATTAGGGAGGCTTTTTATTTTTTGATCAATAAACATCCAAGCACTTGCTGTTGCAAATGTAATCATTAGTAAGAAGAAAGATAAGAGGCCATAAATAATCTTTTTTCGACGAAGAGATTTTTTTGTGAGAAAGAATTTAAAGAGCCCAACAGAGAGGGCTGCGGTACAAAGAAATAGGAGAACTGAGAATATGAGCGTTACAATTTGTGAAATAAAGGAGTTGATGTCATTGAGATTGATTCCCAAACTTGCAAAAAACTTTACATCCTCTACGGTCTTCGCATTAAAGACGATAAATGCAATGAACGCTCCTCAAAGTATTAGTCCGACAAGGAGTATAGCTCCTAAGAATCAAAATATCATTGAGAGTGAAGTTTTTTTAACCTGCTTTTTCTTAAGAGCACTCGTATCCTCCTTGGTTTTTATCCATATTCTTTCTCCATTTTGTCCTGGAGCAGTTTTTGCAGCAATAAGGAATTTCCCTGAACTAATACTTATTTTTCATTTTCATTCTTGATTTTCAGAACTTTCCTCAACTATCATATTAGTAGTTTGCTTGAGTTTGAAGAGGATACTTGTATATACAGGATACTTTATGTATTTTATGCTTCTATCAATGTTGTCTTGCCTAAAGGTTACTTTAACCTCATTATCTTCTGGTTCTACTAGTACATATTCGTACTCTTTATCTGCAATAAGCGATACAATATCCTCGAGTGAGGTGATATTAATATCAATAATTTTTTTATCTGACATTTCTATTGGCTCACTAGCTGCTTCAGTTTCTGTTACTTTTCATTCATTTTCTTCCCAAGGAAGTTCATTACTTCACTCAGTAGTTGTCGGTGCTTGAGTATTTGTATCAGGAGTATTAAGTTCCCCCAATATATCTTGAGTATCGCTTACTTGGATTTCAGGCTTTTGAACATCTTGTTTTTTAGCTACTACTTCTGATAGTGGATCAACTGCGGGAGATGTGAGTGCTGAAGATTTTTCCAAAGATGAAGCTGACGCAGGAGTAGTATCATCTCCAGAGACATCGAGATCAAGCTTAGAAGGGTCAAATATAGTCGACATGGTTTTTATTTTTCTTTGTATTTCTGAGTTTTATCAGCGAATACGCAAATATATACTAATATATTAGCATATCTTTGATAGAATTACATAAAAAACGAGTTGACTATAGTAGTAAAGAGTGAAGAAATACAGAAAAATAAAAAGATTACTATTTAGTGTCAAGTTCGGGTATGAAAAATAGGAGGAATGTTTTGAAATCAGTTAACTTCTACTATTTCTAGTGAATCAGTACGAAATGTAATATTATAGCCTTCACCATAATGGAGTGTAATTTTACCTGCGTAGAAACTTTCCATTGTTACCCAGGTGAACTTTCTATCAGTATAAAATGGTAGTACCTCATGGGTTCCATTTTGATAACCCCTATCACTTGGTTTAATATTATCTCAGTCCTTATACCAAGGTAAAGGTTTAAGAAAATGAACAAATGAGTTCTCGGGGAATGACTCTCTATATATACTTCCATTTATTTGAAGTCTGTGTTTCTCCCAAAGAAAGGTTCTAGGATCTAGGGTATGTATTCGATTAAGACATTCTCTTCTCTTTCTCGTGTATGTGGATTGAATCTCAAGATCATCAAATTCATGTCTAAATTTGTCTACCATCCATTGCCCCCAATTAGATTCTGGCTTGAAGTATGGACCGCAAGTACTTTGTTGGTTATCTGCTTGAGCAGGAGAGACTAGAAGCGAGGCACTAAGAGCAATAGCCGTTGATAATTGAGAGAAGGCTTTAGTAATATCACTTCTATCTGTTCGTCAGTTGTTAATTCATGATTCAAAATGAGACATAGTATTGTTACAGACATAAAAAAATATTATTTATCATGTTAGTGATAAATAATATATTGACAAGCTTTATTAGTATGTTTTTATACTCTAATTTTTTTCTTCTCTACTTTTTGAGGAGTAACTCTTTGATTTTGGGGTTGTGCAAAGAGAGGATTTCATCCTGATTTTTGTTTTGGAGACGGAGTTTGCTTAGAAGGTTGGTTTTGCGCTTGAAGAGAATCTCAAATTTTCATGTTTTCTACATCTGTTGATTGTATCTGAAGTTTCGAGTCGTCAATTCTACTTACTTGTACCTGAGTTTTTGAATCGATAGAAAATACTGATTTTACGATTTTGAATTCGATTTCTGCTATGAGTGCATCGAATTTTTTAAATGCTTCTTCTTTGTAGACCATAAGAGGTTGTTTCTGTGCGTATCCTGCAAATGCTACCTGATCCCTGAGTTTGCTCATACCATCAATATGGTTCATCCATAGCCTGTCTATTGACTGCAACATAATTCGTTTTAAGAGATCATGATATGCTTTTTCACTTGGAGCCTCTGATTTAATAATATCAAGTTCTGCAACAGCTCTATCAGCTATATAGTCAGCGAGAGTAAGTCCCTGCATGTGCGAAGAGAGATCTTGTTTTTCCAGGAGGTCATCAATAATGTTTCTTCATAAGAATTCATGAACCTTGTTTATAATATTCTCTGTTTTTGCTGCCTTTCCTCATTTTGCTTCCTCTGCAATGACCACTCTTTTAGTAAGTTTATGTGTCATACCTGAGAGTGATTTTTCGAGCTCTGCGATGTCTTCACTTGATTCTAAAACAGTATTTCTCCGAGCATAGATTATCTCTCTGTGTTTATTAATAACGTCATCATATTCGAGAACATGCTTTCTAGAATCAAAGTGGTGTCATTCAACTTGCTTTTGTACTCCTGTAACTCGCTTTGTGAGCATACCACTTTGAGTAAGTGGATCTTCATCTGGAAGGCTTGCAAACATAGGAGAGTTAAAGACGGAGAAGAGTTTATCTCCACCAAATATACGCATGATATCATCATTTGGAGAGATAAGGAATTGAGTCATTCCAGGATCTCATTGACGACCTGCTCGTCCACGCAGTTGATTATCAATACGACGAGTTTCGTGTTTTTCTGTCCCCAGTATTATAAGCCCTCACAATTCTACAACTCCTTCTCAGAGTTTAATATCTGTTCCACGACCAGCCATATTTGTTGCAATGGTTACAGCTCATTTTTGACCTGCATTCCCAACTATCTCAGCTTCTTTATCATGTTGTTTTGCATTGAGTACATTATGAGGAATCCCTGCTTTCTTAAGCTCGTTTGAGAGGTATTCTGATTTATCTACGGATACTGTTCCTACGAGTATTGGTTGACCTGTTTCATGCAACTGCTTAATATACTTTACTACGTACGCAAATTTTCATTTTTCATTTTTAAAGAGGAGATCTGATTGGTCTTTTCGGTCAATTGGCTTATTTGTAGGGATTGCAAGTGTTTCCAGACCGTACACTTTATAGAATTCTTCTTCTTCAGTTTTTGCAGTTCCCGTCATACCTGCGAGCTTCCAGTAGGTACGGAAGTAATTTTGAAAAGTGATACTCGCGAGTGTTTTGCTCTCTTGCTGAATTTTCACTCACTCCTTTGCTTCAAGAGCTTGATGAAGTCAGTCTGAATATCTTCGTCCTGAGAGAACACGTCCTGTATGTTCATCAACAATCATTACCTCATTGTTATTGAGGATATAGTCTTTATCTTTTACATAGACAGAGTTTGCTTTGAGAGCATTCTCAATGTGATGTAAATCGTTGTACCTATCAGATACATATATGTTATCAACTCAAAGTTCGGATTCTATTTTTTTAATACCAGCTTCAGTGAGAGTAGAAGTTTTTCATTTTTCATCTATTTTATAGTGTGTCCCTGATTCGAGTTTCTTTGCAAGTGTAGCAAAAGCTATATATTTTTGTGTCGGCTCATTATCAGGCATAGAAATAATCAGTGGAGTTCTCGCTTCATCAATAAGAATAGAATCAACCTCATCAATAATCGCAAAAAATCTTGGAGACATTGTTTTATTCTCAAGTTCTGTAACCATGTTGTCACGCAGGTAATCAAAACCAAGTTCGTTATTTGTAGCATAAATTATATCTCTGCTATAGTTTTCTTTCTTTTCTTGCTTACTTTGAGCATGGGTAATAACTCAAACACTCATTCATAGTGCTTCATAGAGGATTCACATTTCTTCTGCGTCACGAGACGCTAGGTAATCATTTACAGTAACGATATGAACGGTATTTCCTGAGAGGGCATTTATATACGCGGGAAGTGTTGCAACAAGAGTTTTTCATTCTCCTGTTTTCATCTCAGCCACATTTCCATCATGTATAGCAAGAGCTCCTATGACTTGGACATCATAAGGGAGCATATTCCATTCAACCTCTCTTCCACTTGGAAGTGAATAGGTTTTTCAGGCAATAAGCTTGCAAGTAACAAGCCATAGAGCAGCAGCTTCATACTTTATATTTTCGAGTCACTCAGATAGAAGTTTTGTTCCCTCAGGATTTTCAAAATCTATATCCTTGAAATTTTCCTTAATTTTAGAAGTTTTTGCTTGTATGTCTGACAGAGAATAAGAAGAAAAATCTTCTTCAAGCTTTCGAATCTTTTCAAGATCTTTTTTGTATTTCTTTACTTTCTTTTTATCAGGATCTCCAAATATACGAGTAATGATTTTTTCTATCACGGGTTTTAATGTGTTTTTGAATAAATAATAGAGCCTCTTGATTATATGAAAAATAGAGATATTTCAACTCTAAAAACTTGCAAAAAAGAGCTTTTTTATTAGCATATTAGCATAATTTTAACTTTTGATATGTTTTTATGAAAAATAGTGTATTACTCCTAATAATCTCAAGCTTACTGCTCACTTGATGTTTTGAGAAAAAAGAAGACCTAACTATAGAGGATACCGCAGATAATCCGGAAATAGTTGAACTTGAGGACGTTATTTCTGAATCAGAAACAACTCCAGAGGATGCGACTGAAGAAGAAATGGTAGTTGATGAAGAGACTAATACAGAAGAGACTAATAATATAGAACAAGCACCAGTTTCTAATGATACAGAGCTAACTCCAGCAGAACCAACACCAACAACAGCACCAGCAACAGTTACTCCCCCAAGTGAATCAACTCCAGCTGAAGCTAAAGAATCTTCAGGGAGTCCCTCTAATGAGACAACTAAACCAACTAATGATGATGAAGAAATTCTTAAGGATGAATCAGAAGATATAGCGGAACTCTTAGACGGTCTACTAGATGTTATTGGAGATGTCGAAGACTTAAATAACAACTAAATGGATTTTCAACTTATTTCAAAGCAGATTAAAAAAGGAGAAGAGATATCTCCTTTTTTATTTTTGAGTCCAAACTTAGAGCTTCTACATGGCCAGTTAGAATCAAATATTTTAAATATTCTTAAAGAATCTTCTATAGATAAGCAGAGTCTTTTTCATCTTAGAGATACAGGAGAAAGTATCAAAATCGAGGAAATAAAGAACTTTCTCGCTCAGGGAAATATTCGTCCTCGCTTTGCCTTCCAAATATTCTTTATAGAGGATATTTCTCGCATGAGTTTACAATCAGCGAACGCTTGTCTCAAGTTTTTCGAGGAACCAGGACAATGAAATATTATTGTTCTTACAAGTAATTCTGAGTCAGGAATACTAGAGACTATACTGAGCCGAGTACAGGTAATCAAGGATTACGCTTGAAATAAAGACCTAGTAAGAGATACCTGATTTTATAAAAGTATGATAAGCTCACATGTTTCAGCTAGTTCTGATGAACTTGTGAGGTATTTCTTTTCAGGAAAATATGAGAAGCAGGAATATATAAATTTTTTATATGCGCTTATAGAATATATAGCTGAAACTTGAAACTATAGTCAGCTTTTAGATGAGATACACGAGGATATTTGAGGAATACTCAAAAATAACCTTCAGGGAAAGTATATTGCGGATAAGTATATTATACTTATTAAAAACTAATTTTTTCTGAGATATTTAAATAGAAGCTTAAATATCTTTTTTTCAAAATCAGCAAATTTTTGATTTTCGATAATAAAGGAAGTATTTGAGTTATAGTCTATTACTGCTACCTTGTTACTATATATGACTTTTGTGATATTATCTTCAAACAGGTCATAGAGTTTCGGTATGGAAACCATTTCTCTGTTTAAAACATTTTTTCCTCCTTCTTTTAGTCTCATGAGTTCATCACTCGTTATAACCATTCTCCCGATTTCTTTTTCTTTTCGTTTCTTTCTATATGATTCTGATAAAAGACTTCGTAGATGATCTTGCTTGCGTGAACTGTATCTATAGTAGGTTTCTCCATGTTTGAGGGTTTTTATAATATCATCAAATATATATTTAATACTTTCTTGCGTATAGAGTGCTTTAAACTGAGGAACAGCATGCTTTTTTTCATATTGTTTTTTTAGAAGCGTTACCGTGTTTTGAAATTTCATTTTTTGTTCATCAAAGATATTTTCTAGATTTTCAGGGCTTTCTGCAAAAAAATACTTTCTTTTTCACCGTATACTTTCTCATACAAGTTGTTTTTCTTTTAGATGAGGGATAGCACTATATATTTGTACTCGATTACAGCTGCTAAAATGAGAAATCTCTGTAATATTTTGAGTCCCTTTTTCTAATAGGCAAAGATATATTTTTGATTCTGTTTCAGTGAGTCATATATTCTGCAAAATTTGCTCATTTACCATAAGTGTAATATTTATTTACATAATTAAATTATAGATATTTTACCTATTTAAAAATAAAAATAAAGACTTTAAAAACATAAATATTACATTTCTAGTATTCTCTTAAAAAATATCTTAAAAAGTTCTACAATTAAGATCGTACTTACTTTTTAATTTTTAGGGCTATGGTAGATATATATAAACTTGGTCCCAAATGAATGTTATCACATGATTCAGGCTGAGATAACATTTTAAGATTTCCTCCACAAGAAAACCCTCGTTTACGTTTAGTAAAAACATCGGGTAAAGGTGATGCTAGTAATCAAACATCGGTTATCGGATTAGATATGCACTGTCACTCTACTCAAAGTGATGGAAAAAACACTCCAGATGAAATTATAGAGGAGGCTAAAAGAAAAAATCTAGTTTTTTTAACTCTAACAGACCATGATGCTATTGCTTCTCATGAATTCCAGCAAAAACTTCAAAGTTCTGGTATAGAAACTTGTGACAGCGTTGAGGTTTCAGCTAAAGGCCTCCATCTTGTGAGTTATGCAAGAAGATTCCATAAATCTCTTCATGATGTTTTAGATAATACTCGAAATGGAAAGGTGAAAAGATATGAGGGGCAGATACAGAAACTTTTAGAATATTGATTTGAATGAAGCATAGAGTGATTTTCAATTTATATGCAAGAAAGACATGGAAGATGATTGAAATCAGCTAATATTGGATTTTTAGTACATTACTTATATACAATCCCTACAAATAGAGCAAAAATGTTAGAGCTAGTACAAAGCATATGATGAAATAGTCAGAATGTAATTAGCTTATTTTACTGAGAATGCCTAAAACGAAAAGGGGCTTTTTATGATAAATACTGATATGAATCTGAAGAATATGAACCAAGTGTAGAGACTACGGTAGATGAAGTCGTAAGCAAAGCTTGATGACTTGTATCTATGGCTCATCCGAACGTAACGTTTTGAGGAAATAAGTGATGAATACCAGAATTTGAGAGAACTATCTCAGACTATATTGATAAATGAGTTCAATGAGTGGAGGTAAATGCAAGGGCTTGAATAGACTGGATAGAAGTTATTATGAGAGTTCAAAGAAAATACAATATTATACTCACATTTTGAAGTGATTATCATGGAAAGAGAGACGACACACACTGAAATTTATGAGAACAAAATCCATATATCACACCGATGAGAGTCCGTGAAAATTATGAGAGACTACAGTCTCATTTATGATAACAGGTTTCTCTCAATAAATCCTACTAATTTTTCCTGAAATACTTGCTTATCAAACTGCTCTGCATGTTTCCTGAGTACTTTCGTATTAAAACTCATAGTTTCAAAATTTTCTAGAGACCTATTTAAACTCTCAGGAGTCTGCTGATCAAAAAAGACTCAAGTTTTTCAGTCTATAACTGTTTCGAGGGCTCATCACTTTTTGTATGCTATTACAGGAGTTCATGAGGCTATTGCCTCAAGAGGAACGAGTCCAAAATCTTCTTCTGGAGGGAATATAAATGCCTGTGCTTCTCAGTAGAGTTTCAGAGTCTCTTCTCTTGAGATATTGAGTTTCCAAGTAATATTTTCTTTAGAGCGAGCTTTTAGTGATTTATAGAGCTTGTTATCAGTATTTGTTACTAAAATAAGTTCTTTCCCGTTTTTATTAAAAGTATCCACGAGGAGGTCAAATTTTTTATAAGGAATACACCTTCCAACTGCTAGATAAAAATCCTGTTTTTCTTTTGCTACTTTAAAGTCTTGAATATCTATTCCTGGATAGACAAGCTCTGACTCACGTCAGTAGTATTTCCTTATGCGTGACTGAGTATTCTGACTATTTGCAACGAAGAGGTCAGGTCTTTGAGCTGCACAAAAGTCCCAATTTCTGAGCTTGTGAACAATTCGTGGCATCATAAGTTTTGCAAGAGGATTAAGGATGCCAAACTCCATCATATCTCGAAACTCATGGTAGTGACTCCAGAAGTATCTCGTAGGAGTATGGCAGTAACAAATATGCAAGCACTCAGGTTTTGTAATAACTCATTTACTCTCAGCACTCGTTGACGATATCACGATGTCATACTCTGATAAGTCAAAGCGTTCAAAGGCCATTGGCCTGAGAGTCAGAGCGAGTTTATGAGATTTGTTTAGTAGAGGAATTCTTTGGATGAAGCTCGTGGTGATCTTTCTTCCCTCAAATACAGGATTTCATTCCTGATAAAAGACGCTTGTGTAGATATCAGCATCAGGAAACATCTCTAATATATGAGAGAGAACGAGTTCTGCTCCTCACCAATCTTTGATCCAGTCGCAAACTATAGCTACACGTTTATTTTTGAGGCAATTTTTCATAGAGCACATTATATCTAAATAAAAATACTTCTCAATGCTAGAGAAGTATTTTTGTGCCACGCGGCTATTTTCGGGTCAGGCTTTAACAGGTATATCTATGCTGCCATGTATCAAGTTGGTATTTCTTCACCTAGAGAATCAATTCCATAAAATGCTCATGCAGATTCGAATCAACCGATTCTTTTTACTTTGTGTCATTCTGGTAATACAAAGATTGTTTCTGCTGTTTTTCCAGTAAGCGCACTTTCTATTCCATTATTTGCTACATTTAAACTTGAAGGTGTTCCAAGCTTTTCAGGATCTAATCCTGGTACATGTTCGGCAGAAAGAGTCATAATTTTGCGTTTAGCGATTAATTTCTATACTAATAATATCACACTATTTTTACTCGGTCAAAAAAATGTAAGAAAATTGTATGAAGATTTTTGAACTGGATATTCCGAAACTGAGATATAGCGAATTTTTAGAAGAAATTAAGAGTTTTTTGAATTCTTCGCAAGAAAGATGAAAGTCTATTTTTACTCCGAACCCAGAAATTTGCTTAGCAACTCTAAGAGATAAGGAATTTTTAGAAGTTCTTCAAGAGGCAAATTATCTCACGAGCGATGGAATAGGTCTCTATTTGGGGTATCAAATTTCAGAAAGTGGCTATGGAAAACTTATAAACATACTTTTGTCTCCATATTATCTCTTTAATATCATCTTTCGTAAAAAATGTCTCTACGAGAAATATGGAGACCGAATCTGCGGAAGTGACCTGACTCGAGATCTCGTGAAATATTCAGAAAAAAATTCTATTAGAATAGCTGTTCTTGACCCGTATTTTCCAGATGATGTAGCAAAATGTAAATCCCAGGAGAGCTTTACCAAAATTATGAACGAAAAATTTCCTGGTCTGGGTTTAGATTTCTATATATTGAGAGAAGAAGAAAAAGAAGATATTTTTGGAAAGATAAAAAACTCTGATGCTAAAATATTGTTTTCTACGCTTGGTATGAAAAAACAAGAGATATCTGTGATGGAATTTCTTGAGAAATGCCCAAGTTTGAAATTAGGTCTTGGAATATGATCAAGTTTTGATTATTTTACAGGATTTCAGAAGCGTGCTCCAAAGATCTGGAGAGATGTAGGACTTGAGTGGCTTTATAGGATATTTACCTCTCCTGGAAAACTCAAAAGGCTAAGGAGGATTTACCAAGCTGTAATTGTGTTCCCAGTAAAAGTTTTATTTGACAAAACAGAGAAAAAAAATTAAATAGAGCCCGTGAAAAATCATTTAGAAAGACATACTTCTTCAAATCCTTTCGCTTTGTTTGAAAGGATTTTTTAAAAATTTTACATGAATATATATTATCAAGGAAATCCAGGAAGCTATATGCATACAGCTTCACTTGCAATACAAGAGAATCTTAGTTGAACGATAGATTCTATAGACGGAAAGGCAGACTTTAAGGATGTATGGGAAGCAATCGGTACAGATAATATCGCAGTACTAGCTATAGAAAACTCTTACATGTGAAGTATTCATCCGAATCTTCACGGTTTTTTGAAATATGATTGTAAAATAATTGGAGAGTATAATATGCCAATTAATCACTGTATTTGTTCGAAAGAGTCAGATATAAAAGATGTTACAAAAGCATATTCTCAAATGCCAGCATTAGAACAATGTCATAGGTATTTAAAAGAAAAGGGTATTGAACCAATGGTTTACAGTGATACTGCACTTTCTGCAAAACATGTTGCAGAAACTGAAGATAGTTGAAAAGCAGCAGTTTGTTCAGAGCTTGCTGCCGAAATATATAAACTTAATATTTTAGATAAAAATATCCAAGATCAAGCAGAAAATACAACTCGTTTCGCTATTATTTGTCATAAAGATCTAGATCTAAATTATTTGGTAAAAAAAGATAAAATGAGTATCTCGTTTGAGATAAATCACATGCCTTCTAGCTTGTATCAATGTCTCTGATCTTTTGCCTTAAATAATATAAACCTTACAAAACTCGAAAGCCTTCCAAGTTATAAATGAAAGGGGACTTTTACTTTTTGGCTTGATTTAGAGGGAAAGTCAGACGATACAGCCGTACAGTTATCTCTCAAGTGATTAGAAACTCATACTAAGAATCTTCGAATTATTTGAGAATATTAAAAAAAGACCTCTTTAAGAGGTCTTTTTTATGATAGTTTTATTCACATTCTTCCACAGGAGCTTCAGGAGCATTTTTCATAACAGATTCACACCCATTTTCACATCCATCCTTTGAAGCGTACATTTGACTCGTTCCAATCACTTGACCATTTCCGGCCTTGAGATTAAAGTGCCATTTCCCATTTGCAGCCTCTTTGCATTCGAACTTATCCATGTCTTGAGAGTTTTTTCTTACTGACTCTATACCATTCTCACATCCATCTTTTGAGCTGTATCCTTCACTTGCAAGAATATTTTCACCATTTCCAGCCTTAAGACGAAATCTATGCTCTCCTGCTTTGTCGCAGTATACTTCAAATTTTCCCATATTTTTGAGATTATATTGTAAACGGTCATATTTTAACTATTTTTAAGATGATATCAAAAATAATTCACATTATGATACAGATATATATATTCGCAGATTCACATAAGCACTTCTCTGAAAGCATTTCAGAGTATAAAAAACGTCTTGGGAAACAAGTAGAGCTTATTGAACTTAAACCAGTAAAGAAATGAACACCGCAGCAAATTATCAAAGGCGAGACAGATGTACTTATAGAGAAACTTGAACAGAATTTACATCATAAAATCCTCCTCTCACCCCAATGAAAGAATCTCTCTACCCTAGAATTAGGGGAAGTAATAGAGAATCAAAAAAACTCAGGCAAGAAAATAGTATTTGTAATTGGTTGAGCTAATGGACTTGATTACGATGTTCTCAGGCCACATGTTGACCTTGAACTCTCTCTCTGAAAAATGATATTTCCTCATAGTCTTGCACTCACAGTATTGTTAGAACAAGTGTATAGGTGTAATGAAATCGAGAGAGGGAGTGGGTATCACAAGTAGTTACTTTCCATATTTTTCCTGCATAATTTCAAGTCCTTTTTTAACTATTTCCTCAAGTACACTCATATCAATATCTTCGAGTTTCTTGATATTGAGACAAGATTTTCCAGCTTTGTATTTGCCAAGTTTTTCGAGGAGTTCAGACATAGTATCGAAGTAATAGCCAGGCATGATATACACAGATAATGCTCATTTTCGAGGAGAAAAACCCGTTCGCATCCAGTCTCACTCGCAGGAAGCTGTCTTGTAATGGTAGCTCCCAAATCCGATGATAGCGCTTCACCACATCTTTGCAGGCCCCCCTGATACTCGAGTAAACATATCTAAGAGTTTGAAACTGTCTTCACGCTTTATAGGATCTTCAATGGTATCTAGGAACGCTTTTACGTCAGCATCGTTGATCTGAGTTTTTGGGGTATATACCATGAGATAAAGTATTTGAAATATAAGATATTTTCCTACACTAACCTATATTATATTTTTTGACGAGTTTTTTCAACTATGGATATCAAAAAACAGATATTAGACGCATTACAGAATCCTGATTTTCCAGATTTAAAGTTTTTATATTCCCCTGAAGTACTCGCTGTTTCAGAAGAGATATTATGAGAGTTATTAGTAGAAGAGCAGGAGGATTTTCAGAAAAAACTTAAAATTCCAGATGAAGATATTTCTTTTGAGACTTTTGAGGATTTCTCGATATTAGACTACTTTTTTTGACTTCTTGAGCATTATCAATGAGTCAATAATGATGAAGTAATCCGCAAGATAATTGAAAATTTTGAACCAAAGTATATAGACTTCTCTAATGAGGTTGCGTACTCAAAGAGATATTATGAAATGCTCAAGTATTGTTTTCAAAATGGCAGCTTAGATGCAGAGCAAAAACGTATTATGGAAAAGTCGGTAGAAGTCTATGAGATTCGTGGTATCGCACTTGCAGAAGCAGAGCAGGCGAAGTTAAAGAAAATCAATAAAGATCTCTCAGAGCTCGGACAGAATTTTTGAAATAATGTGCTTGATAGCCAGAAAGAGTTTGAGTATATGATCTCGAATGAAGATATTATCTCTGAAATGCCAGATGATGATAAACTAGTAGCTAAGAAAAAAGCAGAAGAAAAGAAGAGAGAGTGATATCTCTTTGATGCCTCACAGAGTGCATATGCTGCGATTATGAAATATTGTAGTGATAAATCAATAAGAGCATACTTCTATACAGCACGGAATCTCTTCGCTACAGAAGAGTGAAGGAATAATAAAACAGTGATTCTTAAAATATTAGAGCTAAAAAATGAGAAAGCAAAGCTCCTAGGTTTTCCAAACTATGCAGAGCTCTCGCTCCACTTTAAAATGGCCGAGACTCCTGATCAAATTATAGATCTATTTGGTGAGATATCAGAAAAAGCGAGACCAAAGGCCCAGGCAGAACTTAATGAAATTAGAGAGTATTTTAATCTTCAGGAATTAGTAGTCTCAGATCTGTCCTACTACGCGAGGAAACTGAGAGAAGAAAAATATGCTTTGGATGATAAGGAACTTAAAAAGTACTTTGAGTTCGAGAAAGTGCTTGAATGAATGTTTGAGATAGTAAAGAGACTTTACGGGATTGAGATAAAGAAGATACAACCTCACCCTAACCCTCTCCTTAAGGAGAGGGAACAAACTTCAGAGCCTCTCTCTCCTTGAGGAGAGAGAATTCAAGAGTGAGGTTTTGTGTGAGAAGGGTCTATTTTTGACGACATCCAAGTTTATGAAGTCTCCCGAAACGGAAAATTTCTTTCATATTTCTTTACAGATTTCTTTTATAGACCTTTTAAGCGTCAATGAGCATGGGCAAATATTCTCAGAGAGAACTTTAGGGGTAATAAAAAAATAGTCCTCAATGTATGTAACTTCCAAAAATGAGCCGATGGAACAACACTTCTGACACTCTGAGACGTTGAAACCATGTTCCATGAATTTGGACATGCAACGCATGAGATGCTTTCTCGCTCTGAGCACTCTGAGCTTTCAGGTTTTCACGTAGAGTGGGACTTTGTAGAACTTCCAAGTCAACTCCTTGAAAACTGGTGTCGTGACCCGGAGGGGATGAAGATTTTTGCGTCGCATTACCAGACCTGAGAGCCAGTACCAGAGGATATACTCCAGAAGCTTGAGCAATTAGATACCTTTGGAAGTGGGCAATTCGTCATCAAACAAAACGAATATGCAATGATGGATATGAGCTTACACACTGGGATAATTCCAAGCTCCGAATCGGAACTCGATACTCATGTTCAAAAAAATTATCTTAAAAATTCCCTCTTTCCACTCAGTGAAGTATATAATCCACATACAAGTTTTTCTCACATATTTGATGGTGGGTATGCTGCAGGGTATTATAGCTATATGTGGGCCGAGATAATCGAAAAAGAGGTCTGGAGAGCCTTCAAGGATAGTGGAGATATATTTTCTCCAGAGGTTTCAAAGAAGTTTCATGACACTATTCTTTCACAAGGAACCACAAAAAAAGCCTCCGAACTTTTCAGAGACTTTTTTAATAGAGATGTTGAGATAGATGCGTTTTTGAGCGAGAAGGGACTTATATAACTATCATACAAAATCTTGTCTATCAGTGAGTGTCTTCATTGTTTTATCGATACAGATTTGCGAAGCGTCGACGATAGCAGCAGTATATGTTCCTCACATTCCGACCATAGGCATATATTTTATGTACTTTGTAAGAGTGTCATCACTTTCTATATCTGGTATTACACCTGGTGCTTCTGCTTCGAGTATCCTTATTACACAATCCCTTAGTTCAGCAGCCTGCTGAAATGATCATATGCCCTTTTGTTGAAGAGCTCTTGATATTGATGCATTGAACACTCAACTAGGAATATTACTCATTGCCTTGAGGCCAGCATACCCAAAACTCATGCCGAGAATAATTAAGATTCCCCAGGGTCATATGCGTGCAGAATCAGATGATTCTGATGATATTTCTATGTTATCGAGAGGAGTCATATTCAGTACTAGGGGCTTTATTAGATATATTTGAAGAAGCATTGTATATTTTTAGAAAAACAGTCAAGAGAATAAAATAAAAAGCCTCCGAGCTTTTCAGAGACTTCTTTGGCCGAGATGTTGAGATTGATGCATTTTTGAGTGAGAAGGGGCTAGTATAAAGAAGGGGCTTACTCTTCAGGAAGGTTTCTCATAATTTCTGTGGCCATAGCCTGAGCTCAAACTATATCTTCTTTTGCCATTCCTACTAATTGAGTTATAACCTGCTCTCCAAGTTCAGCATCGTTTATACTTAACAAATTACCTCAATCTTGGCTTCTTATTACTCGAATGGCTTGTCCAATCTTTTCTGGTTTTGAACTATATTTTTCTAGTAATCTAAATAGATCACTTTCTATTAATTCTCTTGCCATTATTGCAGTCCTTCTTATCGAAGGTGAAGAGGTATGTATTTCGCTATGCCTACCAAGAAGAAAAAGAGGTAGGTCTCATTTTTGAGGAGCTTGTTCCATGAGTAATCGTTCCTCTTCAACCGCAACATCAGTTATGGGTTTTTGCATTCAATTAAGAATTTGAGCGATAACTTTTTTTCTTCTTTGAGTTATACCATGTAAGAAAAACCTTAACTCCTCTGGTGTCACAACGTATCATGCTTGTCTGAGTGCTATAAAAATCGGCTCATCATACGTGGGATTTCTTTCTTCTCAATCAGGGGATGAAAGTTCAGGTTTTTCAATCATGGATATATGTTCTTAATTAGAAAAGACTATTGATTAATATATAAGCTAATATGATATATTTGTCAATAAAAAATATCATATCTACTCGTATCTTCTAACTCCTGAGTATAATAGAGTCATATTTTTGTCACGTTTATAGAAACTTTTCGTTGTAGACTATGCATATAGAGAACTGCATTATCCGATTTCAAGCAGGAGATTTTGATGCTTTTGGAGAGATTTATGAGGAGTATGTCGATCAAATATTTGCCTTTATACTCCGTAAGACAAGTGATAGAGAGATTGCAGAGGACCTTACAAGTCAGGTCTGGATGAAGGCCATGAAGGGGCTTGAGAAATTTTCTGATAAGCAGGGAGCGAGCTTTAAATCATGGATTTATCGTATCGCAAATAATAGCGTGATTGATCATTATAGAACACAGAAAGAGCAGTTAGATATTGATAAGGTAGATGAAATAGGGATATCAGCAGATTTGGGGAAATGTATAGACGATCAGGATAAACTTATAGAAGTAAAAGCGTTTCTTGGAGATCTCAAACCAATAGAACAAGAGATAGTAACTCTGAGAGTATGGGATGAGATGAGTTATAGAGAGATTGCTGAAGTAACGGGAAAAAAAGAAGATAACTGCAAACAAATATATAAACGAACGATAGAAAAAATACAAGCGAATATTCTGATGATCTGTTTGTGTATAATAGTTTTCTTATAAAAGTATGAAACAATATTTAGAGACATTACTTAAAGAGTTTAGAGAACTTTTTCCAAGTCAAAAATCAGATAAAAAATTTGAACAATGACTTGGGAATCTGAAAAGTCTCCAATGATCCTTAGCTCCTGAGAAGGAATATAAAGAGAATTTAAGATCAAGACTTGAGGGGGTGTATTTTATGGATACACAAGAATGAGGTTTGTGGACAAGTATTAAAACTTGGAGTAATATTGCAGGATTTGCCTTTGCTCTTCCTCTTGTGGTATATGTTGGATACATGTTCTTTAGTGCCAATACTGACGGTCCTCTTGTAAAACCAGTCTGAGAATGAACTCAAATAGAAAGTATCCAGAGTAAAAATATATCACTAGAGGATACGGATGGGTGAGACGGGAGTGTGAATACTGAAGAGTCTGATCTACCTATAGAAATAAAAACCCCTAGTAATATTCTTAGAGAATCAGATGTGGTAGGTACAAGAGTATCAGTAGAAGAGATATATAAGCAGGAGCCTCTTAATGATTCAGAAGAAACTGATTCAGAGGTATTAATTTCTCCAAAACAGGAAATAAATAATGAATCAATTCAGTGAGACAGTCAAGCTGAAGAAGTTTCTGAATCTAATAGCAACAGCGAAACTCCTAAGCTAGAAGATACTTCATGAGGAGAAAGCTTTCTTCCTGAAGAAAATCTCCCAAGTGAAGACGCTCTTTCAGATGATGAATATGGGCAGGATGAAAAGAGTAATGATATAATTATTGCTCCAGTAGTACCAGCAGTATCACCATTAGGGTGAGAAGTACAGTGAAGTACTAGCGCTGAATCATCTCAAGACTTTTCTACTGATGGAGAACAAAGTGCTGAGCCTAGTTTTGAATTAATATGTCTTGAAGAGCTGTGATGAGAGATTATAGAAGACGGTCGTATATGTCGTCTTTTAGATGGAACAACTTGCGATCAGAGTGAGATTTATACTTGCGGCACAAGGCCAAAAGATAATGAACCTGAACGAGAGGAAGAAGATATATATTTAGAAGATTATATACAAGAGGGTCAATAGCGAATATTCGTAAAAAGAAGATATTTTAGTAGAATTTTGTCACTTAGTTAGAATCTTTTCGTTTTATAATATATGAGAGGATTATAAATAATCCTCTCTAAGCCTTATATAAAAACCATTATTTTTTAATACTATATTTTATGAAGAATATACTTGTAATTCTCCTATTGAGTCTATGAATAGGAAATGTTTCAGCAGCAGTAGATGATGATTCTATTATTGATGAACTGAATAGTCAGAATACTCAAAAGTTAGAGCTAGATTTTAAGATGAAAACTTTTGATAGTTGTGATGCTTTTGAGGATGTGATGGAGGATTATATGAAAGAATACTGGGAAAATAACTATAAAGGAGGATATAACTATTTTCGCTCTTCTACCTGAGGGCCAGAAATTATGGAGATGGCTTTAGAGGATACAGTTCCGGCAGCACCTGTAGTATCTGCAAAATCAAGTGTAGCAAATGAGTCATCTGCTGATGGAGTATGAGGTGGAGGTAGTGACTTCTCTCAGACAAATATCCAAGTTGGATGAGTTGATGAAGCAGATAAAGTAAAAACAGATGGAAAGTATTTATACTATTTTAATGAGACTGAAAAGGCTGTATTTATAGTCGAGACTAACGGTGATACAACAGAGATAATAAAAAAGATTCATATGCCAGAGAGTTTTTATAATGCTGAACTTTATGTTACTCAGGGGAGACTTGTTATTATTTCAGGAGGCTACTCTGAGAATGACTATACGAAGCAATGATACTATATAAATAGAAACTCTAAGACTTATACGATAGTATTTGATACAAATGATAAAAAAAATCCAGAACTTATAAAATTTTATAGTTCAGATGGGGATTATTCAAAATCTCGAAGAATATGAGATTATGTATACGTACTTTCTAAAAATTATTTTAACTATCCTTATTGGAACATAAAAAATATTGATGATATAGAAGTAGATGCAGACCTTATGCTCCCTCAACAACTTGATATATCGAAAACATCAAATTCAGATGAACAAAACCTTATGGTAAAAAACAATACACTCCCGTATAAGGCTAGCAGAGGTGATATTTCTGATTGTCAGTCTATATCTTATAGCTTTCCGGATAGTGAAACTATTAAAAATACTGGTTTTAATCCAGGATACAGCATGATCTCTGCTATCAATATAAATGACGCAAGAAAAACAGTTACTACAAAAGTTATAGCAGGAAGCAATTCAGAAATATATATGAGTCAAGATAATTTATACATGACAGAGGGGATATATCAGGCAAGTAACTTTAGATGTCCAGTTGACGCAATATGTGCCATGCCATTTTTCTGGGGAGGGACACAAAACACACTTATTCACAAACTCAATATAGATAAAGCCTCCGTAAAATATCAAGACACAGGACTCGTTCCAGGAGCCCCACTGAACCAATACTCAATGGATGAGCATAAAGGAAACTTTAGAATAATTACATCGCAGTGGCAACCAGAGAGATCAACAGGACTCTATATACTCGATGAAAATCTGGAAAAAGTTTCAGATCTTACGAACCTTGCTCCTTGAGAAACCTTCCAATCAAGTAGGTTTTTGGGAGATAAGCTCTTTCTTGTTACCTTTGAACAAATAGATCCACTCTTTGCAATTGATCTCACTGACCAGGAAAATCCGGCAGTACTATGAGAGCTGAAGATACCATGATTTTCTACCTATCTTCATCCATATGATGATAATCACCTTATTGGTCTTGGATACGATACGCAGGTAAATCAGTGGGGAGGGACACAAACAGCAGGAGTAAAACTTGATCTCTACAAGATTAATTATGATAAGAAATGTGGAGATTCAGGACTTACAGCGCTGCAGGAAGAAAAATGTGAATCAGGAGATTATAAATGAATTATAGTAGAACAGCTCTACACAGAAACTCTTGGCTGAAAGGGGAGCTATTCAGAAGCACTCAATAACCCTCGAATGTTTGTCTGGAATAAAAATAGAAATACTTTACTGCTTCCAGCGACACTCTATGACAGAGATGATAATTGGAGAACAACGAGTTATTACGATGGACTCTTCGCTTTAAGTATAAATAAAGACGCAGGTATTGAAGTTACAGGAAAAGCAACGCATATCGATATCACATGAGTAGAGCAAGAACGTCAAAAGGAATGCTCACAATATTCAGGAAGCACTGGAGAACCAGTATGTCGTGAACTTTGGAATGGTGAGCTCAACTGTGAAACAGAAAGAGAGTATGAATATGTACCAAACTATTGTTACAAAGACTCAGATGTATGGCAATATATTGGAGATAATTCTTGGCAATATAGAAATATGCAAATGAAGAGAGCCTTGTACATAGGAGAAAATGTATATTGATTTTCTGATAGTCAGGTTGGAACCTATGATTGGGATCTGTCAGAAAAAGCTAAGACTTCATTTATGAAGTAGAACTTATAATAAAAAACACACGAAAATTCGTGTGTTTTTTTTGTACCCAGAGATTTTCATATATACTAGAGTTAATATTATTTAGCCTGAAGAATCTTCTTGATATCCACTACTTTTATACTCCTTTTCTCGTGAATTATACTCTTACTTCCTTTAGTATTTTGGATGTATATATTTACAACTTTTTTCCCTTACTCTATATCAAGGACTCAATTTTTATGAGGAATAGTGATAGGAGCTCTTTCTAGTATTCCATTAGTATTTCATGATAATTTCTTCCTGTGAGAGATTTTGTGAAATGTATTTCTTGCTCTGAGTGTTAATGGTTTTACTCAAATCTCAAGCAGCTTAATTGTTCTTTTTTTAAGTATATTTTTTCTATATTTTATACTCTGATACTCCTTCCAAGAGTATAAATATCGATTTACTTCCGTATATCTCAAGTCGCTCATTGTAGTATTTTTATTGATAGTACTTTCATCTTGAGCTATATTAATATTCCAGAACGTATTTTTAGTGAGTGTAGAGGGAGTAAGTGTCTCATATGGATGACTTGTCTCATTCATAAGTGTTGGGTCAATTATCTCGTATTATATGGTTATTGCCCTACTTGAAGAAGGAAATAAATATATTTCATGATTGAGTTTCTCTGGTAGATGAAATTACTTTCAAGTACTTCAAAAATACCTTTCTATGACTGCTTGTATTGCTTTATGATTCGCATTTTTTGAGAACATTCTCTATGCTTATTTTTATGTAAATCAGTCAGGAATAAATGGCTCTCTCTTGAGTCTTGTATTTTTTCGGAGTATATTTACTATTATACTCCACCTTATGAGTAGTATACTGTTTGCCTTATGATTTTGGTGAATACTTCATGCAGAATGGTGGCTCAGAAAATATTCTTTACTTAGTCTTTTCTTCCTTACGTCGTTATGACTTATAAGTCATGTTATTTTTGATAGTGTTTTAAGTTTTGGGTATATTGGGGTGGTCTTTTTTTATGTATTTTTGATATATATTCTCCTGAGTTATATCACTATGAGGACTGACTCACTACCTGATAACTCTGAGTTTCAATAATCCTCCATCTAGGATCACGAGATTGTAATATATCTAAAACTCCTTTAAAATGCATGAGTCCGTAGAGGATATGTACTTTATCATGTTCTGAGTTTAGTATCTCTTCTACAAGATATTCGTTTCTGTCATCAAGGATTACGGCAAATATATCGGTGTTTCCAATTTTTGTTATGAGTGTATCTCTCAGAGCTTCGTTCTTCATCATAAAATTCATAAATGATTGATTGAGAAAACGTAAGAGTAATAACTGTTTTTCACTCAAACTTGAAAGAGTACGTATAAGCTCACTATTGATATCTAAAGCCTGCGTTTTTGGAGTATCTGTTTGTTCTCAGACTGCTTTCGAGAGTTCCTGTTTTCTGTCGTAAATATCCATAACTTCATCGAGAGAAAGATCTACGTTATAATCTTTATCATTTACGATTCGGAGAAAATCATCATTATTTTGAGCAACAATACCGTAGAGTTTTGAAAAATTATTATAGAGTTCTGGATTAAATTCTATTCCAAGAGCTTTGTTAAAAGCATCACCTGACTCCTCACTTCCAGGACGAACTCATTCAAAAAATAAAACAAAACCATCTTGTTTAGCAGTGAGTATTTCTTTTTGTACTTGCGCATAAAAGTCACTAGAAGCAACATGGCTCATAGTTTGGAACCTGATAATTTTTTCTCAATTAGTAAGCGTATGTAGAGGGAGCATTGCCGGATTTATAATATTTTGATACACGGTAAATCATATTACTATAATAATAAAAACTCCTAAGCTCCCAGAAAGCTTATAGAGAAAATATACTGAAAAATCCCAGAGAGAATTCCTTTTCTTTCTTAAAAAGAATCTCCAAATGCAAGATATAAAATATGCGAGAAGTGTATAGAAACAGAGTCAAGAAATAAACTTTATTAGCGCTCCGAGTCATCAAATATATAACAAAAATATTCATAATACTCAGATGAAGCTGTAGCTTAAGGTTAGTTTTCTTTTGTTCATATACTAAGAGTTGAGAAAATAGGTTTTGAGTTTCCTGTAATTTATATATAATTTTTTTAAATACAATGTAACTTCTATTTTTACACTATTTATGAAGAAATATTTTACACGTCTCACGATCATATGCTTTTTGATTTTGAGCCTTTGAACTCAGATCGTTGTATGAGCAAGTCCTGTAAGCCAAGATGCAGAAAATCAATGAGCAGCTATACCATTTTGTGATGGAACAGATGCAAATGGCAATCCAGAGTGTTGACTTCAACAGTGAATTGATGCAGTAGGTGAGATAGGTGGGCTTGAAAACGATATTTGAGCTGCGGATTTTATACAAGAAATAGTGGGATATATTCTTTCATTTGTATCACTTATTGCAGTAATTTATATTATCTACGCAGGGTTTCAGATACTTATTTGAAATGGAGAAGAAGAAAAACTCAAAAAATCAAAACAAACTATTCTCTACGTTATTTTGGGTATCATTGTAATATGGCTTGCATGGCCAATTACAATAATGGTCATAAGGGCACTCAGCTAATTTATTTATAACTTACACATAGTTTATGTCAGCAGTCGATTCACAGTTTTATCAAAAGAAAAAGAACTCAACATTTTATGTAGGACTTGGATTTTTAGTATTTACCATTCTTGCCACAGGATGATTATACCTCTACACATCGAGTATTAAGGAAGAAAATGCTCAAATATCTGAACAAATACAAACATATAATGCTTCAATAGAAGCTGAACGAAGTGATGAAAATGTTCAAATATATAGTATATATGAAAAACATAAAGGACTCTTAGAGAGCACCTCAAAGCGTTCTGAAATTCCACTTTTTGTTTCACACCTCAAAAAGAATTTTCAAAAGTATTGAGTTATATGAAAAGGTTTTGATTATAACGATGGAGTCGTATTAGTTGAAATGGAATCAAAAACAGGAGAGTCTGAATATGCGTACCAAAGAATAGTGAAAATGCTCCGAGAGTACCCATTGGATGAAAAAGCACTTTTTGAAATATGAGAGGTTACAACATTCTCTGGTCATGACCAAATAACTTATACTGCGGAGTTCCGCTTAAAATAATTTCATTACTTAGACTATCTTATGAAAGCCTCTTATACACAAAATAATTTTCTAGCCTACTTGTTGGTACTTGCAGCTCTCTTTGTACTTGTTTTTTTTACCAAGAATATTTTTTCAGATATGCAGGTAGTTATGGATGAGAGAGACCGGCAAAATAATATTAAAATCGAAAAGGAACAGACACTTTCTAAACTTAGTGAATTAAAGAATATCTTGAAGCAGGAAGATAGTGAGGCTCTACAAGAAATTAAAGGCTTTACAGGGGATTTTTCTGAAAAGGATATCTTAGAGTATTTACACCTTTATGCCTGACAGGTAAATTCAGGGAATGAGAGAATTATTATGAAGAACATATCAGTTACATGAGACCAAGTAAGTGATCTTGGTTTTAATAAGGCAACAGTAGATATTTCAGCGGTGTTTTCATCTGAGTCTACTCTTTTTGGCTTCTTAACACACCTTACAGGCCAAGAATGAAAATATCGCTTTTATATTACAAGGTTTAACTATCCTATGAATGAGAAATCATGAAATATTCAAGCAGAAATCCCTCTTACTTTGTACTATAAATAATCACATATGAGTAACATTGAACTTCCTATGTTCCAAAAAGTTTCTCTTATAGATAAATTTAACTTTTATGAATATCTATCTGTAATGCTTGATGGATGAGTAACTATCTCCGAGACTTTAAATTCAGTTCAGACGAAAATAAAGAATAAGTTCTTTAAAGAAAAAATCGTAGAGCTACAAACATATGTCTCTAGTTGAGACTCATTTAGTAAGTCTATGAAGAAAATCCCGCAAATATTTACTTCATGAGAAGTTTCTATTGTTGAATCTGGGGAAACGACAGGAAAACTTTCTTTATCACTTGGTCATTTAGCTGAAAATCTTCGAAAGAGTCACGATCTTAGATCAAAAATAAAATGAGCTCTTACGTATCCTATAATTATCTTTCTCTTCTTATTTCTTGCAATAATTATTGTACTCACCTATGTAATTCCAGCTGTGAGTCAATTATTTGAAACCTCCGAAGTAGAGCTGCCACTTGCGACCAAGGCCCTCGTAGCGACTTCTAATTTTGTTATCTTTAACTGGCCAGTACTTATATTGTTGTTACTAACAGGAATAGTTCTTTTTTATGGGTATAAAAATACAGAAAAATGAAGAGCAAACCTTGATTATTTTCTTTTAGGTCTTCCTCTAGTTGGGAAAGTATATAAAAATTATATTCTCGCCTCGCTTTCAACAAATATGTGAAGTCTCATAGCTTCATGAGTCCCTGTTACAAAGTCGCTTTCTTTGACAGCAAGATCTCTCAATAATGTAGTGTATGAAACACATTTGAACGATGTAATGCATAAAGTATCATGAGGACAGAAAATTGTTGACTCAATGACAGAGGTTGATCCTGAACATCAATTTTTCCCATTAGATTTTCTTCAGATGCTTTCAGTATGAGAAAAAACAGCTTCTCTTGATAGCGTAAGTAAAAAACTCACTGAGCAATATACAAGAGAGGTAAACTATTCTCTAGCAAGCCTCACAAAGTGGATAGAACCAATTGCTATACTTGTGGCCTGAGTATTTGTTCTTTGGTTTGCCTTTGCAATATTTGGAGCGATTCTGAAAGTTACTCAAACTGTTTCTTAAAATGGAGTTTACAATGCTACATACTAAATATAGTAGATGATGATTTACTCTTATAGAATTGATGATCGTTATCACAATCTTAGGTATGGTAAGTCTAGCAACATATTTACCATATGCACATCATCAAAAGAAGGTTCTGGTAAAGCAAGGAGTAAAAGAAATTGTACAAAGTCTTACAGAAGCAAGAAATTTAGCTATTAATGGTATTAATACTGGCTCATGAAACCTACATGTGGGTTTGTATTTTTCATCATGAGCTACGCAGGTTTCTTACTATACTCTTGGGCATACATGAAGCTTAGACTTTAGTACACTTTCCTCAGCTGAGCTTTTAAAAACAAAAGCTCTCCCTCAAGGTATTCAAATTAATGATATCTCAACAAGTAATGATGAATCTCTTTTTGTTTTTAATGCAATCTCGGGAAGTGGGGCTATTTTTTCTAGACCTGACTCGGGGATTTCTACACCAAATATCGTGAGGATACTCGCATCTTATAAATGAGCGACTACTCCTGTTTTGCAAAAAGAAATAGAGTATTATACTAGGTCATATATTTCTGATTATTAAGTCCATAGTATGCGTCAAAGGAGCCCCACATATTCTGGATTTTCTATAATTGAAGTTCTTGTAGGTATTTTTGTATTTTCTCTGGGGCTTGTTTCTATTTACGCTCTACTTGCTGCGTCACTTAGTATTAATGAGCGAAATAAAAATTCTATTATAGCTTCTAACTTAGCCCGTGAGCAAATAGAGCTTATAAGGAATATTCGAGATACAAATTATGAAACACTTAAAGTGTGGAATCAATTTAATCTTCCAAATCAACCTACACCAACAGATCTAATAGATTCTGGAAAAGTCTTTTCTCCCTGAGTGTATTATACTCTTATGAATGATTCTTCGGTCTCATGAATTATGACGAAAGTAAATAAGCTTGGGACGTCTATTCCTGAATGAAAAGCTGATATTGTAGGTATGAATATTTATAGGCTTTGTCTTGATAGTGAGAGACGATATGTATATTGCCCCTGAGGAGATGAAACACCATTTTATAGGTATCTCAAGGTAGAAGAACTATTAGATGAAAATGGACTCGTTATAGATAATGCCTACAAAGTTATTTCGAAGGTAATTTGGTATAAGCGTTGATACTATGAGTTTGATATTCAAACTGTTATTACTGATTGGAGACGTATATAGAAAATATGAAACAACAAACTTCACATCCTTGATTTACTCTTATAGAGCTCATAGTCTCCATAGCTATTTTTGGTGTTATTATGGTATCGGTTATGACTATTTTTCTCTTTTCTTCACAGATGTCTACGAGGGTAGAGTTGAATCGTATTATGCAGGAAAACGTTAAGAATGTAATGGAAGATATATCTGAAAATATTAGAAAATGAAAAATAAAATGAACAATTAATGCTGGTTTGTCAGCCTGTCCTGTTTCTGTTCCTGATCCTGTAAGTACTTCAACAAGTGCTAAGACAAAACTTTGTCTTGATGATAGCTATGGTACAGATATAGAATATGTGATTTGAAATTGGGATACAACTTTAAGTAAATGGCTCCCTGTAGATAATATTAGTGAGTGTGCTGACTTCTTAAAACCATGAAGTATATGAGAGAATAAAGAAAATATTTGTAGAGTTTTAAAAGTTGAATGATCAGAGAGATTTCCTCTCACAAATAGCTATGTTGCGATTGAAAAATTAGATTTCTATCTTACGAACGATACTATACCAAAGGTAACTGTTATAATGACGGTTCGTCCTGCTCTTGGAAAATGACTAGCATCGAATCTCTTGAAAGCTAGTACTATACAAGTGCAAACAACTATTAGTGAACGGTCTATAAAAACAAAGTAAAGCTATGAAAAAATATACTTCTACATGACCAGAGTGATACTCTATTATAGCTGCGATAATGATGATAGGATTCTTACTCATACTTACCGTGAGTACTTTTAACCTTGTATTACAAGAACTTCAGGATTGACGATGAAGGGAAGATTATATGAAGGCCTATGCTGGAGCAGAATGAGCACTAGAGCTCGCGTTACTGCAAATTAAAGATAATGGCTATGGTTATATTGAAAGCGATAGCGAATCTCAAGATCTTGAATACTTTGGACTAGGGAGGAAGAATGGTGTCATGAACTATGATATTGATAGTGAAACGAGCTCATATACGTGATCTTTGGCAGCTTGAGCATATTCAACAGATATTATACCACTCTTTACATTAGATGATGCTGATAATAAAAATTCGGTGAGAACTTTGAGGTTTACGGATATTTCGTCAACAGGTTTAATATGGAATGTTATAGGAGCGACCTGAGGACTATCTGGTACAGGAACATTTACAGAGTCTCGCTCAGGAGGTGTTCGTACTCTATGACCCTCAGATTCATTTGATTTTCAAGATGTTACAATTTCCTCACTTCTGTTAACAGATGGAAACTATTTAACAATATTTAATCCAACGGCAAATCAGGCGAATTATAAGGTAGAAGTTACTGGAGCAGGTGAGCTTTTCACAAAACCTAAATCGACAATATACTCTACTTCAAAAGTTGGGAAATATTCCCAAAACCTTGCTACTACAGTAGATAATAGCGAATTTTTAGGAATTTTAAAATATTCTATATATTCTTGAAATTAGCTATTTTAAGCCAATTTAATAGTATTTTTAAAGAGGTATTCGCATAATATAGGGAAAAAACACAAAAAAAACTTGAAAAAGCGTAATTGCTCGCTACAATCAAGAGTGTTTATTTTATATAATTATTTTCGTATTATGAAAAAACAAGACTTTATTAAAGCTGTTGCAGCTTCTGCAGGTCTCTCTCAAGACGCTGTATCGAAAGTACTCGGTTCTATGATCGATACTATCACTTCTGAACTTGCTAAAGGTGGAGAAGTAAATATTACTGGTTTTGGTGCTTTTAAAGTAGCTTCAAGAGCTGCTAGAAACGGTGTAAACCCAAGAACAAGACAAGCAATCAAAATTCCTGCTATGAAATCTCCTGTATTCAGAGCTGGTAAAACATTTAAAGAGTCTGTAAGATAATAGTTATCTGCGGTCCTTGTTCAAAAAAGCATCTTAAATAGGATGCTTTTTTGATTTTTTATGTCTTTTTTGTTATAATGGGTATGATACTCATAAGTAGAGCTATGCAACGATTTACACTTGAAGATTTCTGTTCTCCAAATGACCGAACTGCGGCCATTAGTAATATATGTAGGAACTCATCTATAGATATAGTTATTTCTTATGAGTCAGATTTTCGAAATGCAAAAATTCTTAGAGAACTTACTGACGATATTTGCCGTGAATTTGGTGTCACGCCAAAATGGAGAACAAGAATTGTTCTCATTATCGATGAATTAAACAATAATGCGATTGAGTATGGGAGTAGGCATCTAGATATAAATACTTTGCATATCCAGGTCGAGCGAAAAGATACTAGAGAAGTGTATATAAAAGCATATGTCACTGATACAGGTAAATGAGACCATGCAAAAACAGCACAGGAAATGGAACAGTTACGGTTAGTACATGAGAATAAGGATTTTGGGAAACACCACTCTATCAGATGAAGATGATTATTCCTTATTATCTCTAGGCTTGTAGATCTTTTAAAATTTGATAATGATATAGCAGGTGGTCTTATTGTTCAGATTGAGAAGTCTCTACAGGAAAATTCTGAAAAATAGTCTCTGAGTATATATCTTTGAGATTTTTTCGGCATAAAAACTCATTTTCGTACTCGCATACAAATAACTTTTGAAGAATCCTCACATCAATATAGATATATTTTCTCTCTATAACGTTTCCTCATTCTTTTGAGAAGACAGCTAGACCTTTAATTTGTTTTGTAAGGTCTCCTGTGAGGTCAAATAGAAATAGGTTTCAAATACTATTTTTAATAATGAGTTCTCTTTCTGCAGGGAGATAGTATAAAACTTTGGAAGAGAAACCAACGATATTTCGAGAGAGTTCATTTTGCAGTAAGATAATATTACGTAAATCATCGCTATTTAACACTCTATTAAAGAGAGATCTTTCGTATAAATCTTCAGACACCTTTATATTTGGAAGATCATCAATGAAGTTCTCTGAAGCTACTAGGGCTCAATTTTCGAGTATGAGGTATTTCTCAGTTTGAAAAAGAGGTTTATATCATTCAAGATATAAATTAAGTGTTTTGGGAAAAGCACTTTCAAAGCGAATATTCTTGATAGTATTTTGATTTTTTATAATTCTTTTTTCAAGATCCTGAGTATCAATAAAGAGTAAGTTCCTTCATCTAATATAATCTACACTAGAGTAAGCCTGATTTATATTGATTATATTTCATTGTTTTTCTATAAAGATTTTATCTATATTAAATAATGGTCAAAATACAAGAAAAGCTCATATAGCAAGAATTATAGTTATTGAGATAAGTGATAGTATGATTTTTTGTCCTATAAAAAAACTATGGAGTGATTTCTTTAGGTTTCCTTGAAGAGGACTCTTTTTCCTCCTATGAAAGAGAGAGCCTGATCTCTCATTATCAAAAAAAGTACTCTGTTGATATGAGGATCAAGGAGCCTGTTTCTTTTTACTTAGTTTTTTCGTAAATAGTGTGAGTATTTTCTCTAGCATGACTTACTTTATATCTAATTCTTGAAGAGTTTGGTGTATTTCAAACGAAGTTTTTCCACTTTCATCATAGCGAAACCTCACTCGAGGAACTTTAATGAATTCTATTTTCCTTCCTAAGAGTCTCTGAATATCATGAGCATGTTCTGAGAGCTGCTTTGTTAATAATTCTGTATTTTTTAGAGAGCTTACAGATACATCAATATATGAGAGGTCACTACTAATATCAACTGCTGTAATAGTAATAATACCAAATTCAGATGACATTTCCTGAAGGTCAGATATTAGGTATTCGCTTAAGAGTTTTTGACTAATTGATTCAGCTCGTTTTCTTCGTTCTTGCTTCATATATTTTGATAAAATGATAGTGTGAACATAGTACGAAGCTTTTTTTGTTTGACAAACGAAAAATAAAGATACAATAGGTCCACTTTAACCAATCACTTCCTATAAGGGGATAGAACTACTATGATATACGCAGTAAGAAAAGACAATGAATCAAATGAGAAACTCCTTCTCAGATACAAGAAATTATTTTTTGGATCAAGAATCGTAACAAAGCTTAAAAAAGAACGTTACGCAATAAAGGGGCTCAAAAAAAGAAAAACTCGAGAGAAAGCAATCGTTACGAATGCTTACCGAGAACTCAATGCAAAGGTATACTTCTAATACAAAGTACTACACTAAAAAACTCCTGGTCCTGGGAGTTTTTTAGTGCCTTAAATCATATATGAATAAAAAAGACGCTTCATAGAAACGTCTTTAACAAGAAAACATAAAAAATTATGATCCTTTTTTAATTTCTTTCATCTTGAGAACCTCGTGTTTACGAGTTACTTTATTGTATTTTCTGAGAGTAGGTCCTTTTGTTCCTGCTTCGTAATTCTTTTTTTGTATATTTGTTGAGTGTACCATATTTCCAGTCTCTGTTGAGTAGTATGCTACGTATGTTCTTTTTCCTTTTGCCATAAATTAATAATAGGTTTTAAATCGGGGGGATTATATATTTTTTTATGTGAAGTCCAAAAGATTTTTAGACTTTCATTATCTCTGATTCTTTTCTCTTTGCAGCCTCATCAATGGTCTTGTTATGTTCATCAACAAGTTTTTGTAGATCACCTTCGATGTCTCTCGCTCAGTCCTCACTGAGAGTTTTATCAGTTTCTTGCTTTTTAATCTGTTTTACAAAATCTCCTCGAACATTTCTCACAGAGACTTTTGCTTCTTCTGCAAACTTTTTCACGACTTTACACATCTCAGTTCTTCGCTCCTGAGTAAGCTGAGGTACTTTGATAAGTACTGAGTCAGCTTGTGCTTGAGGGTTGAGACCGATTCCTGCATCAGTTATCGCTTTTGCAATAGGATGAATTAGAGCCTTATCCCAAGGAGCAATTGAAAGAGTTTGTGGATCAAGAATATTGAGAGAAGCAGAATTCTTGAGTGGTTGCATACTCCCGTATTGCTCTATCATCACATCCTCTACGAGTGCTGGAGTTGCTCGCCCCATTTGGAGTTTTCCAAATTCCCCTTCTAGGTGATGAAGCGCTTTTTCTAATTGTTGTTTTGCTTGATCTAGCATTTTCTAAAAATTATATATAAAAATATGTCGAGATTATAGAGGGTTAGAGAGAAAAAGCAAGAAAAGTTTTTAACTCTATCTTGAATCTTTTCCTTTATGTAAGGGAAAAGAACTACAAAATACTATCTAGTTTTTTGAAAGTTTCTTTTCAGAGAGATTTTTTCAGACTCCCAATATCATTCTGTTCTAGATCCTTACGAACCTGTGTTCATGAGATAGGAAGTTCTTTTCTGTCTATTTCTATTATATGAAGGGTAAATGGAAGAGTATCTTCTAGTTTCTTGAGAACCTGAATAGCGTAATCATTTTCTGTATCACCACAATATATATAGCAATCACTTACTCGCTCTGGAATGTGTAAAAGTATATGAGCTACCCAATCAGAGTCTTCAGGAAAGTCAGGGAGAGCTGCAATAGAGAGACTTCATTGGTCTATTTTACAAACCTCACTCTTGAATTCTCTCTCCTTAAGGAGAGAGAGGCTTTGTAACTCTTGTTCGAGCTTAGAATATATCTGTTTGGGCGAGTAATTCTCTAGTGAGCTATTTGCTAAGCGAACTACATGTATTCCATGGGACTCAATTATGTCATCACGAATCATGTCATATTCTTTTTGTCTTTCATGAATTACTCCATCTAATTCGATTACTACTTTTTTTTCATCACAATAAAAATCTGCTATATATCTTCAGATCGCATGTTGTCTTCGGAATTTTAAATTATGAAACTTTCTATTTCTTACAAGATGCCAAAGCACCTCTTCGTGAGGTGTCTGGGTGTATCTGAGTTTCTTTGAGAGAATTTTTACATATTCTGGGACTTGATTGTATAAATACCTCATATTTTTACCCTCCTCTCCTTGAGGAGAGGAGATTCAGAGGTGAGGTTGCGTCTTAGGAAACTCTCAGAGAATAAACTCTTTTCTCTGCACATAGCTATAAGGATTTTTTTCGTCTTTATTTTCACTAGAGCCTATCAAAACAAGAGTAGCAGGATTTTCATTGAGCGATTTTTCAATCAGGAGTATATGCCCCCTATGCAGTGGCTGAAAGCGTCAGATAATAAGTCAAAGAGATATCATTTTTAAAGTATTTTAGAGTTGATTTCTGAGTATTATACTTATAATTCAGAAGATTTTAAATCTTATAAATATAATTTTCCGATGGCAAATATTAAGCATAAACCAAGTAAATATATGTTAAATCTTCTTCATGTACTCCCACCATTTGTAGAGGGAGAAGAAGAAAATAATCTCATTAATACTCTTGTAGAAATTAATCCTGGAACGATTAATAAATATGAGTTTATTACAGAAACAGGTACTTTGAAATTAGATAGAGTTGGTTATTCATCGCTCGCTTATAATTTTGCCTACTGAGCAATCCCATGTACTTGGGATGAAGATGATGATATGCTAGATGTCGTTATTCCACTCGTAACAGAACCATTTGTGCCTGGGTCACTGGTAGAACTCAGAGTTATAGGAGTGATTAAATTTATAGATGGAGGTGAGGTCGATGATAAGATCGTTGCAGTAGTAAATGATGACAAGAGACAAGACCACATAACCCATATGGATCAATTAGGAGACCACTGGAAGAAAGAAACAGAGCACTACCTCAATATGTATAAGCATCTCAAGAAACCTTGAACGTGTGAAGTAAAATGATTCTTCGGAGTAGAAGAAGCTCTCAAAACTATCGAAGAATGTAAGGAACGTTATGAAAAGGAATACCTGCCAAAATTTGAAGATTAATTTCTAAAAATATTCCATGAGTGAAAATATCTGGGAAATAGTGTATAAGGGAAAACTTGTAGCTGTAGAACGGCTATCATGAAAATGATACGAACGAGCTGTTCGTCCACCAGGTGTACGACTTATATTGAAGAACGATGAAGGAAAAATTCTTCTTACCCGCGAACACCGTATGGAACTGGGTGATTTTGACTATAGGCTTCCAGGAGGAAAAGTCTTTGATGACCTGGAATCATATTTAGAGCTCAGATGAAATGATGAAAGATTGCAAAAAAGTGTCATAGAGGCCGCAGAAGCAGAAGCAAAAGAAGAATGCTGAATTGATGAACTTAGCAATCTAGAAATCGTCCATATCTCAAAAGCCTGAGCTACAGTTGAGTGGACACTCTACTACGTGACCTGAGAGATTGTGACTCAGTCATGAGAACAGGCCCTCCACGGAGATGAACTCACTCATGGTATAGAAGTGTGATTCTATACTCCTACCGAGATTCAATCTATGATCCGTGAAGGCAAGATGAACGAAGAAAGAAGTGTTGCAGTGTTGTCGAGGTATATCGGGTAAAAAATAAACTTTTATTTGAATGCTTTTGCTAAAAGACATAATATTCAGAAACTAGTTCAAAGGTCACCAATAATCCAGAATATTGCTTTGAATACAATCAAAAAAAGAAAAGCATTAAATATCTGATATCAGATATATGTTTTAGGATTTTTCTGAAATTCTTTGTATTGTTCTGATGAATATTTGGGTGAAAACATTTTTTCAGTAAGTTAAATATAATATCTATAGTTTCTTTTTTTTGTGGAATCAGAGTCAAGTACGATACTCTAACTTATTTACTTTACCATAGGGTTCTTACCGAACAATAGTTTTTTACTTATATAGCATATGGAAAAAATCCTTTGTATAAAAGACTACATTTTACGTGAAAAACCTTGATGAAATTCGAGGCTTTTAGATAGTATTACTTCTTAGAAAAACTCGATCTTATACGCATTTGGATGCTCTTTGAGTTTTTTAAAGAGAACTAGAGAACTTTTTAACATAAAAGAGAGATAAATATTTGATATATATATAGAGCCTTTATACTTAAGGGTAAGTTATATTTTAAATACAGTATTATGTCTTCTTTTTTAAAAGAAACTATAGAGGGAGAGAGTTTTGAACTCTTGATAGATACAGGAATATTTCCAAAAGATATTATCCTCAAAGCTGCGTATAATCACCTGGATAAGTGATATTTTTTCTTTAAGCATGATACGGATGGAAATATTGTTTTAGAGTTTACTAGAAAGGATGGAGTAGATATCCAGCCGAAAATAGTGATAGGTGAGTTTTCGGATGAACTTCTCGACGTGTATCTGAGAGATAAACTTGAAAAAGATAATAAGGTAATTCGCGAAGCTATAGTTACAAAGGCTATTAATGGCCCTCTTGATATGCAAAACTTTGTATCTCTTGATACTGATAGTGCACAAAAAAATGAAATAGATTTTGATAAAGACATTGATGAAATATTAAAGGAAATAGAAAATGACCCTGATCTTAAGATAGATGAAGAAGAAATAGAGAAGATTCTTAAAGAAATTGAAGAAGAAAGTCAGTCAGAAGTTCAGAAACCAAAAGTAACGGTAGATCCAAAGGCTATTTCAGGAGTGAAAGATATGTTTAAAAATAAAGAGAAATAGACTATGGAAAAGACCTTTGAAATATCTACTGCAATTTATGATACTGAAGCAATTATAGCAGCTATTGCTGATTTTTCAGAAGTAGCAAAGATAAGCTTTAAAAAAGATATACTCACTATTTCTTGAGACTCAGAGGTTGAAGTCATAGAAGTTTTCCGTGAGTTTATGAATTATGTACTCTCTTTATAAAAATATATGACTGTAGATTTACAAAAAATTAAAGAAACTTCTACCGATAGAGTAGGATTCTTTAGATTTAAGAAATTTGATGCCGAGACATATCTTATTACAAATGATGCAGGGAAATTTCACTTCTTAAATAGTGAAGATTTTCAGAACTTTATTGCTTGAAATTTTGATACACTTGCTGATCTTTCGGATCTTGAAAAGAAGGGGTTTATTAAGAATGACCTGTATCAGGATGCTATGATAGGGAGTGTTGCTATGAAGAATCACTTTGTGGGAGTTGGTCCAACGCTTCACATGGTTGTCATAACACTTCGCTGTAATCATAAGTGTAAGTATTGTCATGCTGCTGTCGCTCCTATGTCAGCAAAAGAGTTTGATATGTCAGAGGAAACAGCGAAAAAAGTTGTTGATACGATTCTCTATACAAACTCTCCTGTATTAACTATTGAATTCCAATGAGGAGAAGCGCTCGTAAACTATCCTGTAGTACAATATGTTGTAGAGTATGCAACAGATAGAGCGCAACATTTGGGAAAACAAGTAACATTCTCTCTTGTGACAAACCTCACGCTTATGACAGAGGAAAAGCTTACCTGGCTCCTGGATAATTGAGTTGATATATGTACAAGTCTTGATGGTGATGAAGTTTCACATAATGCCTCTCGTACTGGTTATGATGGAAATAGCTTTGAAAAGGTGAGTTACTGGCTCCAAAGAGTGAGTGAAGAAAAACAAAAACGAGGAATGTGAAAAATATGAGCTCTCCTCACGGCAACAAAGCAGACACTTCCTCGCTATAAAGAAATTATTGATGAATACCAAAAACTGGGTCTTGATGGAATTTTTCTTAGATGGCTTAATCCGTATGGTTTTGCTGCTGCAGATATGGATACTCTTGCATATAATTCGGATGAGTGGATAGAGTTTTATACTCAGGCTCTAGATTATGTTATTGAAATTAATAAATGAGGAACATTTTTTAGAGAACAAATAAGCTCAGTATATCTTCAGAAAATATTTAATACCTATGATCCTGCATTTATGGATATTCGAAGTCCAAGCTGAATAGCTGTTGGAGGGGTAGCGTATAACTATGATGGAAAGATATATGCAAGTGATGAATCTCGTATGCTATGACGCATGGGAATGGACGACTTTCTTATGACAGATCCTCAACAGTCTGGACAAAAAAACTATGAAGTTATGATGAAGAGTGATATTACAAAAATAGCTGTACAATCGAGTACTCTCGATGGACTACCAGGATATAATGATCATGTGTATAAGCCGTACCTTGGAGTAGATATCATACATAATTTTAAAACAACAGGAAGCTTGTATACTCCTCTTGTAAAAGATGAAAAAATGAAATTACAAATGGCTATCCTCGATACTATCTTTGAGAAACTTAGAGATCCTGAGGTAGAGAAAATATTTATGTCTTGGATAGGGAGATAAATAATGCTTTCTTTGTAAAGAAGCATGACTTGAATATTTCTAAAAAATACTATACTTAGTTCTATATATAATTTTTATTTTACATTATATGCCAGCAGTAAAGAAGAAAATATTTCCGAAACTCAAGAAATCGCTTAAGAATTTTCTAACGGATGAAAGCTGAGAAATAACTAAAAAGGATGCACTTGGAATAAGTGCCTGAGCTGCCTTATTTGCTGGTGTAGAGGATGTAGTTGCAGGTCATAGTAGTAGCTATTCGCCTAGCCTTCCAGAAAGTGGTGAAACCTTCGTAAGGATTACATGAAGTACTTGTAATCATGGGAGCTGAATAGTTAATGGTCATTATAGTTCAACTCCCTCTGTTAACAGTTCTAGTACTACCTATACTCATGGAAGTCACGGGAGTCATGGAAGTCACGGGAGTCATGGAAGTAGATGGTAATATATCACCTTGAGATATTCGATTTCAAGACGGTATTGAAATATTTTTATGATATACATGTAATGTTCATTGTGATTTTTGTTATCAAAACAAACTCAGACAAACATTTTCCAAAAATATGACAGATAAAGAGGTGTTTTCTCTTATATCAAGCTCAGCTGAGAAATGAAAGAAGTTTTTAATATTTTCCTGAGGAGAACCTACTTTAGATTCAAATTTATTAGCTTATATTAGGTTTGCAAAAGAGAACTGATTTACTCATATCAGACTTCATACAAATGGTTTTGGATTAAGAAAAGAAGAGTATGTTCATGAATTGTATGCTGCATGATTATCCTGAGTAATTATTTCGGTCCATGGCTATAAAGAAATTCATAACCTTGTTACTTGATCAGAAAATAGCTTTGACCATATATTTAGAGCGCTAGTAAATATAGAAAAGATTTGTAGGAGTGATAGAAACTTTACTTTAGATACAAACACAGTTATCTATAAAAGAAACTATAAGTATTTACTCCCGCTAGTTACTCTTCTTTCAAAATTTTCAGTTAATAGAGCTCAGTTTGCATATGCATATGACTTATGACTATTTAGTGTAAATGAAAAAAAGAAACTGCTTGTTTCTTATGAGCAGTCTACTCCATATATTATAGATATTTTGGATTTTGCATCTAAGTTGGATATAAATCTTGTTTTAGAAAATATCCCTTTCTGCCATATCGATAAGGCTTACTGGAAGAGTCTATTTGATAACTATAGAATAGAAAGAAGAGTTCATGATTTGCTTCATTGAGATATAGAAAGTACTACAGATCTTGGAAAGCTAAAGGATAATGAGTGTAAAAAGTGTGTTTTTAATGATAGGTGCTCTTGAATTCCTGAAGAATATAATGATTTTTTTACAGTGCAAACAAAAGCGATTTTAAATTAAAAAATATATATGTAAATACTATAAACATTAAAACTCTTTGAATTTGCCTACTTGTAGCTAGAATTAATATGTTTTATTTAAGGATTAAATACATAATATACCATTTTATGAATCATCTAAAAATTTTCACAGTTATAGCTTTATGTATTATTTCTATGTCTTCGTGCTCCAAAGATACCTGAAGCGTTAGTCTAAGCTCATGAAATAATAATATTGACCAAGCGAATCAGACTGCTCCATCAAATCCAAATGGCTCTCAAATTCTTATTCAAGATGAACGGCAACCTGAAAATTGAAATACTACTCAGAACGAATTAGAGGCTCTTAATAAAGCATCTACTCCTGAAGAAATAAAAGAGATAGTAAAGACTAAAGGAGAAAAAATGAATTTCTGAGATGAATCATTAGAGGATGAAATATACGAAAACGATGTATATAGTATAGCTCATCTTTATGATGTATGTTCCTCTGCTTGAGAACTTGATCTATGATCACTAGTGGAATGATATTATGAAATATCCTCTGATGATATCCTTTGAAAGGATGCAATGTATAAATGAATAAGTTATGAGTGAAAAACAGCTGTAGATATTCTAATGAGTGAAGATTGAGAAGATTATTGTAGTAATCCTGTTTTTTGAAATGAGGATTATAAAACTTGTTATACTTCTTTTGATTGAGACTTCCTAAATGCGGTCATTCGAGTTTATCTTTGAAAATCCCCAGAGAGTAGTTTTGAAACATATTTAGAAAACCTTAATCCTCGATCAGATAAGGAGAAAGTACTTAAGAATATTTTTAAAAAAGTATTAAATAATGAAATTCAATCAAGAGATGATTGTTTTAAGTAAAAGAAACCTATCTTTGTATGGAAAAGTACCCTATAGAAATAGAAATTTCTTCTTATTGCTGACTACGCTGTAAATCTTGTATAAATTCAAGCCTCTCGAAGAAAGTCTTTGTAGATTCAAGAGATTTTAAGTCTATAATTGACTTTTTAGTAAAGAATAAGGAATCAATATCTTTTATTGATATATCGTGAATTGGAGATGCTTTCCTTCATCCTGAAATTCTCGCATTTTTAGAATATCTTTACGACAGTTTTTCTGGATATCCAATTCATCTTAATTTTTCACAAAAAGGACAAAAAGTATGAGAGGAACATATCAAAATTTTAGAGAAAATGAAAGATTCTTGAATGCAGATAGATATATTTATCTGAATTTTTTCTATTAGGGAAAAGGTTTATGAATTTCTCTCCTGATGAGACTCATTAAAGAGAGTTTTAGAGTTTGCTCAAAAGATGCAGAAGAAATGATTTTTTGTCTCACTTGAACTCCTTAACAATTATTTTGCAAATAGTGAATATGAAAAATTTTATAAAATTTGTGATAGTATAGGCTGTTCATGAAGTATAAAGAATATCACGAATTTTTGATGACTCTTACCTACAAAGCAGAGTTACTTATTTGGATATAATAATAAATTTGAGTCTCCTGCTCTTATAAGAGCAAGTGAAAAAACAGTAGACGAGAGACATATTTCCGAAAAATGTGGGAGTACCCCATATATTAGTGCAGCATGAGACATATTAGTATGCAGTTACTTGCAATGATATGATGATGGGAGGTGAATTATAGGAAGTGTAGACGATCTCCAAAACATGACACTACAACAGATATATGAACTTTCTTACAATAAAATGTTTAGTCCAATATGTAATTGATGCTCACTTTTTGTAAGCGAAAAACAATGGTTTTCAGAAGAATACTATATATCTGACAAGGGTGATATCATAAGAGATAAGTACCTTGTGAAGATTTATCCATATGATACTGCAGAAGACCTTATATTTTTATATTACAATGATAGTGAATTTATAAAAGAACTTTTTCAAGAGGAGGAGAACATTAATAAGCATGAAAAAATTGATTTTTTATTTATCATGAAGCTATGTGCTAGTATTTACGGCCTAGACTTTGAAGCATTCTTTAAAAAATTATTGAGATCTTGGGGACTAGATGAAAGTTATAAAGAGTTCCAATCTATAGAGGTCACAGGAAAACAAGTACAAGATATAGTATTTATAGATACACTATGTAAGAAACTTGATATTGAGACTGTTGAGTTTTATTTATATTGTTATATAGATACTTATATAAGTAAAGAGACTTTCCTTACTCGTATTGCTCAGCTTATGAAAGATGCCCATAAACAGAAGAATTCAACAAACTTAGCATACCTTGTCTTATTAAAGGATAAGTTGTTAAATAAAAAATTAAATAAGAATTATGGAACAGATCTAGTTACCCGTTATTATTGAATATTTTCTTCTTAAGTATGAATAATATATTATTCGAACTGATAGTCTCTCGGCAGTGCAATAAACGATGCAAGTATTGTGATTTAGAGTTTGAGTCAGAATATCAAACAGAGGCAAGGCTGCGAGAATTTTCAAATTTTCTAAGAAAAAACTATAATCAAGCTGATTCTCTACTGATTAATTTTTTTTGATGAGAGGCAATGCTTGATTATGCAGGTATACAAAAGTTTATTGCATACAACTCTGGTATACCAAATATACGGTACTCTTTATGAACAAATGGGATACTGATAAATAACGCAGTTGCTGAGTATCTTCAGGCTCAGAAAATAGAACTCTACTTTTCGATTGATACAGAATCTCAAAGTAGTATATACGAAAAAAAATCTCTCAGGGAGTACCAAAATATAACAGTAAATTTCATATTAAATCCTAATACTATTGCTGCATCTGAGGAATTACTAAGAAAGCTTATAAGTCTTGGGTACAAAAAGTTTAATTTCATTCCTGTTTTTTCTACTATTAGATGGAATATCCCATCATTTGCGTTGTTAGGGAAGTTTAAGGAATTTGTAGAACTACAAGATTCTATAATCTATACATTCTATTCCTATTATGAAAAACCAACTTCTGATATTCAGTTTGTTCTTGATACAGATGGGTATGTTTATAGAGATATTCATACTCACTTTTGGATTATGAAGCAATTATCTTATCTCTCTCAAGAACAGAAAAAAGATATAGAATTATTTACCCAAGTAGAGAAAATGAATGAGGGGCTTGATATTTTTTTGCTAATAGAAAAATATAATCAAAAAGAACTTATAAAAAAGAGTTATGATCTTGCTAAAACTATATGATATGACAGAGACTTTAGGATATTAGATAAAATATTATAAGCTATGAATAGTATATTTAATTTAGAATCTGTTATTATTAATATATTTGATGATGACTATGAATGTCCTCGGTGATGCCTATGATGCTCAAATAGTAAGAATAAAGGAAAATTTGTTTGAAATGATATGCTAATATCTTTAGATAATTATCTATATGAAAACTTTCCTAATATAAAAAAGATACATATTTTATTAGATATATTTAATAATGAGCATTATAATATATTTAACTTTTTAATTTCAAATACAAAAAATAAGGAAATTACTTTTGATATAAGATGAGATTTATGAAAATTAGATAAAGGAAACCTCTATATAAAAGAGATATTTAAGGATAAAAATGTAAGTATAGTTTTTACTTTGAATTTAGATAAGGGTCTTGAACTTAACAAAAAATACATGAGTAATTTCCTCTATTTGATGAAATTAACTTCTAAGATTAATTCTGAGATTACTCTAGACTTAGTATGAGGAGATAGTTTAAGTCGTAGAGATAAAATACAATATTTCATACTAGCGAAAAAATTTTGTGCGTACACACAAGGAATTAACCCAAATATAATATATGAAAGATGATTTGTTTCTTTTGATTTTAAAACGATGGATTTTTCTCAATTTAATAAAAATTTCTATAACGGTTGTTATATGCTAAATCAGTGACCTTGGCTAGAGGTTTGAATAAATAAGATATTCTTCCACTGAGCATATTGTAAGAATATTAATATTAATAATTTTGGTGATTTTAGATCAGAGAAACAACTCATAGATAAAAAAGCGAATATATTTTTGAGTGAATTAGGTGATGTATTTAACGATTATGATAAGGAGAAGATAAGTTGCATTGAGTGTAATAAACTATTTAAGATGAATGAATCATGAAAAAATATGAAGAAGTATTAGACTGTATAACTGATTTTGATACAAATTACATTACTGGTAATAAAGAGAATACATTTCTTGTTTTTTCGTATGATGATATTTGATGAACAGAACTAGGTTTTGTATCTAAGGTAAGTTTTTTACATCATTTATTTAAAAAAAATATAATTAATCGTCATAAGTTCAAAGACTTATTTTTAATATGCCTAAAAGTAGGCAAGAAATATAAGACGAATAATTTCTTTACATATATATTTGACTTTAAAGATAATCATTTGATTGATGTTAAAATAATATTCTTCTTTAAAGATACTCTACAAATAAATAACCTTTTACAAGATGCGCTTAATATAGATTATAAAGTAAGTAAACTACTTTGAAAAGATGATGGTGAATATGAGATATACTTTTCATATGATAAAGATAGAATATACTTAGAGAAAGTGTATTTTAATCCTCCCAGCCAGTTTCTTATTGACTATCTAATAAAGAAATGATTTTATATTTCTTTTGAAAATATATTTTTGATTTACATAGCTTTTAGTAAAGAAAATGATATAATAAATACAAAATACTATAATTATATCAAATCACCTGAAATATTTCCTCAGAATAAAAAAATGAATGATTTTGTTTGAAAATTTACAAATTATTATCACGACTACTTTATTGGTTATAAATTATGAAATGGTAATGAAATAATCTCTAAAGAATATTACATAGAGATTAACCGTTTTTCTATATCTACTAGTAGAATTAATTAAAAATTTATGATAGCAAAAATATTTTATGCGCTTGTTCTATTTCCTCATATCACTTACTGAAAAGCCTTTCATTGATATACATTACAAAAAATATCTGAGGAAGATTTAGGTGTGTTTTTCCTTTTATTTCTTTGTCCAGAGTGAAATGAAACTAAAATATATTTCTGTCATAAAAACTTTTGAGAACGAAACAGCTATAGTACAAAAAATTGGATTATATCTGGAGATAGAGAACTATTAGATATCATTTTTTTACATATACAGAAAATAGATACTTGAGATTTTAATTTTTTCGAGGATAAGTCGTTTTATGACGAGATTCCATTTGGAACTGTTTTAACAGTAACGAGTAAATGTAACATATTTTGTTACTATTGTTTTAATGATTACGACTATCCGTTGAAAGATAGGAATTTACGAAAGAGTATAGGGATAGATAATTATAAAAAAATAGTAGACACACTCTATAATGAAGGAACAAGAGATATCATTATTACTGGATGAGAGCCCTTTGTATTTGAGGCTTTTTGGGAATTACTAGACTATATTCAAGAAAAAAATATTTTCATACGAATAAATACAAATGGAACATTGCTAAGTGACGAAACTCTTAAAAGACTTAATGATAATTATGCGCTTGTGCTTATGGTTTCTGTACATGAATTTAATAATAGGGATTATTTTTTAGTGAATGAGAAGTGAGCGAAGCAGATACAGTGACTTGCTGGTGTTAAGAATTTTGAAAATAAGTTTTCAGAAAAAGTTAAGCAGCTTCGAAAACTTCCAAAATACCAAAATTTAACTCTAGATTTTCTTACAATACTCACTCCAAAGAATATTATTGCTTTTGAGAAGATTTTTGATTGGGTACTCTCAAATTTTACTCTAGCAGACTGGCATTTTTTCAGGTTATATTCTACGGATCAATGACCAGGTATTTCCCGTCCAATGATGAGTCTTGCAATTCATAAACTCTATAAACTCAATAAAAAATATAATACATATTTTAAAATAGTAGATAGTGTCCCTTTTTGTGTTACGAAAGACACAGAAAAGGCGAGTCAAGTCATCGATGGGGAGCTCACTGATAATCATAATGTAAAGACCATTATCACAACGGACGGCTTCATACAAATTATGTCAGCATTTGATAGTAATTTGTGAAGTATATTTGAAAATGATTTAGGTGAAGTATGGAGGTGAGATTTTGTACAATGAATGCTGAAGAATAAATTTCTTCCAAAAGAATGTGAAGACTGTAAATATAAAGAAGACTGTAGGTGATGAAGTCGAATGGACGCAAATATTTACAAGTGAAGCTATAGTGCTTTTGATCCACTATGAGATGTAAAGAATAAAAAAATATGATAATCTCTTCTTATTACACATCATTCCTAGAGAATCTTTGATTCCGTGATATTAAGATACTAAGAAAAGCTACAGAGAACTCTGTTAATGTAAATGAAATCTATAAAATCTCTTGTCTTGATATATCTGCGAAATTTAATTCAGAACATGTAGTCCTAAATGGGATCTATACTGGAGATCAAATGGTAAGGGAAAAAGTTTGAATTATTACTGAAAGAATAATGGTATTTAAAGATAATTCACTTTCTTTTTTTTATTTTAATGGTGAAAACATCTTGAAGATTGGTGAAGGAGAATTCATATTATATAAATATATACCTTGAGATTTTATATCTTTAACGGATTTATCTTCCTTATTATTTTTTCAAACCCTCAGTAGTATAAATTTTACGAAATGACTTTCTTTTTCAAAAAATCTTCAAACTGATACTCACTATTCTTATGGTCCTATCTACTTAGATATAGACTCAGAAAACTTTTTAAAAAATGATGAAAAAATTATATTTCTTGATTATGAATCTATAATAGTATGAAACACAATCTTTCAAGTATTACATTATTATCTATACTTACGGAGTTATAGTAATAATTTATATAAAAAATGTACAGTAAAAATTTTAGTATATTTTTTGCAGCAAGGTAACTTAAAAAAGAGTGATTTATTTCAAGATATGAAAATATTAAAAAATGACTTATTTTTAGATAAAGATATAGATGATTTTTTAGAAATTTTAATTCTCTTTAGAAATAAAATATAAAGATATGGAGCTACGAGTTTTTTATAGTATGTCTGATATACTATCGCAATTATGAATGGAAGATATTAGAATTCTTTGCCTATGAAACATAGAAGAGGCATTGTCGCGTTCTAGAAAGAGTTCGGTCTTTTTCGACACATTTGCGGCTCAAGAAGAATATTCAAATATTTCTAAAGAAACAAAGGTACTATTTTTATATACAAGTTACTGTGAAATGTTCAGAACCCATGCAAAAACTCAGATTCAGAAAAAGGAGTATATAGATACCATATATAATAATAATTCTATTGATACTAAAATTCCAACCTCAATAAAAAAAGATTATGAGTCACTTTTTAGTGATTATGCCTCTTATGATGATTTTATTTCTCGGAACAGAGATCTATATGAGAAAAACTTTTCATGAGATTTCATAGATATGAAAGTTATATATCTTATATATAATAGTATTATTACTAACGGTAAAGATCTTCAATCTTTTTTGATTGAAAGCTATGATGAGATTGACATGGATAGTTTTTATACAATTACTACTAAATATAGAATGTGCAAGAAGAAAATAAAACTCAAGAAATAGATATACTATTTATTCAGTGTAAGCTTGGATTAAGAGAAATTATCAAGTTAGAAAATAATACAATTTTTAGTGACGATGACTTACAAAGATATGCGGATACCTATAAATTAGGAAATATTACAGTTTTGCTATTGAGTATGGGGGGAATTGAATGTATATTTATTCGAAAAGATGTTTCGGCAATACGGAATTCTTTATATGATAAGGATAATCCGAGAAGGCACACCCGAGTAATACATATACAATATAAAATTTCTTGTTCTCAGACAAGTGTGATGTTTGAGAAAATATTTTCTTATTATACAGCTACTCATGGATCTCAGAATTACTAACACCTGTAATAATAACTGCTTATACTGCCTTGAGCAAGATTTAAGAAATAAGGAGAATTTTATAGCCTTCAAAAAAATAAAGCAGAAGCTGGAGAATATAAGAGAAGAGAATTCTGTTATTAGCTTTTATGGAGGGAATAGTCTCCTCCACCCAGATATAATAGATATTATATCTTATTGCAAACACTTAAAATTTGTATCTATAAGTATCTTAACAAACTCATATCATTCTAATCCACAACTTTTAGGAAATCTTATTAAGTCTGGGTTAACAGGAATAAGTATTTATTTTCATAGCTCTGACAGGAGGGTTCATGACACTATTGTAAATGATGGAATCTCCCTTAAACAACTATATGAAAATATAACTACTTGCTCTGAGAGAGCTCTTTACCTCAAAATAATTATTCATGTCAATAAGTTAAATATATCAGCTCTTTCAAGAGATATTCTTTTTCTTTATAAAAACTATAAAATAGATACACTAGAGTTTGTAAATTACTTTCCTTTTGATAGACCATACCAAAAATATCATACTTATCTTTGATATGATATTACTGATTATAGAAAACATATAAATTCATTATTTGAGACTATAAAATTATTATGAATTGAGACAAGATTCTTTAAGTTTCCACAAAGTTTTTTCTCGAATTATTTAGAATATTATTCCTATAATTATTGAATTAAACAGCAAATCTCGCAAGAAGATAAGCAGAGGATTGATACAGAGCATGAACCTGAGTGTTTTATAGAGGATAGGTGCCCACACTGTTTTATACAAGATAATTGCCCTTGGTATGGAGAGAGATATTCGAGATAATATATGAGACACAGATCAGCTTATAGTTCGGGTCGGAAAAGCATGTAATTTTCGATGTAATTTTTGTAATGTTACAGACAACGAAAGGAATGTAAAACTTCGAGAAAATATAGACGATATAGTGAGAAACTTTCATTATAAACTCAAATATTCAAATACCGAATCTTGAGAAATAATTGTTACCATATCTGGTTGAGAACCATCGATCTTTCAAAAAGAAACCATTTTTGCTCTGAGATATATTCAATCCTTTCTCACAAAGAGATGAGTAACTCCAATTTTTGAGATACAGACAAATGCATCAAATATTGATAAGAATTTTGCGAGACAGTTAAAGGAGAATGGAATCTATTTAGCTCTCGTTTCATTTCATATGGAGGATAAAGGTATTTTTGAGGAAGTTATAGGGATTAAATACTCAAATTTTTATAAAATAATTGAAGGAATCCATAATCTCCATGAGGCTGGTATCAAAGTAGATACAAACAGTATTCTTAGTTCTCAAAATATAAGTAACTATTTTGATACTATAAAGTTTTTATCTGAGAACTTTCCGTTTATAGATACCTTTAATATTTGAGTTATACAACCTCACTGAGAGGCTCTTAAAATACTTGATGAAGTTATACCACTCTATGAAGAGGTAGCACCTATTTATAATAAAGTAATTTTTTATCTTCGACGTCAAAAAAAGAGAGTTACCTCACATTATGTAGGCCTTCCTGCATGCTATATAGAAAACTATGGTACATCACTAGAAGTGACAGACAATACATTATTTCGTAAAAATTTAAATGTTGATGAGAAACATCTCATTAATAATATTAATGATAGTAATAAGAAGCAAGATTTAGTATGTAGTCATTGTATGTATAAAAATGTATGTTCTGGTGTTTGGAAAGAATATATAGGTATACAAAAACTGAACCCGAGCTACTATGTGCGTGACTTCCATGGTGATTTTACTAATTCACAGACTTCATATAAAGTTTGAACTCTCGATACCAATATTGAAGCAGTATATGATAGCTGAGTAAGGCATGTATTAATTGAAAGTAACATATGAAGCAGTACAGAAGTATTTGAACTTACAAGAAAGTGTATGAAGCTATGACTTTATCAAATAAGTGTAATAGCAAAAAACCAGGAAATACTTTCGGAAGATGTTTTTTATTCATGAGTTACTAATATACAACTTAATATTAACTTACTTAATATTGAATTCTTACAAAAACTGGTTCATTTTTCAAAAAATAAATGATTACAGTTTCGAATTGATATAGATATATTTATTTATGAATACAACGAAGAAAATATTGAGAAACTACAACATGTCATTCCATATCTTTCATCCTCTTTTGTAAAGGTGTTTTTCATAAAGAAATCATATAATTCAAATATTCATGAATATACAAAGCTATTAGATACACTTAAGTATAATAAGAATACAGTATATACAGTAGGTTTCTACCCTGAATTGCTATTTCGATTTGATAATACCTATGTGTAGTATGGATATACAAAAAAAAATAAAAATTCTTGAAAAAGCCCTTCCTCAAAAAGAGTGAATCTTATTAGATTACGTTTCTTTCACTCCAAAAAACACTATTTCTGCTTCACAGTTATTTTTACATTGGAAAAAAGAAATGATAAGTCCTGAGAGAAGAGGTGTAAAGTTTTATGTTCATCTGCCTTTTTGTGCAACACTCTGTAAATATTGTATGTATAATGTTATAAAGTACAGTGATCAACAGTCTGTTGAAGAATATATTGATAGTATGATTTCTTATCTTGAGACATATAAAGATGTATTTCATGACACATATTTTGAAGGCATATATGTGTGATGATGAACACCAAGTTTACTTTCAGAAGAGCAGTTAAAACGACTATTTTCATATATTTTTGAGAATTTTAATTTTGATAATAGATATTATAAAGAAATCGAATTGAACCCTTCATCAACTACTTTTGAGAAACTTGATACCTTGAAAATTCTTTGATTTGATAGAGTGAGTTTTTGAGTACAGTCATTTGAAAAAAATACACTCAAAATAGAAAATAGAACATATGTAACAGAGAAAAGAGTATGAGAGCTTGTAGATTATGCGAAGAGCCTATGATTTCATGATATTAACTTAGATATTATTGCCTGACTCAATGAAGAAACAGAAGTAGAAATACAAACATCACTTAAAAAAACTCTTTTACTCAAACCATATGGTATAACTGTGTATACTATCTTAAAAGATATGGAACGCAGTACATTTTATAGAGATGATGCTGAGTCTTTTTATGAAAAATTAGGGAAAATGTATTCTAGTATACTCAGTAAAACTAAAGCCCTTTTTGACTATGAAAAAGAGGATTGGAGCAATGTACTGGGTTTTACACTAAAATTAAAAAAATCACCAAAACATAAGCGTATGTATGATGCACATAGTGAAGAACCAAATTCTATCTTTGCTGTTTGATACAAATCATTTTGAAAAATCTGGGGAGTAGGAAATTACGAAACAGGTGCTTTCTGAAAAGAAATTTCTTTTTTATTTAGAAAGCATTCACAACTGCATGAATTTTATAGTGCATTGTTACAGTCGTTTCAGTATGAACTTATCAGCAGTTTTTTTCAAGAAAAGTTTAAAGTAGATATTTGAAAAGCTTATAAAACAGAAATAGACTATCTTGTAAGTGAATGAATACTTCAGCAGACATCACTCTGATGGAAGTATATCTGAGACGAAAAGTTTATATGATACTATGGTTTATTATTCCTCGATACAAGAAATATGCTTGCTTGTATTAAACAAAGATTTTATGAAAAAGGATAAGATTATTCTCTGAGTAAACTCTCTCATGAATGGCCCACATCATGATAACGGAGCTTTTTTATTTGTATGAGATAAATACATAGGAATTAATTCAGAACGCTTAGATCGAGAAAAATATTCATGTTGATACAAATACAAGCTTTCTAAGTCATGAGTTCGAATACTCTATGAGTATGATAGGGCTCAGGCATGTATAGATTACTGCATGATGTACTTCTGAATTTCATACTCAGACATTGACCTTCTAGTCTATTTGGAGTGAATTCCCGAAGTTGTAAGAAATATGTTTCCAGATATACAAAATTTCCAGGCTATCCATGACCACCACCTCACCCATGTCTATTCTTCTTTTTTTAATTCACCGTTTGAAGACGCTACAGTCCTAGTTGTGGATGGACAAGGAAAGAAAGTACAAAACTCGAAAGATGTCATGGTATTACAAAGTATATATAAAGCTTCATGCAAAGAGTGAGTGGAACTATTGTTTGAGACATTATGGCAAGATCATATGAAAATAGGGGTTTGAACGATGTATGAGATGGTAACTCGACTCCTGAAATTATGATCAGAGGGTACTACTATGTGACTCTCAAGCTATAGTGAGAGTAAAAAAGTACTAGAGGAAGACTTACTCCAAAAGCAAAAAAATAATATGTATATCAATCCATTACTTTTGTCATGAATTCCTCAAGATGAGAGTAAGTTTCTTAAGAGAGAAGTATTTTTATGACAATTAGGACTTACTGAAACATGTCTAGAGCTTGATAAAATTCCATATGGCTTTTCTTCACAACTAAGTTCCCAGCTCCAATTTGAAACAGAGGAAGCATTGTTAGATTTAGTACATACAGCATATGATATGAATCCTTCGAAGAACCTCTGTATTGTTTGAGGAGTATGACTCAATAGTGTTGCGAATACGAAGATATTAAATAATGGTCCATTTGATAATGTTTTTATACTCCCTTCTACAGATGATTCAGGGTTAGCTCTGTGATGTGCTATGTATGGGAGACAATTACTTTACTGAGAAGATGATACTTTTCGGGTACCGAACTATTATTTTTGAAGGGACTATTCTGATAATGAAATCAAAACAGCACTAAATAAATATTCTGATTTCTGTTCATATGCCTTATTAGAGAATATTTTCGAGCCTATTTCAGATTCACTATCTAATTGAAAAGTAATATGATGGTTTCAAGGGAAAAGTGAATCATGACCGAGAGCTCTTTGAAATAGGAGTATCTTAGCAGATCCAAGAAGCACTAAAATTCGTGATAGAGTAAACGAAATCAAGAAAAGAGAATGGTGGAGGCCATTGGCACCTGTGGTGTTAGCAGAAAGATTAGAAGACTATTTTGAAATATCAAAAAAATCTGAATCGTATAAATACATGCTTATGGTTGTTGGTGTAAAGAAAGAAGTATATAATATAATCCCTTGAGTTACCCATATTGATAAGACAGCAAGAGTCCAATCCCTGTTTAGAGAAGACAATCAGAAGCTCTATACATTGATAGAAAATTTTTGAGAAAGGACAGGTGTACCGATATTAATTAATACATCTTTTAATGCAGGATGAGAACCTATGGTCGAAACTCCAGAAGAAGCATTATATATGTTTCTCTCAACAGATATAGATATACTAGTACTTGGAAACTATATTATTCAAAAAGATAGGGTATACTCTGAATTTAAGTTTCAATCATCCATAGTACTCCAAGATAAACTTTTTGATAATTGGAAATGAGAAATAGATGCCTATGAGGAGTTTTTAAAAAGTAGTTAAATATATATGAAGAAGGTATTAATATTTTGATTATGAAAACAAGGGAGAAAATATATTGATTATTTTTCGGACTTTGGCTATAAGATAATAGGAGTCAATCAGACAGGTATAGGACCAGAGGGATATAAAACTTTCTCTAATATCAGTTTTTTAGATGTTAGGAGTTATGAAAAAAAGTTTTTTGAAGAGTTTAACTATATTATAGTTGCTGCGTTTCCATATAAGAATCAAAATAAGATACTGGATTTTTTGTGTTCTATGAACCTTAATGTGAAAATAATAGTTGAAAAGCCAGTAGTTACAGATGTTGCTCAGCTTAAAAACCTAATAAAGGAGAAAAATATATACTACTTTATTGATGAACTTATTTTATCCCCTTTATATAAAAAAATATGTAATAAGAAGGGTATAGATAAGATAAACTTTGTTATTCATGATCACAATAAAGATCATTATACCCCTCTTCTAGAACATGCTTTTTGATGATTTTTACTAGAAGAAGATTTTTTGAATATACTCAATATTGTGAAATTATCTTTGCATAAGGATGTAGAAATCAACAATGAACTAGTATATAGAATTTTCTTTTCTCCAGGTGTTGAAGTATTTTTTCAAAAAGGAAAGATTTTCTTAAACAGAAAACATATCTCAGATATATATTTTTCTGACTCACTTGGATATATTTTAGGACTTTCAGACATAAATAATACAATCATAAAGAAGAACTTTTATATTTTAAGAAAATTCTTACATGAACAAACATTATAAAAATACTAGTTTTTGTAAGTTCTAGTGATTAAAAAGTACAATGAAAAAATTTAACATCATAACCCATATAACAACTGCCTGCAATTTCGATTGCAGTTATTGTGATGTAGTAAAAGATGGAAGAAATCTTTCGGAAGATTCTTTATCTAAGATTGTTAATTTTGTAGAAAGAAACCAGAAACAAATATGAAGATTTAAATTCTTCTGATGAGAACCTCTTATAGCTTTTAGAGATATGAAGAGGCTTATAAAGGATACGCAGAAGGATATATGAAGAAATTATGAAATAGTAACAAATACCTCTCTTTTAAAGCCTGAAATTTGAGAATATTTTGAGCAATATTTTTCACATATATTTTTTTCCATAGATAGTGAAAATGATTTTTCTTTTGAACAGGTTATAGAATTTATTAATACATATCATTTAGAAGAAAAGCTATACTTTAATCTCGTAATATCTCCATGAAAAGAACAGTTTGCTAGAGGGCAATTCGAGAAACTATATGATTTTGGTATGAGATGATTCAATATTCTCCCAGTATATTTTACTCAGTCTTGGTCACGAGAGAACCTCAAAGGTCTATCCACAGTTATGAAAAATATTTTAGATCTCTCTCTCAAGGATTCATCTTTGAGACTCTACGGGTTCAAAGAAAATTTAGGTTATGATACATCACTTGCAAATAACACAATTTTCATTGATGTAGATGGAGAGGTCTATTTTAGCGACTTAGCTTCTACTTTTTCTGGGAAAGCATTGAGAGAGGATTTGTATCTTTGAAATATAGAGGGTATTGATTTATGAGTATTATCTGGATATAGTTTTGAAAAAGAAAAGAATGTAATTTCTTTTTTAGAACAAAAAATATATGATCAAGTTCAGTGACAAAGGGAACTTCACCAAGTAATGGACTATTTTTCTCACTACCTAGGACAAAAAAATGGATAATCAAGCAAATTTACTAGCCAAGGAAGTAACAACAACGCAAAATCGTGTCTGGGTACGTATTGCTGCGGCCTGTAATAATATTTGTATTTTTTGCCTTGATAGTGAAGCGCAAGATGGAAAACTTATTCCTGAGGATCAAGTAAAAAGTGAGATTAGAAAATGATTTAAAAAGGGCCTAGAAAACAGAGTTATTCTTTCAGGGTGAGAAGCAAGTATTAACCCAAAGTTTCCTGAATATATAGGATATGCCAAGGAAATTTGATATGATAGAGTACAGACAGTTACGAATGGTAATATGTTTGCAATCGAAAAATTTTGCACAAAAGTTTTTGATGCAGGTCTGCAAGAGGTGACTTTTTCTTTCCATGGACATACTCCAGCTCTCCATGACTATCTTGTTGCTGTCCCATGAGCCTTTAAAAAATCTTTAAAATGATTAATTTATGTTAAAAAACACTATCCTGATGTAATAGTGAATATTGATATTGTTGTAAACAAGGTGAATGTAGATTATCTGCCAGATATAGTAAAGTTTTTTATGAGGTTATGAGTATATGAATATGATATACTGCAAATTATACCATTTTGAAGAGGTTTTTCCAAGTACAAAGATGTTCTATTTTATAATATATCAGAACATAAAGAATCTCTGACAAAGACATGGGAACTTTCTCGGGTATCATGAATGTATATGTGGACGAACCGTTTTCACGTAGAAGCCTTTGAATGATTTGAAGACCTCATCCAAGACCCGAGGAAGATAAAATCAGAAGTAATGGGAGAGTCTGTAGATATGTTTGAACCATTTATTCTCTCAAAAGGAAGCAAAAAACCAGAGTGTTTTTGAGAAAGATGTACATACTGCTTTTTACAGCAATACTGCCACTCATATATTGATACGATAGACTCGAAGAAGTTGCCTATATGACAGAGCGAATTAGTAATTTCAGGAGAAGAATTCCCGAGTCAGGTTATAAAAAAATACGGTCAAAATGTAGAGGAGTTTAAAAGCTATTTAAAAAAACAAAATAAAGAACTCATAAATATACCAAAGTGCCTGTGAGGAACAGGAAAATACCAAAAGTATAACGACCTAAAGGAACAAGTATCTCTCCAAGACTATACAGAGAAATACGTTCGTAATTTGTATAAAAAGAAGTCTTTGCGATGTAGGTCTTGTAAGTATGATAATGATTGTGAAGGAATTCATCTCAATTTCATTAGAACCTATGGGTTTTCACTTCTTCAACCTATAAAAAGTTAATACATGGCAAATATTGGGTATATACAAGTAAATAGACACTGTAATAATGCATGCCATTTTTGTAGTAACCCAAGTAATGGGAATAACATTAGATATGAAAGAGGGATAGAGCTTATTGATGATTTTATACAGCGCTGATATACTTGAATAATTTTTACATGAGGAGAACCTACACTTTCTCCAGATCTTCCTAGGTGGATTAAGTATACCGTTGAGCAAGGTATTGGTAATAGAATCATTTCTAATGGGATGCTTTGCTCTAAACCAGAGTATATGCAGCGACTTGCAGATGCTTGACTAGAGTTAGTACATTTTTCTGTTTTTACTTGCCACGCAAAGATTCATGACTTCCTCACCGATACCCCCGGAAGTTGGAAGAAGCTTATGATGTCTATTACCAATGCTCTTAACTGTTGAGTACGAGTTCAAATAAATACGGTTATTAATCACTATAATCAAGAACACCTTGATAAAACAGTAAAGTTTTTAGTAAAACATTTTCCTAAGATTCAACATTTTGTATGGAATAATCTCGATCCAGAGATGATGAGAAAGACTGATACAGCATGGTCTACGATGCCAGACTTTGATACATTTTCGGAGCCTCTGAGGAGAGCAATGAAGTTTCTAGAGTCTTCTGATCGAACTTTTAGGGCTGAAAAAGTTCCATTATGTTATATTAGATGATACGAATGGGCCTCAACAGAAACTCGAAAGATCGTAAAGGATGAAGAACGTATTGTACACTTTTTAGATTTTCGTGAAATGATGCATGAAACAGATTGGGATCATGGAAAACATCTTGAATGTAAAACCTGTGATTTAAATAGTATATGTTGAGGAGTATATGAAAGAGAAAAATATTATGACTTTGTGAAAGTATATCCTCAGAAGTTAGAAAAACTTGAAAGAGAAGACATCCTAAAGAAAATAACTCATAGCGTATAGTTATAACAGAAATATAAGTGAACTAAGTAGAAATCATAAAAAAATATATATTCAAAAAGCACTTGTTTTAAAAACTTTTATGAGAGTATAGGGAGAGTAATTTTTTGTCTTTCTACTTGTTTGATATACATCAATATTTTTTAGAAGATCTTGAATATTAACTACAGACATGTTACTCACAGAGTTTATGTCTATTTTATTTTCCTCTATATATCCGTTTCATGTGAGATCTTTGATAATAGTTTTTTTATCAATTTTCATTCCTTCTTGAACATTATTGATATGGACGAGTGATTCTTCTTGATAGAGGAAAACCATTTTATATGCAAAAAATAATATTCTAATAAGAAAAAACACCCCGAGGTATACAGTAAGTATTAATAGCATATTTGAGAAAAATGCTTCGGAATTATGTAGGTATTCAAGAAATATTATTCAAAGGAGAATAAAATTTCATAGGATTAATAATATATTATTTCCTTTACCTTGAAACAAACTCTTGGCGTAAGTGTAGATTTTCTTGATACAAAACCCTATGGTAATTCAGATTAATATAATACCTACTAAGATATATATTCATATTCACGAGTATAGTATATATTCTAAGATCTGAAATGGAGTTATGTTAAACCTATCTATGAAATATTCTATAAGGTGTATTCTTAAAAGCCTTATACATATAAAAAGCAGCAAAAAACCAAGTATATACCCCATCCAATCATTTAAAATTTGTCTCTTATTTCTATTAGAATTTTCAATAGTAAACTTATCTTTTTTACTTTTCCAAAGGTTTCAAAATAAGTCCTTTCTTTTCGTTTTTATCCATAGATTAGGACCAAGCCAGAACCAAATAAAATAGAATAAAAGATATAGAATAACAATAAGAGCAATATAAAAAATAAAAGGAAGAATACCAATATGAGGAATATATAGACTTAATATGAGCAAGTATTTTGCGTCACCGGCTCACCAGATATTAAAATGAAATAACAAAAAACTCAGCAAAAAAGAGAGAGATATCTGGAGTATAAAAACTCATATTTGGATATCTCCAAATAGTCAAAAAATGAGCGCATAAGTATAGCAAAAGGGGAGGAGTAAAAGAATCCTAATAAGATATATGTTTGGTATTTTCTTTATCTTAATATCTGTATATATAATACAGGCATTAAGATATAAAAATATTCATAGCAGGAGTGATCAAAATAGGTATTCCATTTTATTATTTATCTATATACTAAAAGAATTATAATGTATATAAGTAAAATACAATGTCTTATTACAACGTGCTTGGCTACAAGGAAAATCCCATAATAGAGGCATATTCAGATAAGTACTTTCAAAAACTCTTAGATATTCTCTTTAGTATAGATAAAGATATATTAGGGGATATTTTTTGAGAAATGGATCGGGATAAGCAGATGAGCTTTTTACTCCATCCAGATATTTCATCTCTCGTGCAAGATATTGAGTCCCAAAAATCACAAAAAATTTTTATCAATGAGTTGGATACTTTTTGTAAATGAGACCAGGCCAGTTTGACTATGAATCATTGAAACACGATACCGTGAACAAACATAAGGCTCACCATGAGTGATAATAATCCTCAAAATATGCTAATATGACATCCCGATCATGATGACTCTGGGATGCTCTGATGGGGAGAAAAATCTGAAGAGGAATGGCTCCAGGTTTTTTCAAATGCTTTTGAAGTACTCAAAAAAACTAACGAAGATTTTTTTCATGAACTTAATAGTATTATAAAAAAGATTGTTCCTATGAAAACGTCAATGGGAGTTCATAACTCTTGTTCCTATAAGGAATGTATAGGAACACTATATTTATGATATACGATAGATGCAGTTAGGCCAGAGCTTGGTATTCTTGAAGCACTTATACATGAGTCGAGCCATAATAAGCTTAATCTTATTATGCAATCGGAGAGACTGCATGTAAATGATTATAAACTTCAATACTACTCTCCTTATAGGCCAGATGCTCGGCATGTTCATTGAGTACTTTTATGAGTCCATGCTATTGTTCCGACGGTTTATGTTATGCTTCTTGCAGTAGAAAAATGAAGTATTACAGATACTCTGTGGTATGAGAAAATTTTAGTATACCATATGAAAAACAAACTAGCTTATCAGGTGTTGAAAAAGTATGCGAAATTTACAAAAATAGGACGTGATATATTTCGTGATTTGGCTCAAGTGATAGTCTTGACCGATAAGAAAATATTAGAAATATGACTTCAGGACAAAGTGAACATAAAAAATATACAAGGGAGTGTAAAAACTCATTTACAACAGGTAAGAATAAATTATCCAAGTGTTTTAGTGTAATATTTGTAATATATGCAGTTATATGATGTAATAAGAGGGTTTATAATATTCTCGTATATCTATGAAAACTGCCATCATCATAACTTTATTTGTAAATCTTGTATTTTTAACACAAGTTACTCATGCTAATTGGTATGGTAATCATGCTATATCATTTAATTCATGAGGTTCTACATGACTCCCTACATACTCATGATGATGACCAAATAGAGGAACGAGGTGCGACACAGATGGAGATGGAGTAGGATGAGGCCATCCAACCCTTTGACATAGGGCAGTAGCTAATAATAATAGCTCTTCGACTCTTAATCCTGAAACAGATGCAGAATTTCCAATTGCTCAAAGTGGATCTATGAGGTGTTTGTATTGGGACGCAAGCGCTCCACAAAATATATCAGTGAGTAATATTTCAGGATGGACGAATGATAGTTCAGTAACTATTACGACGACTTCTAATGATAGGTGATGAAGTACGCTGAAAAGAATACTCCTTCAAGAGTCTACAAATAATGGAGCATGGCATACTGCAAGAGATTGGAATAATTTGAGTGTTCCAAATAATATAGCGCTCACAAGGACATGGGATAGATCATTAGTAAATGGTAATAGTTATCGTTACAGGACGATTGCATACGATTATGCTAACAATTCTACAACTGTTTCAGGAGCTTCTGAATTTAGGTTTGATTCTATTCTTCCTACAGGGACTCCTGTTTATAGGAATGCTGACAGTAGTCCTTATCTTGTAGGTTCTTGGACAAATCAGAGTGTAGAAGTAGGTGTTACTTGCTGAGATAGTTTGAGCGGTTGTGATATGGTGAACCGTCCAGGATGGTCGATTTTGGGCTCAACATATTCACGAACGTACTCCTCAAATAATATTGGTATAAACTGAAATCTTCAAATCGCGGACATAGTATGAAATGTAGCAGATATTCCTTATTGAGCAATAAGAATCGATAAAACTACTCCATTACCACCTGTTCTCACCGCAAATGATAGATGAGATGATGAGTGGAGTAATGACAGGAATACAAACATCACAGCATTGAAGGATGTTGTCTGACAAGTGAGTCCAAGAACTAACTATTATTGTTTAGATAGTTCAAGTCCGTATAACTGTATACCAAGCTCTACCACAAGGCCTGCAACAAATAATCTCCCAGACGGAGTTCATCACTTTAGAGCAAGAACATGTACAGAAGCAGGAAACTGTTCGACTACAGCGATATTTGTTTTAAAAATAGATACCGTAGTCCCTTCTCTTTTAAGTGATATCCAAAATAATAATCCAAGTAACATGCTGGCTATTGATAACTATACTTATAATTTTAATGTTGTAGAAAATGGAGGATCACCAATCGTAAGAGTAGACTATCGTTATGAGGATGCCAACAGCACAGCTCTTTCAGGTGTTATAGTTGATACTGCTGCACCATGGGGACAAAGTTGGGACATTCGAAGAGTTGATAATCAGCGTTGAGCTAATGGGGGAAGACAGTATACCTTTCGTGTAACTCGTATTTGTGATGAGGCTGGAAACTGTGCAAGTGGAAATCGCAACTACAACCATAATGTTTTCTCAAACACTCTTAATATCACAGCTTCTAAAATATCTGACGAGCTGAGTTCATGAATTCTCGCAGATGGACAGAGAAAAGATATTGATATAAATCTTCAGGATCAGTATGGAAATGCAATAATTAGAGCGAGTGGAATTGGAAGAACTATTGATTTCAATTTGAACATCAATAATGATCTCCGTTTAGATCAGTACGGAAACACTTGAATTGATAGCGCATTGTTTATTACGAGCACTTCAAATGCTATTCCTATATGACCTTGAGTTGATATTACTCAAATCAATAAGTTCTCGAGTACATGAGACTATGAGTTTCCATTCTATATATTTGCTCCTAGTATAGATGGCGAACCTTTGGTTCCGTGAAGTGCTAATATAAATTCTATCTCTTATAATATAAATAGAACAGTAGCTATATCTGCTTGAGATAACCCAACAAACGTAGGTGTCTCAGGTACAAATATACTCATTAGAGCGCAAGCACTTTACACTGGAATATTTTCATGAGACGCTGCGAATCAATGATTTATTGAATGACAAAACCAAAGTGAGAATTTAGTCATCACCGATAGATCTTGATTGATCTCTGTTACGTCACCTTCACTGAGATCTGAATTTTGAGATACGGTATTGTGAGTTAATGATGAGAATCTCCGTTATAATTATTTTTGGAATGGTAATCCTATAGTAGAATGAACTCAGGCAAGTTGGTCTAGTACAAGTGAGATCTCTACATCTCTATGAAATCAAAGTTTTAACTCGCTTATATCACAAGAGCTTGTAGTAGATAGAGAAACACTTTCTTACCTTGCAAGTATAATAAAGTACTCAATAGGCTGAAAAACGGTGGTATATCCTAGTGGAATAATATGAAAGGATACATATCATGGAGCATCCCAATCGAATAACTCTTACCAATCATGATTAAAAGTAATAGGGGTTGTAAACTCTTTAGATAATGAGCAAGTTGTCACTGATCAATTTCAAGATGATATCCGTATAATTGGGAATCTATCTAAGGCTAGTATTCGAAAGGATATTGAGAAGAAAGCATATGAGGTAATTAGGTATGTCGATCCAAAGACAGTTGGATTAACAACTATATCATCTATGGATATATGAGGGGCTAAGTGGTCAGCTAGTAAGTTTGATGTATGAAATAATACATCCGCAGGAACTGCTCTATACGGAGATACTGTATTGTATTTTAAGGCTCCTGCAGGAGGAATAGTTACTATTCAGAATACGGGAAATATAGAAGGAATAAAAACAATAATAGTTGAGGATGGAGATGTATTCATTGATGAAAACATTCGTAATACCGACAATGATGGAATACTTTGAATTATTGCGCTCAATGGGAACATTCTTATAGATACAGATGTGACGGATATACATGCTATAATCTATACAAACCGTTCTATACTGAGTAGTTCAAATGGGACTGATATTCTCGATGGTACTACTGATGCATCTGTTCTCGCGAATCAACTATATATTTATGGATCAGTCTTTAGTGAAAATACTATTGGGTGATCAAAAAAGACACCATTACAATGTCCTTTCTACCTTGAAAGCATTGCATGTTCTAACCAACATCTTGCTCAGTCCTATGACTTAAACTATTTACGTAGGTTTTATGTTTATGATAGTGACAATGATGGAGTAGCTGACACAACATCTGGATCTCGTTCGAGCAGCTTAGCAAGCCCTCAAGACTATCCTATGATTATAGAGTATAATCCTCAGGTCCAGGTTACTCCTCCTGCATTTTTTAACTAAAAGAATTTAATCTTATCAGCATTTGGATGTTCTTTAAGTTTTTCAAGTGTCTTTGCTTCTATCTGACGAATTCTTTCACGGGTTACTCAAAACTCTTTTCCAACTTCTTCGAGGGTATGCACGTCACCTCATTCGAGTCCAAAACGCATTTTGATTATTTTCCTCTCACGTGGAGTGAGAAAATCAAGCATCTCATTAAGATTTTCTTTGAGGAGATTCATATTTGTCTGCTCATCAGGAGCAAGAGTTTTATCGTCTTCAATAAAATCTCATAGAGATGTATCTTCCTCTGAGCCTACTGGAGCATCTAGAGAGAGAATATCTTGAGATATACGCATGATTTGACGAACTTTTTTGATATCCATATCAAGCTCAGTAGCAAGCTCCTCCATAAGTGGCTCTCTAGTGAGCTCTTGCGTGAGACGTCTATAAGTGTGTGTAAACTTGTTAATAGTCTCGATCATATGAACGGGAACACGGATTGTTCGAGCTTGATCAGCAATAGCTCTGGTTACTCATTGGCGTATCCACCATGTCGCATAAGTTGAAAACTTGAACCCTTTAGTTGCATCAAACTTATCAACAGCACGGAAGAGCCCAACGTTTCATTCTTGGATCAGGTCGAGCAGACCAAGACCCCGACCCATATATTTTTTAGCGATTGACACAACAAGACGTAGATTTGCAGCTGCGAGAGCTTTGCGAGCTTCTTGATCACCAGCTTTAATTCTTTTTCCAAGTGAAATTTCCTCATCAGCAGTGAGGAGCGCAACACGACCAATTTCATTGAGATACATTCTAATAGAATCATCAGAGATTTCAGAGAGAGAAATAGCTCATTGATGTTCGGGTTTTATTTTTTTCTTTGATTCAAACAGCTCTGCTTTATCGAGACTATCAACAACTTCGATACCCAGAGTCATAAATCTAGAGTATATTTCATCTAGAAGATCTACATTTTCCTCAGCGTTTGGAATTGCATTCATGAGTTCATCCTGTGTGATCCGCCCATCTACTTTTCATTTTTTCATGAGTTCTTGAACCTCCTCTGGCATATCTTCGAGGGCTTCTTCAGGGACTTCGTTATCAATGAATTTTTGCATTCCTTTGCCGATTCTTCGTTTGTCTTTGTCTCGCTCTATAGGCATTCTTTTTAGTCCTTTTTCTTTTTTAAGGGCTCCTATTTCCTCGAGCGCTTCAACGGCAACATCATCTCCTGCCCCAGATTCTATCTCTGCTGCTGCTTGTTCTGCCTCTTGTTGCTGTAATTCTTCATCCTGTTTATTCAGGTTTTTCATAGCTTCTCCTAGAGTATCTAGGTCTATCTCTTGGATCTTTGATTGTACTTCGTCGTCCTTTTGTTTTGCTGTTTTTTTAGTATCTGCCATTTGTAGTAGTGAAAATATATATTACAGAAAAATGCTTCTAGAAAGTACTAGAAGTAGAAAAAATGGGGGGATATACGTAATTTTTGTATATAGATATTATATTTTTTTGTTAAAAGAGCCATATCTTTGCTCTTTTTCGAGAAAAATTATAAAAAAATTGCTTTTAAAAGCAATTTTTATTTTATATTATGTTTTTTTGCTATAGCAACAATTTCGGAATATTTTGTGAAGGCTGAGTCGTCTCAGTCTTTTATCTCTTTTTTATACTGAGTTGTAAGTATCTTATAGAGATTTTTATTGAGTGTATATATGAGCTTTTCTAGCGATGAGATATAATCATCTCTTGAGAGTTCTTTGCTAGTGATTTGAAATGCAAGAGCTTTATAACGTTCTTTTGTAGATAGATCGAGCTTATTTTGAAATGCGTTAAATTCTTGGAGTGCTTTTCCTAGAGGAGATCATTCAGGAAGATCAAATACAAGTCCATCTTGAATCATGGAAATACTGTCATTATTTTCAAATATATGAGCAATAGCTAGGTCCTGAGAAGATATTACGGTATCCTCTACATCACTTTCTTTTTCATCATAGTTTTTTGGAGCTTTTGAGGCCTTTGTTTTACGAAACATTTCATAGATAACATTCACGGGAGTATCACTGACTTTTGAAAGCTCCTTAAGATACATATCTTGTTCGATGCTATCACTGTAACTTTTAATCATTTCAAGTATTTCAGTGATAAACTTCTTTTTTTCATCCAAGCTGGAGAGGTTGTAGTTATTTTTAGTTATGAGGTAGGCTATAGGAGATACAGCATCATCTATAAGCATTTGAAAGTCTTTTCACTTCTCAAGATATTCATCAGGATCTTTAGCTCAGCTGAGAATGATGATTTTTACCTCGAGTCATTTATTTTTAAGTATTTCCAGAGAAGACCTCGTTGCCTGATCTCAAGCTTTATCATTATCAAAACAGAGATATATTTTATGGGTAAGACGCTTGAGGATAGTAATATGTTTTTCTGTGAGAGCTGTTCCAGAAACAGCAACCGTCTGAAAAAAACCTGCTCTATGCAAGGCTATTGTATCCATGTATCATTCAGTGATTATGATATGATCTACTTTTGTGATCGTTGATCTTGCATCATAGAGCCCATAAAGAATAGAGGATTTATCATAAATATCGCTCGCAGGAGAGTTGAGGTATTTTGGCTCTCACTGACCAACGATCCGTCCCGCGAAAGCCACAAAATCACCTCGAAGATTCTGGATAGGAAATATAACCCTCCCGATAAACTTATCTTTCTTTGTTCGCATATCGAGAAATATAGCTGATTTTGAGATAAGATCATCGTCGTAGCCTTTTTCTTTGAGTGTATTATAGAGACTGATTCCGCTATCAGAGTAGCCAAAGTGAAATTTTGAAATATCTTCTGCTCATAAGCCACGATCCATGAGGTATTTTTTGATCTCAGGATTTCTTTCAAGAGCTCATTTGTAATACGTTGCAGCATCTTTATAAAGCGAGTAGAGATTTTTTTTGATTTGAATTTTTTCTTTATCTTCGGTGAAACCTTCTATCTCGCGACCAGTAATGCTCCCAAGTATATTAATGGCTTCGCGAAACTCAGAATTTTCCATATCCATGATAAATTTTACGGGTCATCCTCACTTATGGCACCCGAAACAATAGCCAATTTGCTTTGCAGGAGATACTACAAAGCTTGGAGTTTTCTCGCTATGACCAGGAAAAGGGCAATGAGCTTTATAATTTGCTCATGTTTTTTTGAGCTTTGTATACCTTCATACAAGCTCAACTATGTCTATACTATTTTCCAGATCTTCGACAAATCCCACTGACTGAATAATTTAAAAATAATGAGTTCTATATTAGCAAAAAATAGAGATAAGTAAATGGAGAAAATTTTGTTAAAACAGTATATCTGAGTATATTTCGTATATAATAAATGTAATTTATGAAGAAAACAGGAGATATCTGAGAAATAGTAGCAATAGAGTATTTACAAAAACATGAGTATCATATTCGTGATACAAACTTTAAGTTTGGGAGGTTCGGAGAGATAGATCTTATTGCAGAGAGGGATGGAAGAGTATTTTTTATCGAAGTGAAGTATCGTTCTCATTTGTGATATGGCCACCCAGAGGAGGCCATTATTCCGAGAAAACTTCATAAGTGCCTTAAGACAATGCAATATTATTGTAAAAAGAATAATATTGATCTTGAAAACATTCAATTTGATGTGTTAGCAATAGTGAAACAACAAACATCTCACAGAATAAGTCACTATAGAAACATAGAACTATAGTTGGAATGAGTTTTTTTTAATGCACAAGGGATTTTTGAGTTTGAGACTTTGAGACTCTTTGCTTTTATGGTATATTAAAGCCAATAATAGTATATTTATATAGATTCAGCTTTATGAGGTTTTCAAATATTAGAAATAGAGCATTTACAATACCAGAGTTACTTGTTGGAATCACGATCTTAACGGTACTCTCAACAATTGCTTTTATTTCCTTTAGTGGATACAACTCTCAGGCACGCGATGCTGTAAGATCTTCTGATATCAAGAGTATAACCACTATACTTAATTTAAACAAGGTTTCAAACGCAAGATTTCCGGAACCAACGAACCCGGTAGATATAACGTATTCCGGCGCAACTGTCTGGACACAATGAGAATTTTGAGAGGATACTATTCGCCAAACAGGAAAAATATTTTGAGATTTAGAAGATCCTCTATATTGAAATCATTATACTTACTCAGTAACCAATAATAAGAAAGAATATCAACTTTGAGTGTATTATGAAAATTATTCAAATGAAGCAGAACTCTCTTCTCTTAGTATAGAAAATCCGTTTCAAATTAATAATGCCTACGCATCTGACCCATTTAGCCCTCTTGAGCTTAATCCAATAATATGGTTAGACGGGGAGGACGTCGATGGTGATGGAGACACAAATGATAATCCATCAAATGGAGGGACTATTAGTGCATGGAAAAATAAATCAAGCGCATGAGCTACGAACGATCCAGTACTATCATGAGGAAGTTTTCAATATTCTACTACGTGACTTGATGGGGCTTACCCATGAGTATACGTTGATGATGACACATGACTTTTATTGAAGAATTCAGATATCACGCAATGAGATATATTTTATGTTGTACAGAACAATGACCCCTTTGGTTCGAATACTGATAATAATGGGAGAGCCCTTCAATCAGCAGATGATAATATGCTGATAGGTTATTGGGGAAAATATAGATACTCTCTTTATATAGATTGATCTCCAAGCCACTACCAATCATCACCAGCAACAAAGAACGGGAGAACAAGTTACGCATTTATATATGGCTTTCATACAGATGATACAAACTATGAGTTTCGAGATGCAGGAGAACTGATATCTAATGGAGCAGCAAACTCGATTACGTGAAATGAATGGGCCTTTAATAAAGCATGACATAGCAATCAAAAAGCAGAGTTTGTCGTATCAGAAATATTGATATTTAATAGTAAGCTCTCTACAGGTAATAGAGAAAAGGTAGAGTGATATCTTGCTCATAAATGGGGTCAAGAAGCTTGGCTTCCTTCGGGGCACACGTATAAGAACGATCCTCCAGAATGATCAGGGCCACCACCTACTCCAGATACGATCCCAGATGCGTTTACTCTGAGTGATGTAACAGACGCTGATATATCAACCATCTATACTTCAAACTCAATAACTGTTTCGGGAATTAATCAAGCAGCTCCTATTAGTGTAAGCTCTGGAGAATATAGTAAAAATGGATGATCTTTTACGACTACATCATGAACAGTAAGCTCTGGAGATATGATTTCTGTGAGACAAACTTCTTCAAGCTCAAATTCAACGGCAACAACAACAATTCTTAATATTGGCTGAGTAACAGAGGATTATATAGTAACAACCTTTGTACTTGATGATACTCCAGACGCATTTAGTTTTAGTAGTATATCAGATGCTGATGTATCTACGAGTTATTCGTCAAATTCTACCACTGTTTCCGGTCTTAATACATCTGTATGAGTAAGCGTGAGCTGAGGAGATGCAGAATACAGTATTGCTGCTGGTCCTCCAGGAGATGTTACATGAGTAGGCTCAGCATCAGCATCTTCCACGTATTCTCCTAATGATCCTGATGAAGCTTTTGATAATAATACAAATAGTACATGATGGGGAAATAATGGGAGTATCCCAGCCTGGCTCAAATATGATTTTGGCTCCTGAAATGATAAAAAAATACAGGAATATACTTTTTATAGAGACTCATCTCAAGCTGGGGATTGGTGAAATGATAAATGGTCGCCAAAAAACTGGACCTTTGAATGATCAAGTGATAACTCGAGTTGGGATGTTCTTGATACAAGAACAAATCAACTTATATCGAATGATGCAACAAAAAAGAGTTATAGTTTTTCGAATTCTGGTTACTACAGGTACTACCGCATAAATATCAGCGCTGCATATAACTCAAGCTCTTGGGTAAACATTACAGAAGTTGAAATGATAGACGAAGGATTATGAGTGTTTACCTCAGCACCAGGAACTGTAGAGAATGGAGATATTATTTCTTTGCGTATGACTTCATCTGCTACAGCAGGAACTATAGAAACCGGAACTCTGACGGTTTGAACGACTTCCGAAGACTTTAGTATTACGACGTCAGGACCTGATACAGTTCCAGATAATTTCTCTTTTACCGATATCAATAATGCGACACTTTCAACGCTGTACACATCTAATTCGATTACTGTAGCAGGTATTAATGCTGCTGCTACTATATCCATCAGTGGAGGCTGAGAATATAAAATTAATACATGATCATATACGTGAGCAACTCTCACCGTTAATAGTGGAGATGTTATAACGCTTAGACAAACTTCAGCTGCGTCTAACTCTCAAACAGTATCTTCAACCCTAGATATTTGATGAGTATCAGCTGTATATAATGTAACTACTCCAGCCCCTCCTCCTGATACAAGCCCAGATGCTTTTTCATTTTCAGATGTAACATGAGCAAGTTTTAATACCGACTATACATCAAACAATATCACTGTTTCAGGTATTAATACAGGGACAGGTATTGTAATAACAGGATGAGAATATGATATAAATGGGAGTAAGTCTTATACTTCTTCAGCTTGAACTATAAATAACGGAGATGTAATATCTGTAAAAGTGACGTCTTCTCCCTCTGGATCAACACCTGTAAACGCTACTCTTACAATATGAGATATATCAGATACATATACGGTGACAACGCAAGTTGCTGATAGTAGTCCAGATGCCTTTACTATATCAGATGTAACAGGAGCTCTCATAAATACGACTTATGAATCAAGTAGTTTTACTATTTCGGGTATTAATGTTCCAACTACAGTGTCTATATCATCGTGAGACTATAGTATTAATGGTTGAGCTTTTACATCAGCTAATGGTAGTATAAATAACGGAGACAGTATAATAGTACGTCTCAGCTCGTCATCATCATGGAATACACTGAGCTCCACAGACCTAAATGTATGAGGAGTTGTCGAAAGTTTCCAGGTAACAACTTGAGCAGGTGATACTACTCCAGATACCTTTGTTTTTAGTAGTGTAGTTGATGCGAATCTTAGTACTCAATATGTTTCTGACACGATAACTATTACCGGACTTACAGCCCCATCGGATATATCAATTACTGATGGAGAATACAGAATATGACCTTCAGGAAGTTTTACTGCTAATGCAGGGACTATTGAAAACAATCAAGAACTTACAGTACGTCAAGTATCACCAATAGTATGATCTACTACTAAGAATACGATAGTAGACATAGACTGAGTTATATGAGCTTACAGTGTCACAACGCAAGAATATATAGTAATCGAAGACGAGACTCCATCTGAGCCAAGGTCAAATATTCACGTAACAGGTGAATTTAATGGACTCATAGCCCATGCACAAAACGGGGATGAACATTATATACTTGCAACTCCATCAATAATCGCTACAGATACAAGTAATACGGACTTTAATCACATCATAGAAGAAAAGAAGCTTGTTTACAATTGATTTGAGAATATACCAGAAAGTTACGCATGAAATGATATTGATGCATGAGATGGCTTTGATTTTGCTATGAGGAGCCCTCTCCTATTTCAATGATCAAGAGAGGATATTTGATCATATAGCTGATTAAAACTTATTGATGAATGAGTAAAGAGTAATTATTTAAACTTTCCTGCATATTCTCGAGTGTCTTCATATCTCGATGATTTCTCTCTTGGATATCTTGAGAGAATAATAGGGACAGTAATTGGTATTAATCCAATTAAACCATTTTATTGTAGTGATATACTCCGATCAAAACTGGTAACAAATATTGCTCCTGAAGCTACAATTACAGCAAGCCCGAGTGCATATAATAGTTATGGTACTTGAGGAATAGCTAATGGAGAAAAATCAACGGAAGGAGATCTAGACTATGAATACCACTCTGCAGACCCTAATGCAAGTATCGAATTTGAATGGGATACTCCACAAAAAATTGGACTTGTAAGGATTTATAATAGAACTTGATGCTGTAGTGATCGGCTAACATGAGCTGTTGTAAAACTTTATAATAACTTTGGAGGACTTATATATTCTCATCCTCTGTGGGATACAACAGATGACTTTGTTATAAGCCTTGATTTAGAATGAATTGGGCACCTACATAATGTTAAAAAGCTTACCATTGAAACAGTCTGAGGGAATCACCTTAATTTGAGAGAGGTAGAAATCTATTTATGAGGAAACATTAAAGATTGAATTTATAAGGTTGATAAAGATGGTCTATGAGGTCAGAGCCCATATAGGGTATACTGTGATATGACAACTGATGGTGGTGGATGGACACGTATTGGAGAAAATTATATAGGTAACGGTGATTTTGCGGGCCAGTTTCATATAGACGAGCACACATTTAGTGGATATAATGATGTTGGTGATAATCTTATAGTAGCTCACAGTACGATGGCTCCTCCAAGTTACTTGCCAGAAGCATTTGTTATGAGGCACACTGGAACTTCGAGTGAAGCATACCCCCTATATTTTCCTGATATTCCATGAGAATACTTTGCTCAAGAGGTACGACTCAGGGCTTGGGTAAAAGGAACGGATGAATCAATTTTTCAAAATACCATTAATTATTCTGACTCCACAAGCGTTTCTAGTCAGGCTGAACATGAGATACTAGAAACAGCGGATAATTGATGGGAGTACCACTTAGTACGAATACCTCTTGAGTGAGGCTTAGTAGATGATTTTACTTGGGATGTATGAGAGTGAATAGCAGGACCATTTTATTTCACCGGCCTTGATATGGAGGTATATTACAGATAAACTTATGTATAATTATAACAAAAGAGGATTTACACTCGTAGAGCTCATAGTAGTGATCACTATTCTTGCTATTCTCGGTACAATTGCAACTGTATATTTTGATGAATATCTATGATGAGCTCGTGATGCTACTCGGATAGCAGATATAACACAGATTAGTGTTGCGCTTGAAGTATTTTCAACGGATGAATGAGATTTACCTGAACCAACTGATTCGGTCAATATTAACTATTCTGGGGCACTTGCCTGGAAACAAGGAACCTTTGGTGACAGCGTTCTACTACAACTACGAAACCTAGGACAGGATATTCCTGTTGATCCACTGCATAAAAATGAATATAGTTATTCCGTAAGCTCTACAGGAAGGGAATATCAAATCGCAGGTGTGAGGGAAGAATTGGAGGAGGAGGAGTGACTTGGTGAACTAGTGCTGAGTCCATTTGTGTCAGAGGTACATGCTTGATCAATTGAAACAGCTTATGTACGGTGAAATTATAATGGTTTCATGGTGAGAGCGAAGTCATGAGATCAGACATATTTTATAGCTACTCCTTCGATTGTCAGTTATGATACATCAAGTAATGATGCAGAAGAAATTATCACGAATCAAAAATTGGTATATAATGAATTTTTTAACCTCCCAGAATCATATACACCACATATGACTGTTGATGGAGGGTTTGATTTTAACGTTACCGATCCAATAGTATATAGCTGAAGTATAGATGATCTTAAGGATGAACAAGTACTTTTGGACTTTAATGAACGTTTAAAGTATATATACGCTACAACTCCAACAGAATCTTTTGACCGTTATATACTACTCCTGAATCGTGAGTGACTCACGTGACTCAAAGAGTTCTTATCAAAGAATTTTAAGATCCCTTTTAGGACATATTTTAACTGTAAGGATATCTTGGACGCTGGGTATGCAGAAGGAGATACTTTCTATACCATAGATCCTGATGGTGAGTGATGAGATGATCCATATCAAGTGTACTGTGATATGACAACAGATGGAGGTTGATGGACGAGGGTAGGTGATAATCATATTACAAATGGAAATTTTTCAACAGGAACAGGAATTGTAAACGCAATAGAAAATTCAAGTGACACTAATGAAATTGTAGCACTAACGGTTCCAATTGATGAAAACGATTATGCTCTTCATCAAACAGGTAATTACTCATCAAATTATGAAGTTGCTTTTAATGATCCTAGTGTTTTAAAGCCAGGTTATGAAGTGCGTATGAGCCTCTGGAGAGCTGATTATGGCTCTGGTGGTGGTGAATCAGACGCAAAGATACTTTGATGAAAGAGTAACCCTTGGACTATAGGGAGCTGCACTGATGATACAAGAAAACCCTCTTGCGAACTCGTTGGGTTTAATAAAAAGATGAAGAACTCTGCAAATTTTTGACCTGGAGGTAAACTGACAGAAATAGAATTTTCTGTAGTAGATCCTGTAGATACGGTTACTACGAGTTATCTTGATGGGGGAATACTCTTTGATGGCTTTACTCCAAGTTCGGGGTCATATGGGTATTGGGTTGGATGAACATACTATGATTATACAACTTATAGTACTCTAGAAAAAGAGGCAATTAATGAATGGATACTTGCAGGTGGATTTTTGATTGCTACAAATGATGAAAATGATTTTGATCCTCTTGGTGAGTACTATAACCTCTCAACGGAAGAATATAACTCATGAGGAAGTGTTGTAAGTACATGAGTCAACGGAGAACAATGGGTTATTGAAAATGTAAATCATCCAGTTGTAAATGGCTCTATTGGACTTCAAAAAAATGGTTCATGAATTGACCTGAGATGAGAGACGCTTATTGGTCAATATAGACGAAGTGCTCTATCAGGTTATGTCTGACCGGAGGATATAGTTCTTGCAAGAGAGAAACGTACTCCCTATACTCCAACAGTGATACTGAGAAAACATGGGAAAGGGCATATACTTATTACCAGTGGGGATGGTATATTTAAAGATATGAATCCAAACACAAACACTTTTGATACAAACGATAATGAAACTGTTTTTGCAGCAGCAATAATGGCTTATGCCATAGAAACAGCTGCGAATATAAACCCACATGAGGGGTATGTGTTTCATAATAGAATCTACTATAGTGATGGAACTTTCTCTACAAATGGTGAGGACGAAATCTTAGAAACAGTAGTAGTAGATGATGGGGGTACTCCTCGAACTTGGTATCATGAGCAAACAAGACATAGGATTTATAAAACTCCTGAAAACTTTGCTTGGCATATAGGGCTTGATGCAAACAATAATAAAGACCTCTATTATACGGGAGTAAGGCTTGAATTATTTTATAGATAAACTAGTAATTTGTCTCTACTTTTGTTGAAATACTGTAGATAATATAATCTTTTTCATCAAATTTTCTTTCTCAAAGTTTTTTCAGTAAAACTCCTATAAAGTCTTCTCAAGTCATAACTTTTGGAGACATATTTGGGAGCACGGTAGCAAGTTTTTCATAATCTCTTTTAATAACTATGACTCACGTCTTTAATGGGTCGAGTTTTTTCATTTCCTGCAGATTAATCATTTTTCTATCTGTTATATGATCGGCCCTGAATTGAAGTTTTTCAGACTGTTCGAGGGTGAGTGGATCAAATCTCTTATCTGAGGTAAGGGCATGCATTGTATTTGCTATAAGTTCATGCGCAAGAGAATCGGAAATCTCTTTGATGTTTCCAGCTGAACCATGAACCTCACCATTGAGGTATAGTGTTACAAAGCAGCATCATTTTTCAGTTATCAAAGCATCTTGTATATCTTGGAGTTCCTCAACTTTTGGTTCTCTGAGTTTCTTAAAATAGATATCGAGTATTTGTGCGATGAGTTCTTTCATATAGGATTTTTATAAAGTATTTTTTTGAGTTTCCTCACGAAGAGCTTCTTTCTCTTCTTGTTCTATTTGGTAAAAGATATCTCCGAGTTGGTCTAGATTTGTGAACTTATGATAATGATAGTAGGCAAGTTCAAAAAGTCCTCTAAAAAATACAAGTGAAGTATTTATTAGGGGTAGCATAACAAGTAAAGAAATGAGTTTTGCATAACCACTATCCATAGATGTGAAGATACTTACAACTAATAGAATAGTAAAAAAAAGTCCTATAAAGCTACCATAAAATCACGTGAGAACATACCTATAATTATTAAGAATTTCAAGCAGAAGAGAGCTCCCAAACGCAAGAGTAATACAATGAGCAATAAATACGATCATAATATTATCGTAATTAATCATTCCTGTTGAGATGTATATAGGGGTAATACACATATAGGTCAGTATTCAAAAGAATGCTAACTGTCCATAGCTTACTCTTGATCAACTATACCTCTCAGGGTCCGTCATATGTATGAGGAGCGCTGAGAGCATGAGAGTTACCATGGTAGCAATAAAGGTAATGAATGAAAGGATGAAGGGAAACATAGGATTAGTAGCTCATCCGAGCTGTGCTTGTTCGAAGGTCCCAGGAACAGAGAGCATACTTGATACTCAAAAGACTATTATAAGTATGATAATACTTCCAATAAATCAAGCAATGAGGGCACCAAGTGAATTGAGTGCTACATCCTGAAAACTCATGGATTTTGGTCAAAATGACATAGGAGAAAAAGTTAAGAATTATCTATTTTTATAGTAGTAGCAGATGATTCAAAGTGCTCAAAGGCTAATATAGCTATCAGCAAGATTAAATATAGCAAAATGTTCTACGGCGATAAAGTCTGTTACATATCATCTAAATATTCTTTCCCAAGCATTCCCGAGAGCTCATGCAAATATGAGAGCAAAGCTCAAATTAAGCAAAGGGCTCTTTTTTGGCCGTTCTTCTTTCCAATAATACCAAAATATCCCAAAAATCAAAACTACAGTCAATATTTTGAGAAAGAGCCCTGTGATAGGTATAGAAAAAGCAATTCCTATATTTTGTGCATACTCAAGGCTTAGAAATCAAGGAATGATGACGAAAGGAACTTGAATAAACTCATCATCAAGTAAGCTATAAGCCATATCTTTAGTGCTTGCATCAAGGATGATGAGGAACACGATAGTGAAGAGGTATTTTTTTGGCATGAGATACTTTATACAAATTTCCCTACAATTATACTATTTCTTTTTGGAACTCCAGCTATTATTTCAAAGTTTGTTTCATCTGCTTCAATATAGTTTTCTGTCCAGCCGGAAAAACTATCTTTTCATGACTTTTCTACCAAAACCTTAAATACTTTTCATACTTGAGATTTTTTGAAGTCTTCTCTGACTTGGTCTCAGAGAGTCATAAGTTTTTGCATTCGATCTTTTTTTACAGATTCTGGAATTTGGTTCTTAAACTTTCCTGCAGGAACAGACTCTCCCATAGTATGGGCTGAAAAGGGGAATGCGTGTACTTTGGTGATCTGGTAGTCTTTTACGAGATTATAAGTGTCCATAAAGTCTTCTTCTGTTTCACCAGGAAATCAGACGATAAGGTCAGCTCCTATGGAGATACTTACCTTATCTTCTCTTGTAGCTTCTCGTGTTTTTTTCAGGAGTTTTCGCATATAATCTCCATCATAGTGACGAGCCATAGATTTGAGTGTGCTGCTTGATCCGGATTGAATAGAAAAATGAAAGTGTGGATAAATTCTCTCCTCAGCAAGTATTTCTAATACTGCGTCATCGATGAATTCAGGTCAGAGAGAGGATATTCTCACTCGAGGGATAGAAGTATCATCAAGAATTTTTCTCAGCAGTTCAGAGAATTTTGATCCACCTCATTTTTCTCAATCTTTTACCATATCTTGAGAAAAATTCTTGATATCATGCGTGTTATCCAGTCCCCATGCTGAGAGATTAACCCCCGTGAGCACGACTTCTTTTCCTCATTGCTGCTCAAACTCCTTGATTTCTTCGATAATATCTTCAGCTGATCTATAATAATGCCTTCCACGCTTTTGTACGGTTAGACAAAAGGTACAAAAACTATCACAGCCTCATTGAACGAGAAGATATTTCCTCGTATAAATCTGAGTCTTCTGAGCAGCTTTGAGTTTTGAGAGATCTATGGCTCCTCACGTAATACCTCTCTCAACTCTCTCCTCAAGGAGAGAAGAAGCTTCAGATGTAGCCTCTTTCCCCTTGGAGGGGAAAGAATTTAAGATAGAGGTTTGGTCTAGAGAAGGACTATTTGTAGGTTCTTCATCTAATACCTCAATCTTGTCTTTGGCAAAATTGAGATCAGGGTATATCTCAAAAAAATCACTTTGCGCTTTTCCATCTTTAAAAGCCCCACAACCTGATATATAGATCTTCTGAGTTCCTGAAATATTTTCTACTTCTCTCTTTACAAACCGAACCCATTTACGTTTTGCGCTATCTGTCACAACGCAGCTCGCAACAAAAGTCCCAGTTTTGTCTGAGAGGTAATCAGAGTTAAGCCAGCGATCTGTATAGTATTTATTGACTTTGCAGCCAAAGACTTTGTATTGCATGAAAATAGCCCCCTATCCCAACCTTTCCCCCCAGGGAGAAAGGGGTAGAAAGTAGGGAACGCAGGTATGCGTTCCGAAAAATATGTTAGTATTGTATGTTTTTTAGAAAAGATTCAAGTAGGGAACGGTTTGAAACCGTTCCAAAACTTTCATAGATCGATTCCAAAAATTCTTTGGACCAATTCATAAATCTTTTGGATCGATGCAATCGATCCCTACTTACGATAAAAACGACTTTCGAGAAGGCTCTTTATTTGTCAGTTTTTGATTTTTACTATTCCAGATGGAATAGTATTTTTTGTAGCCTGATAGTATCAATCCTGCAGGGAATGAATATTTTCATTTCTATCGTCGGAACACATAGCTTTGTTCCCTGCGGAGATTTCTTGGCCACAAAATAGGATCTCTATATCTGAGTCAGTGGTCTCTAAAGTATTTCGAGAGAATATTCAGAAGTTGGTTCAGAGGAAAAAGTTTGGCTCAAAGCTTCCATTTTCAAGTTTTCATATTTTGATCCCAGATTTATAGAGGAAGAAGTTCTCCCAAACAAAATCTATATTCTTTTCAGTGTAATATATCTCGTTTCTGTAGGTATAAAGTTTTCCAGAGAGTTGGAGTCAAAAGGTTTTTACTAAAAACTCTAGGATCATCTTTTCATCAGTATTCGATACCTTTTTAAATCACTGAGTATTTTTTTGTATCTTCTTTTTTGCCTTTACCATCTCTTCAGGAATACTTTCTTTTTTTCTGAGTTTTACTACAAAAAAACCTCAGGTTTTATTGATATGAGGCCAAGCTCGAATGATATGGGAAGAGTCATCTCAGTCAGTAAGAGAAACTATACGGAAATATTCTCCATAAGTATCAGTGAGTTTATTAATGATATCTTCGTTTTCGAGCCTATTAAGAGTACAAGTTGAGTATACGAGTTCTCATCATACCTTGAGAGAGATAAATGCTGATTCAAGGAGCTGATACTGAAGTTTTGCTATACGTTTAATATTTTTAATATTCCAGTATTTGAGAGCATCATCTGTTTTATAGGCTGTTCCTTCTCCACTGCAGGGAGCATCAAGGAGTATGAGATCAAAGAGTTCTGAAAAGTTTGCAAAAAATCTCCCATCATAATTTGTAACAAAGGTATTTCGTGCTCATAACCTGTCAGTATTTTCATGGAGTTGTCTCATGCGTGATTTATCGATTTCGTTTGCGATGATAGTTGCATTTGGATAATACTCAGCCAGCTGAGTCGTCTTTCCTCCGGGACTTGCCGACATATCGAGAATTAGTTCATCTTCAACGTGAGTTGTATCTTCTGAGAGATAATAGGGAGAAGAGCTTGCTGCAAGCTCTTGTACATAAAAATACCCTGCAATATGCTCGAGCGTATTCCCAAGAGCAATAGAGGTATCCTCTCTATCTATATAGAACATATTTTTTCCAAGATGAGTTTCTCATAGCTGCCAATTATTTTTCAGAGCTAATTTCTTGAAATCTTTTATAGAGATTTTGTTTGTATTAACCCTGAGAGTCTTTTTTAGTGGACGCGATAAAGCAGCTTCAAAATCTTTCATTTCCTGATTTGGGAATAGAAATGTTTCTTGTATGTAGTTTAGAAAATCTTGTTTCACTTTAATACAGTATTTTAACCTACATATATGAGCTAATAATTCATATAAATGAATTCAATCAGGTTATAAGTGTTATTAGAATAATAAAAAAACTAATAATTAAAGATTTTTCTATACTATATTTTTTCTGTGTTAGAAATATACTTATACCCAACAATAGTAGAAGTAACATTCAAGAGATACGTATAATGGTATCATTCATAAACATTCCTTGATTTATGAATAGATGTAGGGAATTAATTCCAGAGGTAAAAATAAAAGGTAATGAATCAATTGAGTATGCTGTAGATAGTCAAAGAAGAATTGAAATAACGGAAACTACTATAAATAGAAATACATCACGTGTTAGTTTCATCGAAGATCTTACAATATGTATCAAAAGTAATAGATAGATAATAACGATAGTCGTGGCAAGTATGAGTAATGAACTTAACATTTAGAAATTATTAAATTGTAAATATCTATAGACTACTTCCGAAAACTTTCTAAAATTTCTTTCGCAACATCGCGTCCTCAGATCCCAAAAGCGAGACTAAATGAGAGAGTGAGGGTGGTGATAAAGCCTAAGAAGAGAGTGTTTATAATAAATTGATCAACTATCTTTATATAGTGAAGCATAATCATGAGGGTAAAAAACATGATGATGATCTTTGCTCCCATCGCGATTATAGCACTTGTTTTTTGCCTGGTAAGTTCAAGAGCTTGATAGAGAATATCATAAACGGAGTTTGCAAACCTGAGTCCAAAGAATCCTATTATAATACCTACAAAAAGACTCGGGAGATAGCCAATAAGGTCATTCATAAAGGTTTCTACTTCGATAATACCAAGGATGACAATCGACCATCTAAAAAAGAGAAGAAACACATAATAGGATAAGGCTTTTGCAGAGATTCTATCATAGGGAAGTGGCTTATGTTTTTTTTCTACTTTTTCTGTTTTTTCATTCTTTTTGCCTTTTTTCTCTTTTACTTTCGGACTATCAGGAGTTTTATCAACGGCCTGGGTTGTTTTTTCTTCAAAACCTTCCCAGAGTCAATCAATAAATTCTACAATGTTAAATTTCTTAAATATATACATTACAGCCCGATATATCCCATATGACATAATGGCACCGATAAAGAGTATGATTATCGCTGCAATAACTTTTGGTCATATAAGCTCAGCTTTTTCATAGGTAGTTACAACAAAGTTATGAAAAATAGTGTAAATAAATTGGAAGTTCATAAGCGAAAAATAGAGAATATTTAAATGCACTTCTATCTTAGTAATTCAGCCAGCAAAAGCAAAAAAATTTGACACAAGGGAGCGATTTTCCTATACTCACCAGGCTACATTTTGCGGGGGTAACATAAAAGAGTGAGTGTACTGAGGCTTCAACCCTCGGGTGTGCCAGTTCAAACCTGGTCCCCCGCTCCATAATGAAATCAAAGAAGAATTTGGTTCTAGTATTCCAGTACTAGAGCCTTTTTTTACGAGTCCGAACCTAGAGTATTCTTGCCTTATCAAAGGAAGTGTTTTTATAAAAGGCAAAAGCCATGGATTAAGTTCCATGGCTAAAGTTCAATCCTTTAAAATGAAGTTTCGACCGAGTCCAGCAAATATAAGCTTTTTATCTCTAAAGGTACCAGTATCAAACCTCTGACTGACTCACACTATAAAATCAAAAAGTTCTTCTGTTTCAGTAATGCTATTGTCATGTTTTGAGAGAAGTTTTTTTCTTCGATCTTCAAATACTCGTAAAGATCTTTCTATAGAGTCTTTTTTGTCTTTATATTGTTCTCCAGTGATAGTTTCATTCATTAGGAAGTCTAATAGCTTATCCAGTTGCTTTTGTGACGAAACAATTTGTTGCTCGAGGTTTTTATATATCTTTTCTTTCTCTATTTTAATATCATCAAACTCAGACTTTAAGGCTCTGACTCACCATTCCTTGAATTCAGGAATTATTTCAATACTTTCAAGTATTTCATGAATTTGTAGCTCTAAGTTCTCTAAGGTAATCGCTTTTTGCTTACAGGTACATCATTTTATTCTTTTGGAACATCTATAATAATTAAATTCTTTTATTGAGTTTGTAGCTTTTATGTACTTTGTTCTCCTCTCTCATACTATACTTCAAGAGCACTCTCAACATTTTATAAGTCATGAGTATGAGAATTCATGTACCTTAGCTCTTACGGTTTTTCATTTATTTCCAATA
>CALLPL010000019.1 GCA_938015455.1 uncultured Candidatus Altimarinota bacterium
GCATATATTTCTCTATGAGTAAGTTTAGTATGAGACATTTTGTAATAATAAGGGTGTAAGCAACTCCTATTATGCAATGTCTCTTTTTATTTCTCAACTATTGTGCGATTTGAAATAGATTGTAAGGTGATTTATTTGACAAATTATAATATAAACCTATAGTAAAAATATAATTCCTTATTTTCACTACTTATGAAAAATTTTTTACTTTCATTCTCACTATATCTATTCTTATTATCAGGGACCTTTGCATCACATGAGGCTACAGTATCTCAATCACCCTACTATGTAGGAGATGTTATTGAGTGTAGATATATGGAGTACACCTGTGAACATGGGTATCAAAAATTTTCAGATGCAAAAGGCTGTGGTTGTATGAAATCAACTATAGATACAAATCAATATTACGTTCCTCAAAATACTTATAATTCAAGTAGATCATATTATGACACGCGTGACTACAGTGTAACAAACAACTTGAGTTACTGTAGGCAGGGTGATAGAGAGGTATGTGGAGCTCCAAAGAACACATGTAGCTGATCAAACTGTCCAATACTTCATCCTCGAACGTACATGAATACCTGTCAAATGCAGGCAGTAGATGCAAGATATCTCTATGATTGAGAGTGTCAGACTCATAGTAGGGCTAATTATAATACCTACGGATCAAATTATTATAGAAATGATTATTACTCAAGCGATGAGGACTATCTCATGTATCTTGTAAATGAATTTATATACAAGTTAGAACGAAAGAACTATTCAGATAGTAAGATGATAACAACGATTGACAGAGTTATAGAGCGTCTTGAAGATCTTTGAGATAGTAATAGTCGTTATAGATCAGCTAGCAGAGAGGCAATTAGAGAGCTTGATGACTATAGAGATCGACTAGAGGATGATGATGCCTATGATAAAATAGAAAATATTTTTGATAGGTATTAAGTATGCCAGAAGTATACTTTCCAGATCCTAAGTCTTGACCAGAAGCCTATGGTGAGATTCCAGAATTTCCTTGTGAAGATAATTGGGTCAAACCGGCAGCATCATACGATGTGTTATCTCGTCATATGCCAACACTTGTTACTACCTTTCCGACAGGTACACAGCACTATTATTTATCAAAAAGAATAAGATTTATAGATACTAGTACACTTGAATATAAAGAATGTATACTCAATTGTTCAAAAGAAGAAATGAAAGTATTTATTTCAGAATGAAGGATACATGATAGGTATTTAATTATACCTGATAGATTTAAGAACAGTTTTTCCGTGTATTTATTGAAATCGGATATTTATAGTTCTGTGAGATGGTTTGCAGATATAACAGATGATACAATTAAGAGCTAGATATATAATATAATAAAGAGAGAATTTCTTTTGGAGATTCTCTCTTTATTTATAGAATAGAAGCCAAATATTGACTTCTATTTTCAAAAAATATGTGAAAGAAAATTCTCTTATTACTTATACTAATTATTAGCTCTATAGGTGGTTATTGACTCGTTTTTGGGAGTAGCCTCGTTTTTTGAGTAGAGATTTCTCATGTATGAGAGCTTTCAAACAAGATATTTCTTGATGATATCAAGCTTTCTAAGACAGTTGTTGCTTATAGATCAAACGTAGATATTTCAGATTATGAGATATATTCAGGCTGTGAGAGTAACACTTTTTTCTTAGATAAATATAAAGGAGTATACTTTTTTGAAGTAGACTTCTTTTGAAATGAGAGCTGCGGAAATGAAAATATTATTCTTTCAAGCTCAGAGGGAAAAGTAGTTCATACTATGAGTCAACTTACCTTTATTAAGGAAAATGATAAACTTGCTCATTTTATTGATTACTCAGATACAGAGCTGAGACTTTATAGTTGAGGATTGGATATAGATATGAGAAAAAATGCTATATTTAAAAATTATGACGGAAGAGATATTATTAAATATTATAATTATCTGAGTTGACAGAGGAGGTACCTTGAGGCAGAATATCAGAAAAATATTGTTTCAGAAATAGTGCAGGCAAGAAAAAAGAAGTACCTTGTTCCAGTTGCATGAAAAATAATACCAGACGCGAATAGTGGTATACCAAACGCTCCACGAAATTATAGAGTAAGCTATACTGACGGTATCCATCATGGATGGGATATAGAAGGGGCTCTTTGAGAAGAAGTCATTGCTCTGGATGATGGAATTATTGTGAGAGTAGTATCAGGTTTTGATCAATCAGACTTTGATAAGATAGATTATACTCCTGACTCAGAGTATACAAAAACGAGAAATCTTGATGTTTTAAGAGGGAATCAAGTGTGGCTTAAAACAATGAAAGGAGAGGTTGTATTTTATAGCCATCTCGAAGATGTAGATTTTAGAATTAAAGAATGAATGAGTGTTTCAAGAGGAGATGTACTCGGAACAATTGGAGTAACTGGAGTTCCTGGATGAATAGCGTACACACACTATCATCTTCACTTTCCGATTATGGTAAACCCATATGCAACAGAAAAGGCTGGAACATATGATTTTTGAGATTATATGATATGGGATTGGAAGCTCAAAGGACTTACTCCTAATGAGGTGCGAACGCAGCAAAAAGATATTTTTGAATAGATTATGGAAATTACAAAAAATAAAAAGGCATTCTTTGACTATGAGATACTCGACTCACAGGAGGCATGAATCGAATTAAAGTGACACGAAGTGAAGTCTATCAGGGCAAAACAGGTAAATCTTAAATGAGCTTATATCTCAAATTTGAGCTGAGAGCTCTTTGTGAAGTGAATGCATATATCAGCGTGGAAAGGTTTAGTAAATAGTCAGAGTATAGAAGTAGAGCGTGAGAGGAAAATTCTCATATCCAAAAAGAAGATTATCTACTACGGCTCGAAACTCAAAGAGGGATGATATACGCTTCTCCCACTCTCCTTATATTTTAAGGGTAGTCTTATCAAGATGCAAATAGGTCTCGCAAAAGGAAAGAAGCAGCACCAGAAAAAACAAACACTCAAAGAGAGAACCTTAGACCGAGAAGCAAAGAAAATGTTACAGAAAGAATATTAAAAATTATTTATGTCAATAGATCTCGGTACATCTCCAAGGCTTACAAACGAAACAAATACTTGGGATACGATCTTAGATGCTATGAGCGTAGCGGAGAGATGTATTTATATTGGTGCATTTCTCTGGAGAGATGACGAGCTTTGAAATCAAATTGCAGAGGCAATTTTGAGGGCAGCTGAGAGATGAGTAAGGGTGGAAATTGATAAGGATTCTACTTGAGTATATCATGAATGGGCAGAATGAAGTCATCAATCGCTTTTTCATACAGAAAGAAATATGAAAGCATATGCTTATCTCATACTCCAAAGACCAAAACTTATTCTCCAGAATAGATATAACTCTCTTCGTAAAAATATTATGGATCACCCAAATGTTTCATTTTCATCAAGTAAGAAACCTTTTATTGATCACATGAAATGAATAGAAATAGATGATGTATTTATAACTTGATGAATGAATATATGAAATGAATATCAACATTGGAATGATTTAATGCTCCATATCAATACTTCCGGATGAGTTAGGAGTCGTATAGGAAGAGTTCTTGATGCTACAGAAAGTATAAGATCTACATTTCCTATTTGAGACGAAGGAGATATTTCCTATTTACGTGATATACCAACTTACAATAATGAAATACCGAGTCTTAATGAGCAATCTGTATTAGATATAATTTCAAAAGCTCAAACGTATGTAAGAATTATAGGAGGATATTTATCTTCACCAAAGATAGTAGATGCGTTGGTACAGAAATCTTTAGAAAACTCAGATACAGCTATTTCAATTATCCTCCCAGCAAGATCTAACCTGCAGCAATGGAATGTACAGAATGCTGTTTCAAGAATCGAAAATGAATGAAAAAATATTGAAATATTATTTACTGACAATATGGTCCATGCAAAATGTATTCAGTGAGACGATGGAGAGGAAGAGATATCTTTGTTGACTTCTGCCAATTTTGATCGTATGAGTTGAAGTTATACATGAGAGCTTGGTACCGAGATACGCTGATGTTCTAATATTCAAAAAGAAATCGCTGCTTATTTCGAATCACTCAGAGGATTTTATTGATCCTGACAAGAATTATTGTCATCGAGATTCAGGTCTCGGAGTATACAAGATTTAGTTGAATCTCTTTTACAGAGAGCTATACTATCAAAAAGATTTTTAACACATTATAATTAAACCATGATCGATATAAAACACTTAGCTCAGAATGTTGAGCGATATAGAGAAGAACTTGAGAAACGTGGAGGGAATCCTGATTTTGCTTGAGAGGCTGCGGAGCTGTATGAAGTATGGAAGAAGCAAAAATGAGAACTTGATGAATTCTTGCAAAAGAAGAATGATTTTAATAAAGAGATAGGGAAACTTTCATCAGAAGAAAGAGAGAAGGCGCTATGAGATATGAAGGTATTGAGTAATGATATTAAAGAAAGAGAGTGAGCTCTCAAGGAACTTGAGACAAGTCTGGCGAAAGCTATTTCTAAGATCCCAAATTTGACATATGATGGAATCCCAATAGGAAAGAGTGACGTTGATAATCCAGTGATACAAAGTTGGGGTGAGAAACCGAGTTTTGATTTTGAAGTAAAACCCTATTACGAGCTTGAGGCATATAAAAAATATGTTGACCAAAAAACGTGAGCAAAGGTTATGTGAGCAAGAGGATATTTCATGCGAGGAGATATGGCTAAGTTTCAAAAGGTACTATTTAATTGGGTAGAGCAGATCATTTGGGATCATTGATTTGAGCCAATGTATGTTCCTTTGATGCTTAATGAGCAAACGATGACGGATATTGGAAATCTCCCAGATTTCGATGGACAACTCTATGAGGTAGCTATCAATGAAGATACTACCTATTATCTTATTCCATCTTCTGAGCAATCGCTTATGGGATATTATACAAAAAAGAATGTCTGAGACCTAAAGGAGCCCCTCTTAGTTATGGCAAATACCACCTGTTTTAGAAAAGAGTCAGGTTCATACGGAAAAGATCAACAGGGAATCCTCCGGGTACATCAATTTGAAAAAATAGAAATAGACGCTCTTTGTAGGCCAGAAGATAGTGACAAAGTATTTGACTTGAATGCAAAAATAAATGAAGAAATTTATACAAAGCTGGGTCTGCATTTTAGAGCTGTAGAAGTTTGCTCAGGGGATATGCCAGCAAAACATCACAAACAGGTAGATTATGAGGCATGGTTTCCAGGAGAATGAAAGTTTAGAGAAGTATGTTCAAACGGAGCAGCGTCAGATTATCAAACAAGAGGACTTAAGACAACATATGAACGAGATTGAGAAAGAGAGTTTGCATGGTCACTTAACTGTACTGCTGTAACTTTTAGAACGGGACTTGCAATTATGGAACAGTTTCAAACTGCTGATGGTAAAGTTATGGTTCCGGAGGTGCTTCAGCCATATATGGGAGGCAAAACTATGATATGATAAGAAATACTCTATTAGCAAGAGAGAAAGAGGCTTTATTTTTTGATAAAGCCTCTTTTTTATGCTAATATGAGGATATATGTATTTTTAAAGAGAAATTTATGTTGCTTCTATCTACTGCAAGTCTTACAGGTTATGGTCTACATAGGATATTTGATTTTGCTAAAAAGGCTGGATACACAGGGATTGATGTCTCACTTGGAATGATGAATTTTGATCTTTGGGATGAAGATTATATCTATGAACTTTCAAAAACTTTTAAACTCCCTGTTCTTTCTCTTACCGCGCCAAGTAAATGAATGAGTAAAAAGAAATTTGAGAAAATTCTCATGATTGCAAAGAAGTTAGAAGTACAAATGATTACTATCTCTCCCCCTCATCTTACTGATAAGGACACTTCATGGTTTGGTGCTCCACTGGCAAAATTAAAACGAGACATGCACATCTCTATATGTGTTCAAAATGTTGAACCAAAGTTTCTTTTCTTTATTATTCCTGAATATAGAAATGCAACACTCAGTCAGATTAAAACTGTGACAGGTGATACAACTCTCGATATTCTTTGAGTGGATAGTTCATCGAGCATGGATATATTAAAAGCCCAACAGATACTCGGAAGCTCTGTAAAAAACATCTTCTTTTCTGATAAAAAGGGTATGCAGCGAGGAATCCTTCCTGGTTGAGCTGGTGGGTGAATATCTCATCTCCCACTCGAGAGTTTTCTTATGAAGCTCAAAGCAACAGGTTACGCAGGCTACGTAACGCTTAAGGTGAGCCCTAAAGCTATTGGTGTTGGAAATGCTGAGAGAGTAGAGCAAAATCTTGAATATATGAAAAGCTACTATGAGAAACATTTTGAAAATTTTAACGCGTAGTTTAAAAAAGAATCCTTAATGGATTCTTTTTTTAGGATTCAGATTCAGATGCCGTCAGTTTATCTTTTCATTCACGATATGCATGATACCATATAGAGGTAGTAAATATGTCGAGTACTGCAGCCATATATCCGAGTACAAGGAGTAAAAATATAAATATTGCTCCAAGTAAAAATAAAGCAATAGTTGTAAATATATTTGAGCTTAAAAATCCTGTCACAAATACAGCAAAAAGAGGGAATACCAAAAATACTATAAAATTTAACATCACTTTCATATTCATGATAAACATAAGAAAGTAGAGTTTAATAGTAGTTTTAATATTGAGAAGTGATATTTGTGAGGAAACTCAAATAGCTTCAAAAACTCATTTCTTTTGCAAAACTATTTCATACCTAGCGTAGGCAACAATGATATTTACAATGAGAGAAAAGAAAAAAGCGATGACAAAAAATATAGAAAGAACCTTTAGGTATTCGAGTCAGAGAAAGCGAAGACTAAATAAGTATCAGTTTATGATAGAAATAAACTTAAACATATTAAATATGTTGTTGAACTCAAATAGGGGGTAAAAGCGAAAGACTCATACTCCAATAGAATCAGATCGACTTGCTTCACCGCGCTGACGTTTATCAATATACTGTATAAGAGCTCATTCGAATATAGGTATTAAGATAATATAAAACACTACAAATATTGCCGAGACTATTATAAGGTATGATAGGTAATCAGAATGAAAGAAACTGAGAATTACTTCAAAAGCCTGCTCTTTTCTGCCTAAAAGTACAACGTAGGTATAAACTACTTGATAGAGAAGGAGAACTCATAAAAATATAACCGAAAGAAGACCAGGAAAAAAGTAAAATTTCTTAATCTTTGCGTCAGATTTAATAGTTTCGAGACTTGGGAGAAGAATATTTTCTTTAAAACTATCCATTACTTTATGATGATAATTCCTGTAGTAAGTACTTTATAAATCAGATGAGTCACTTGTTTTCAGTATTTATAATTTTTCTTTCTTCTAGATAGGTTGAGAGGAGTGGGAAATATCTCATCCTACTATCAGGAAGATGCTCTGGAAAATTAAAATTTTTGATATTTTTATCAGCTAGGAGCTGGACTTTAGGAGTATAGAGGACTTTTATAATATTTTCTTCTGAAAATATTCGGAGCATTTTTTCTTTTAGTTCATCTTTTTTAGAAGGAGTAAGGTTATTTGATTTTAACTCTTCGAGAAGGATATCTAATGAAAGTTTTTTATAATTTGAAAAATTATATCACTTTTCAACTTGGCTTGAATGGAAATATGGAAAAATATCTGAATCAAAATACCCAAGATTAATTCAAATAAGCATAATATCATACGAGAGAGTTTCTTCTCTCAGACCAGTAGTTATGTCACCTAAAGACATTCCAATGACATTAATTTCAATTCCTTTTTCATGAAAGAGCTTTTCAAGAGTTTCAGCAGTCTTTTCCATTGCAGTATCTGTTTGTGCGTAAACAATCTTGAGACTAAAAGGATTTCCAGCATCATTATAATAGAAATTCTCAGAGAGAGCTTCAATCTTTGCTAAATTTGGGAGAGTGAGATTGTCTGCTACAGTAGAAGGAGCTTTATCAGATCTAAAGAACTCACTTTCTGTTTGTGCTAGGGCTTGCTCATCTCTATTATATATATAGACTATTTCCTCTATAAACTTCTTTTCTCCTTCCTGTTTAAAATAGAGTTTATAGCTATTTTCTCATTCAGAAATAGTCTCGAATTCTTCAGATAGCCTATAATTAAAAACACTATCTCCAACATTAAACCCTTGAAGTTCATAGTCTCAAATGAATACTGATTCAACTCCTTCACTTACGTTTCACTTTAAAAGTATATTATCTTGAGATATAAAATTATATTTTTTATTACTTGGAGAGTTAATTGTAAGCAGATCCTCCTGTACAGGCCTATTATCTCAGCTGAAGAGAGCAGCTTCATTGGATATAAGCTTCTCTTGTTCCTCAGCTTCTTGCTTTTCAGCTTCAGCAGTAATAATATTAATTTCACTTTGAGTTTCACTGAGAAGAGTAGCCTTTGTTTTATACCCTTTCTCTGTAAGATATTTTTCAAGATCAAGCGTATCGTCTTCTCAGTCAATATTCTTATCGGTGAGGAATGGATTATAAGCAGGAATGACTTTTTCAACTCCGACGTTCTCGATGATACTTTGACGTGAGAGTGTTCGGCTAATAAAAGATCTAAAAGCTTGCGACTCAAGAGTTTCAATATTGAAAAAACTGGTCACAAATTGAGGGAGTGTATATTCAAAGACTTCCAGTCTCGGTATAGAAGTCCCTATGACCCCATTTCTATCATTAAAAATATTAAAAGAATTTTTATTTTTAAGGAAATGTGATTCATCCTGAAAGAGGTTAAGAATGAGAAATTTTATATACATATCGTTTCAGAAGTAATTTTCATTCTTTCCAAGAGTTATTTTGGTGATTCCGACAGTCTCATCTTGGCTAATACTCGAAAGAATAAATCTTCCAGAATACACTCCATTAATCTCAGAAAATTTCCCATCAATATTTCCAGTGTCAAGTTTCTCAACTACACGCTTTGGTAGTATTGGCTGGAGGAAAACGTTAAGGAAATTAATATCTTTTGATTCATTTTTAAATGAAATTGAATCTTTGGTTGTTTCTATGGTTGTTTCACTGAGTAGAGAAGCAAGTATCGGATTAACCTCAGTTTGTTTTATGATATCAAGAGTAGCCTTGATATCATCAGTAGTAACTTGACTTCAATCTGACCATGTAAGATTACTTTCTAGTACGCACTCTATATAAAGAAGATTTTCAAGATTACAGCTTACAAGATCTGTTTCAAGATTCTCACTTGTTGTAGAATATTGAAGCATGGATCTGTAAAGTAGGTCATTAATGTAGGCATTATGGTCACTTGAGGCAACGAGAGGGTTAAAATGAGGGAAGTTCCCAATGATTGCTTCAGAAATTGTTCCTCATTCTATAGCCTCACTTTTAGCGTCAGTATAAAGATAGAGATATACAAGATGAATACCAAGGGACAAGAAAAAAAGAATACTGATAAACAGTACATATTTTTTTAATTTTTTGACGACTATATCGCTCATTATCTACTCTTAGTATTAAGTGAGTATAAAGAGAAACAAAGAATTAAGTATGAAAAGTAGACCAATAAGAATAGTGGCATTATGAAGAACTTTTTCTGGTCCACGCTTTGTTACTGCCCCCATTCCTCCTGACATAGTTGAGAGATTAAGAGAAACGTTTTTATTTTGTATGAGTACTACTGCGATCACCAGTATTGCGAGAATAACTTCGCTTATTGCGAGAAATTGTATCATCTTTATTTCTTAAAAAACAAAAGTGAGTAGAGAGTATTCAAAACAGTGAAAATTGCAACAGCAATTACAAAGTTTAACATACCGTTTATTTCATACCCAACACCAGGAATAATAAGGATTTCATTTATTATATACGTAAACAGGTATAGAAGTACTCCATTAATAACAAAACTCACGAGGCCAAAAAAGAGAAAGAACAATGGAAGCGATAGTATCTTGAGTATAGGACGAATAACGGTATTCATAACTCAAAGGATAATACCTCCAATAAAATAGGTTTTTATTGCGTCAAGAGATGTGTAAGCACAATCATCGCAGCCAAGTATAATACCTGCCTGTATAGATCTATCAGCATTTGGTCAGAGCAGATAGGTTATAGCGTAGAGTATTGCTGCATTAATAAGAATAGAGATAAGTATTTTCATACAAAGGTAATAAATATTAGAGTTTAAGCATATGAAGTATTTTTTCTATAAAGCTGACTTCTTGCTGCGCTTGTTCTTCTGTGTAATTAGGGAGTATCTGACGAATATCACTTGCTATAGTATTGTCTATGTGTAAATTCACAGTACCAATCCCTCTTTTTTTGAGATGGAGCCTGAGATAAAAAGCTTGGTCTCATGAATATATTAAGCTAAATGATCAAATCCGTGAGTAATCATAAAACATATCTTGTACCCTGATTCCAAGATCAGTTATATCTACGCTGACAGTATCCTCTGAATTATTTTCTACATAAAAAAAGAATCAAACAATGAGCATCACTACAATACTCATTCAATACTGACGAGTGAAAAAGCCCCATATTATGAGTCAAATAGCTACCGAAAGAGCAATCATATACCAAAGAGTACCTCGATCTTTTGTATCTTCGTAGTTCCAGTTGTAGAGACTTTGTTGTTTTTCAGACATCCGTTATCAGAGGTTACTTAATATAAGTTTTACAATAAACCAGGCAAGAGCTGCAATAGCAAAACCTCCAAGAGCCATTATAATAGTATCTCGACCCTTTGTCTTATCCTGCTGAAGTGATCCAAAGAGTATTTTATAGGCTCAAATTATTACAAATATTACAGCCACTGTACCAGCAATCCCCATAAAAAAGTTTATGGCTGATTGTAATACTCCAGGAATATCATCCAAATGAATATCTCAATTTTTAATATCCTTATTTTTGAGTCATAGGATATTGTTGCTCGCTTCAGGGTCAACAGCAAAAGCTGGAGTATAGCTTAGGAATATAAGGAATAAAGAGAGAATATATTTCATAAAGTTTGATCTAAGGAATTATTTAAATGAGATTATAATCAGAAACATCAGATTTCATAGCTCTGAGGTCTCAAAGGGTTGGATTATAGTATTCTCACATAAGTTTTACAAGTTCAGGTTTTTCAAGCTCTGTAGCCTTGATTCATATACTTTCGAGGCTTGATTTTACGGTGTTTATCCTCCCTGCAAGTCATTTTTTAAGTGTTGAGAAGTCGCGTATCTGTCATCTAATTTTCACGGTATCATCACTATTATTCATTGATCTCCAGAAGCTTTTAAATACTCCAAATATTCCAGGGTCTTTCACACTTTTGTCTTCTTCTTGATCAAAGGGGATCACTATATAAAACTCTTTTTTCATAATCTGAGCCACTTCAACAAGTTTTTTAAGATATTCTATATACTCATATGTTTGATTTTGCAGAAGTGAATTTTCTTGTTTCACGGCTCTGTCTTTGAGTTTTTCGAGATACCCATCTATATCAAGTTTTGTAGACCTCACCATAATTTGTACCGGGAAATCAAGAGAATTCAAAAAACGTTGAAAACTAATAATAATCGCATCTTGTTCTTCACTACTTTTGAGAAGAAAATTGATAGTAGAGCAGCGTAAAACTACTCTCCCAGAAGAGTCCTTCATAATTATCACATTTTCTCTCAGCTGTGAAAATGGCAGATGCCTTTGCGTTGAACTATCAGGAACTTTTTTTTGCTTTTTTTTAACTGGCATATGAGAAATTTATATTTTTTTGAGTTTTTCTTGCAACTCGTCCATTGTATCGATTTTACCCTGCATATCTATATTTTGTTGCTTCTTTTGATCCTGATTACTTATAAAACCTATATCAATAGGCTGAAAGCTATCTATTCAGCTTTGCCACCTACGCTCCTTAGGGAATATCTTGAGCCGAATAAATGCCATTACAAACGGAACAAAGGTCATCTCATACTGTTTAAATACTGCCACAAGAACAGTAATCAAGAAAATAAATCAACTCGGTAATAGTGCTATCTCAGGACCAGATTGAGGCTCAAGCGCATTAAATACCAAATACGCGAATCCTCACCCAACCATGATAATAAACAGTTGCCTCAAACTCAGACCCAAAAATATTGGATCTTCGTTCTCTATCTGTACCGGAATCTTATATTGCATATAGCTATAACTCTAACCTGCCCTAAAGGATACACCTTCGGATAAATCCTTTTTTTCAATATAAAAAAGGGGCAAGGAAAATAATACCTATATTGTACCAAATATTTAGTTTTTTGGGAGAAGTGAGCATGAAAAGAGATTGACAAGATTTCCAGAAATACTTTTATATAGCAAAAGCCCCGGGATTTCCCGGGGCCTCTGATCGCGACTCTCGCCCCTCACTCCACTCTTGACGGTGGATTAGGAGCATTCGAAGCTATTTCTTTTTTGAGGCTCGTCGTCCTGAACGCTTTCGTGCTCTGGGTTCGAGTTTCTCTTGTCGGAACATCTCTGCAATCAGTTCTGCTTCGAGAGGCGTTGCCGCAGCGATTTTTTTATGCATTACGACAATGAAGCAGAGCCTCTGTTTCTTCCTCATTTTTTTGAGGAAAGCAAGAGTTTTTCCATGCTCAGAACACATGAGGATAAGTTTATCAAGTGCCTCGCTTGGCTTGAGATCAATTTGCTCATTACCACCATTATAGAGCTTGTTTGAATGCAAGATAGCAAGGAGATCCCTTACTTTCACATCATTTTCTGCGGTATGACCGAACACGGCTGCGAATCGAACTTTACCGGTTTTATCAACATACCCCATACCGATAGCGTGGGACTTGTTTCGATTAATGATATCAACTTTTCTCGCCATGGGATTAACCCTCCGTTATTGGCATTGAACAAAAACCTCATAGTATAGAGAGGTTCATAATTTATAATTATTTAATTAATATAGTCAATATTTAAGTATCGATTTTTTCTTTATATAGTCAAGTATCTCTATACTGATCTTCTTTAAGGATGCTCTGCTCAATAAAAGAAAGTCAAAAGAAACGACATAGTTCTTCAACTACAACATCATAGGCATTTCCTTGGTGTACACTAAGAGTTGCTGATTTGGAGGTACTTTCTCATTCGTGTTTGAGACTAAAAACAAATTTCATTCCACTACTTTTGGATCTGGATCTATAATATATATTTCGTACTTTAAAAACTTGTTCGTCAGGTCAGTGTGTAGTAGAGTCTTGAGATGATATTATAGTTGGTATAAGTATTCATTTTTCTATAAGTCACTGTCGAAGTTTCTCTCTGTGTAACTTTGTTTTAGTTTCTGTTTTTACTTTTATTCTTTCATCTGAAAGTCTCTTTCTAGTTTTTAATGCTTTTTGTAGAGCCTTTGCTTTTCATTGAACTATATAATTATTCATCCCATATCTTCATTTTCACTCTATACTTATATGTGTTCTATATGCTTGTTCTTTAATAGAGTTACTGATACGAGGCATTTCTCATCTATCTGCCATTCTAACAAGAATATTATTGAGAGCAAGAGCCATAACCATAGAAGCTGAAATCTCTCACTTCTTATTACAACTTTCGATAGTTTCAGCAACAACCTGACTTGTCTCATTGAGTGTATCTATGATACTTGCCCTACTGGAAATATAAAAAATTTCTTGGCTGCTACTAGGAAGAGAAATACTTCAGCTACAAAGACCATCTACTATTTCTTTGACTGTACTCACATATTCCTCTCATTTAATTGATTCAATAACTCGCTGAGCCTCTTGTTTACTCAAAAGTACATCTTCTTCTTGATTCATTAAGATATTAGCTCATGGAGGGAGGATCGCCATATTAAAAAATAAAATCTATTTTAGTCAATATAGATTTTTTTGGATATTCGTCAATTTTTTTCAAAAATCTAATAAATAGGTCTTGACTCGGTTTCAAAAAACTATATTATTCTAGCACTTAAAATATTTATGTGCTAAAAATTTAGAAACTATGGCAAAAAAACAACATAATTTTGAAGCAGAGACGGGGAGGATCCTGGAGCTGCTGACACATTCGATTTACTCAAATAAGGAAATATTTCTGCGGGAACTGGTCTCTAATGCGAGTGACGCAATAGACAAGGCTCGATTGAAGGCTCTGACTGATACAACATTCCTGGGAGACGATACAAACTTTGAAATCCGGGTAGAGATAGATAAAGAAGCAAAAACGCTCTCTATTATCGATAACGGTATTGGTATGACGCAGGAAGAGATCCATAAGCATATCGGGACGATCGCAAAATCAGGAACGAAAGAGTTTCTTGAGAAACTTGAAAAAGCAAAAGAGGGAGGAGATCATAACCTCATTGGGCAATTTGGAGTTGGGTTTTACTCAGCATTTATGGTCGCTGAATCCATTGATGTAATTACAAGATCAGGACTCGATACCAAGGCTCATATCTGGTCAAGTGATGGAAAGAGTAGCTATGAACTCGAAGAAACTGAAAAAGAGGGAAGAGGTACAAAAATTCTTTTGCATCTCTCTGAAGGGAATCATGAACTCCTTGAGGACTGGAAAATCAGAGAACTGATCAAAAAATACTCAAACTACACGAGAGTACCTATTATGATGTTAGAAAATGATACGAGATCAGATGAGGAAAAAAAGAAGGAACCAAAAGAAAGAAGCTGGGAACAAGTAAATGAAACACAGCCTATCTGGAAAAAATCAAAAAGTAGTGTCAAGGCTGATGAATATAAAGAATTCTATCAGCAAGTTTCTATGGATTTTAATGCTCCACTTGGTCATATCCATAGCTCTATTGAGGGTAAGGTGAGCTATACTTCACTGCTTTTTATCCCAGAACAGACTAATGCTTTCTCAGATATGCGAGACCCCGCTAAGGAGTATGGTCCAAAGCTCTATGTTCAGAGTGTACTTATTCTTGATCACGCGAAGGAGCTCCTTCCTGTTTGGCTCAGGTTTGTATCTGGGGTTGTTGAAACAACAGATCTCCCACTCAATATTTCTCGTGAGATGCTTCAGTCAAACGCAACACTTGAAACAATCAAAAAATCACTCATTAAAAAGATACTTGGAGAACTCAAAAAACTCCGAGTAAAGAATCCTGAAGGCTACAAGACATTTTTTGAAAACTATGGATCTATCCTCAAAGAGGGAGTGTATTATGAGCATGACCTCAAACAAGAGATCGCTGAAGTACTCGAGTTTGATACGCTCCTTTGAGATAAGAAAATAAGTCTCGATGAGTATCTCGAAGCGCAAAAAGATAAAGAAAAAACAATCTACTACATAACAGGGAAGTCTCGAGCAGAGGTTCTTGCAAGTCCATATCTCGCGCAATTCCGAGAAAATAATACTGATGTATTATTACTCACAGATGCCATCGATGAATGGATGATCGGAGTACTGGATGAATATAAAACAGTAAAACTCAAAGCTATAACTGCGAGTGATGTTAAACTCAAGGAGGAAACACCGGAAGAAAAGAAAAAAGCAGAGACAACTGAGAAGCAATATAAAGATATGCTCGAACTTATAAAGAACACTATCGGGACAGAAAAGATTGAAAAAGTAGAACTCAATCCAAATCTTTGAGATGCGCTTGGAGCTCTCAAAACCCCTGATGGAGCGATGAATCCTCAAATGGAAAAGATGATGAAAGCCATGGGGCAAGCAGTTCCAGAAACAAAGCGTATTCTCGAACTTAACCCAAATAATAAACTCGTAAAAGCCATGCAAAAGGAGTTCAAGGCTGATATAAAATCCAAGAAACTCAAGGATCTCACGAGCTACGCATATATGCAAGCGATCCTACTCGAAGGGGGAGAACTCGAAAATATTGCTGACTTTGTTGGGATGACGAATAAGTTTGCTGGAGAGTATTTGAAGTAAGGTACTTTCTTCTTGCAAAAATTACATATTTCGTATAATATAGGACATATATGTCTTATTTAAAACGATATATGAATAATATAGGAAAATTACTCAAAACAAAAAAAACAGTGTTTCGTAAGCGGGATATTGCAAATATTTTAGATTTTCGTTCAGAAGGAGCTATAGATAAATTTTTATACCGCGCAAAAAGATCATGAGATATTTTGCATATTCAGCGCTGAATATACGTTTTAGATGATTATGATAAAAAAGAGCTCTCATGTAAATTAAGACAAAAGTCTTATATTTCTCTCGAGACAGTGTTGCTCTGAGAAGGGATTATTTTTCAACACTATGATACTATTTTTTCAGTAAGTGATGATAGTAGGGTTTTAAATGTAGATGATTGGCAGTACAGCTATTCTAAAATCCATGATGATATACTTCTTAATCCTCTTGGAATTTATCATAAGAACAATTATAGTATCGCTTCAAAAGAACGTGCTGTATGCGATAAATTATATCTTTCTTCGGGATATTATTTTGATAATTTAGAAGGAATAGATTTTGAAAAATTAGAACAAATATCTAAAATTTATAATAAAAGACTCCAGAAGGAAATTATATCTTTACGGCATGTATATGAGACTCAATAAAGAGATGCATAGGAATCTGATGTATCAAATTCTTCGGGATATTTTCAGCTCTGATATTTGAAAGTATCTTGCATTCAAGGGAGGAACTGCGTGTTATTTTTTTCATAATCTTGATAGATTTTCTACTGATCTTGATTTTGATATTCTAGATAGTTCTCAAAAGATTGATATACAGTTAGAGTGAATACTGACAAAGTATGGAGTACTAAAAAAATCTTCTCGAAATATGATACTTTCCTATGGACAAGAAGATGTGAATATAAAAATAGACTTTTCTCGTCAAGTCTGGGATAATAACTCCTATGAAATACGAAATTTTTATGGAATTGATATCAAGACTCAAGACAAAGGAACAATATTTGCAAACAAATTAGTAGCGCTTACGCAGAGAAATACAAATCGTGATATATATGATGTATATTTCTTTTTTCAGAATGATTTTCCCATCAATGATGCACTTATCTTTGAGAGGACATGAAAGGATCTAACGAGTTTTTTTTCCGAAGTATTACAGAAACTCACAGTCCTTTGAAAAAATTATAACATCCTTGATGGACTATGAGATGTTCTTGATGAAAAACAAAAGTACTTCGTAAAACACCAGCTTGTTCCTGAACTTATAGGGGTAATTCAGTATAGAATAGATTTCATGAAACGGTAAATATATTGCTGATTTTGTTGGGATGATCAATAAGTTTGCTGGAGAGTATTTAAAATAGAAATAATTGTAATAAAAAAAGAAGTCTATGAGGCCTCTTTTTTTATTATCTTCTCTCAGAACCGTTCTATCTCTTTCATCATTACTGGAACGATATCGTTCAGGAGTGATTGTACGATATCAGGAGAATGATTCGTTTTATCATGTAATACTCATATTTTTCCCTGAACCTGATCTTTTACGTCCGTAGAAAAATTACATATAGTAAGGATTTTTCAAAACACCTCTTCCATAATTCAGAGAAAACGTGGTATATCTCATGTGTAATTATCTTCCTCAGCGCTAAGAGTCTGTTCAAGGTTTTTAAAATTATTATCATATAGATTTTCTATATCAAATACACGAATGAGCTCAATTAATGATCTGGAAACTCATAGGATTGAGCGTGTCATCTCAATATCACTGGTACTTTGACGTAATCTGTCGAGCTGTCCACTTACTTCATTGATAGATTTAGAGAAGAACTTTTGTTGCTCTTCTGTCATTCATGCAAGAGTAGCATCATTGAAATCAAACTGGATGCTTGCTTGTTCCTTATTAGCGAGTATTTTTTCTAATTTTGTATGAATTAAGGCAGTAACTCATACTCCTGATATAAATCTTATAAAAGATGAAGAATCAGGTTTTGAACTAAATTCGATTAGTGAGTCATATATAAGTTTCTTATACGCGAATCCTATACCAGCATATGTCGCAAGTGCATTCGCTGAAACATCAGACGAAAGTAGTCGTGATGTGAGACTCAGTCACATACCTTCGAACTTTTCTTTCATCTCTTTGAGAGTAATGCTATACCAGGCTCATGTAGTTGAGTTTGCGGAAGCACTTAGTAATACTATTCATATAAGAAGAAATTCATATGGAGCAAGAGCTCAAATAAGTAGTCACTGGTAACGAGATCTGCATCATTCTTGTATAGCAGGTATGTATTTATCATCTTTTGATTCGTCTAATAATCACACCTCACTAGTAGTTAGCTCTTCATGGTCAAAAGTTTCAGAAGAAAAGAATCAGGATACTTTCCTCTCTGCATGAGAGGATGTACCAGGAATATAGGATAGAATACATTGTATTCTATCTCTGATTCCAACTTTTATTCTCTTATCTTTTTTATCGCTTCATTCTTTTCATTCATGAGAGGGAAATACTTCTGACATAAGTTGGTATTTAATGAAATTAAGGAGTTCTGTACTAACTATAGTCATATAATTCCATTATTACAACATATATAAACTATAAGACAATAAAGAGTGTCATATGGTTTTATGACACTCTTTATCTTTGTTGGTATGTGGGAAAGTGGGAAGAAGAAAATTGTAATTTTAAATTATTACAGCTTGTGCCAAAGGAGGTCAAACTGGAGTTTCATTGATTCATATATATCTCGATTTTTGATTAAAATCCCACTTACGTTTCCTCAGAGAAATGATATATAGGCAATGTATCCGTTTCCTAAAAGGTAGTCTACTTTTACCTCTTGTCCGAGAGGAAGAACCTTTGTTTCGATATTCGAAAGAGAAGAAGTCTGTTCTTTCCACCACTCAGCTGTCTCATTGTTTGTAAGAATATTCCTGTTTTTGATTCATTTGAGTTTATCTACAGAGCCAATTCCTACAAAGGTTCATGGAAAGTGCTTACTTACTCGTGCTAAATCAGAGAAACAATCAAAATCATCTTTGAGAGCAAGGTCATATATTTCTTGGACTCATTTTTCGTTTTCGTAATATTTTACGTAAGAAGTATTATCTTCAGCCTGCATCATACCTTCGAATACATCCTTGTTTTCATCAATGAGTTTCATTTGGAGCTTGAGTTTGTCTCGTTCGTTTTGTATAAATTTCTTGAGTATACTCATATCCTCTACTACGAATTTTTTTGAACTCCCTCATATGATTTCAGAAAGGAGTCATTTTTGAGATAGTGACTCGAGTATTGCATATGCCTGAGTTCTTGCTATTTTAGTAGATTCAACAACCTTTTTTGGTTCAATAATCTTTGCCTGGAGACAGTACATGTAGACTTGGACTTCCTTTTCGGTCAGTCAGATGTTTTTGAGAACACTTTGAAGCATAGAGAAGCTTTAGGGTATATTTATACTAATTGTAGTATTATTTACCCAAAAATACAAATCGAAGCATCATTTATGGCAAGATAGCTGTAAATATCTCTTATGACTATAAAAGTAGAAAAATATAGGGTTTTAATTTTTATATATAGGTGAGATTAGCTATAATGCTATTATTACTTTTTAAATATCTTTTATGGAACCATACGCAATCTCAGCTCTTGTCACTCTTTCAACCTCGATTCTTATATTTTTCTTAGCATTTAAGTCAGGAATGACGAGACAGAAAAATAAAGCTCCTGCTTATAAATTTACAGATAATAAAGAAGTACTCATAGCAAATAGGGTTCATATGAATACCGTTGAGATGAGTGTAGTGTATTTGCCGATACTCTGGATTGCAACCGTGTTTGCTTCTGCAAATCTGGCAGGGATACTTGGAATAGTATGGTTTATATCTCGAGTTTGATACGCTGTAGCTTATACGCAAAAACCAAAGAAGAGAGAAATACCTTTTCTTATGGGAGTAGCATGCATATGACTCACGAGCCTTCTCGCTCTTTATGGAATATTCTTTTAGTTTTTTGTCACGTTTTTTGTAAATGATACGTTATAGTATATGAATATTTACTAAAATTATTATATGAAAAAAATATTAAGCGCTGTTTTACTAGTTCTTATTCCTATAAGCTGAGTTTCAGCGAGCTTTATGTATCAGGAAATTGATCCGATTTGTAGCATAACAGGGACAACGCATACTTCATTTCCATGAGAAATAAGCGATACTTCAAGTTGGAATATACCAACTGCCTATGATGGAGAGTGTTTAGAATATGAGATTATATCTGACAGTGAAAAGGATCGTATCTTCATGGCAGTATCATGATATCTAAATGAGAAAGGTTATGTAGATACACAGCGTGATTTCGCGAATATCAATGCAAAAGGAAGAGTATTTATACAAGAGACATACTTTCCAGCATTGCAGATGTTTATACAGAGAGAAGTTCAAAAATCCGAACCAAATCTTCGTCATCTCGCTATCATAAGCTATGCTGCAAAGATTATTGGATATGATTATACACTTTCAAGATAGTTCTTACTTTTCTCTTAAGTTTTATAGGTATTATAAAAAGCGTTCAGATATACTGAGCGCTTTTCTATAAAATTTCTTGGCGAAATCTTATACGCATATCTTATCGTTTTCTCCTGATAATTCAAATTATATCGCGTAGGAGTATAAAACAAAGAGAGGTATAAGATATATAGAAAAGAATTATTCTTACCTGCTTCTTACCCGACAACGGCTATACTAGTATGCGTAAGTTAAAGCCTTACTTTTATATATTAACTTTTTATATACACATGAATAATAAATTACTTTCAGTTGTACTCGTAGTTGGAATTGCTTCTACAGGGTTTGCAGGAATATCTGCAGCAAATTCAGGAAAAGTTCTTTCTGAAGAAAAATCAGAAATGAGAGAACTCTTTGAAAAATCTAAAGCTGGAGAAACGCTTACAGCAGATGAACAAGCTGTTCTTGATGCTGTAAAAGCTGCAAGAGGAGAGAGATGAGCAAAACATGGAGGAAAGAGAAAGGGAGGTGGAAATCTCACTGATGAAGAAAAAGCGTTTCTAGAATCTATGTCAGATGATGAGAAAAAAACTTTCTTTGATGCAAAGAAGCAGGAAATGAAAGCTCAAAAGCAGGCTGGAAAAGCAGTGATTGATAAACTTATAGCTGGAGAAACTCTTACAGCAGCAGAAGAAGCTACTCGTCTTGAGATGATAGCAAAAATGGAAGAGAAATCTTCAAGCTGAAAATCTAAAGGTGGATCAGAAATTATAGGAAAGATCCTTGCAGGTGATGAACTTACAACTGACGAGGAGACTGAGCTTGCGCAGATGCAAGCAAAGCATGCAGAGAGAGAAGCGCAAAGAGCTATCCTAGAACCAATTAAAGCGAAGCTTGATGCTGGTGAAGCACTCACCGATGAGGAACAAACACTTCTTGACGAACATAAGTCAGAGAGAAAAGGAAAAGGTCATGGGAAAAGAGGTGGTCACGGGAAAGGTCAAAGAGGAGAAAAATAAAATAAAATTCACGTTTCAGAAAGGCAAGAAAAGTCCCGCATATGATGTGGGGCTTTTCTCTTACTTGTCTCTTACTGACTTTCGAGTAGAATATATGTGTACTGATACTCACTAGAAACCTCACTCTTGAATTCTCTCTCCTCAAGGAGAGAGAAGACATATTGTAGTTTTATTTCTCCTTGAGGAGAAAATTGTATGAGGTTTTTATGGGAAAAGACTTGAGTTACTAAAAAGAATATGAAAGTACTTATTATCGAAGATACTCAGGAACTTGCGACTATTTTGGTCCGATTTTTGAGCGCGAAGGGAATTCAGGCTGATATGAGTCTGGATGGGGAAGATGGTCTTCATAAGGCTATGATCAAGTATTATGACGCAATTATTCTAGATATTAATCTTCCGGGAAAAGATGGCTTGCAGGTATGTAGGGAACTCAGAGAAAAAGAAAAAGATATCCCGATTATCATGCTTACAAGTCGCAGCGGAAAGGAAGATATTATAACAGGACTTGATGCCTGAGCTGATGACTATCTCGTAAAACCCTTTGATTATGATATCTTAATTGCAAGACTCGAAGCGCTTACCAGGAGAAACCTTAAAAATAAATCTACGACTCTTCTCACGCTCTGAGACTATGAAATTGACTTAGAAAAGATTGAAGTAAAGGGAAAGTGAGAGGTGATTCATCTCTCAAGTCTCGAGTTTGATCTGCTTAAATACTTTGCCCAAAATAAAGGAAGGGTAGTTGATAGACAGGAACTGTATGAAAAGGTCTGGGGAGAGTTTGAGGGAGACTTTATGTTTTCTAAAACGGTGGATGTGTATATAGGATACCTGAGAAAGAAACTGGACAGGGAGATTATAGAAACAAAAAAATGACATGGCTATATAGCAAACTAATTCATGAACCACGAAAAACTTACAGCAACGCATAAGAGACTTACGCTCATATTTACCTGAGTGGTATTTTGTATTGTACTGGTTCTTTGACTCTCTGTTCTTGGAGCAAAATACTATAACGAGCTCCGTATTGCAAAGCGAGACTTTATAAGAACTACATGAGCAATTACGAATATCATTGAAACTGACAGGACATTTCCTTCATGATTCATTAGAGAGCAAGTACGCGAAAAACGAGGAAGATTCCGAGATATCCGCTCTGAACTTGGAGAGAGTCCTTTACTTTCAACAAGTTTCTTCATTGTGAATTGAGAGGGAGAGGTAGTGTTCCAAAATATACTCGAGAAACCAAACTTTTCAGAACTTCGCCCAAATATCTGATCTCAATCATATCTAGATGAGAATACGATAATTCGCAGAGTGGGACTTACTAATTCAGCTCTTGGACAAGAAGTAATATTTTTCAAAAAACTCCGCTATGGGACAAATCAGTTATTTGAAGAATTACTATTTTTACTTTGAATTACTATTTTATTTTCGGTACTATTTCACTTCATTGGTTATAGATTTGTTGAGAGAGCGCTCAAGCCAGTGGAAGAAAATTTGCGTGATATGTGAGACTTTATTCATAATGCTGGTCATGAACTTAAGACTCCACTTGCAGTCATGCGAGGAAACTTGCAAGTAATGCAAGTAGAAGAAAAACTTGACCCAAAGCTTCTCAAAAGCTCTATCAGAGAACTCGATAATATGAATGAACTGATTGAATGACTTAGAGAACTTTCAGAGGTTTGAAAACTCCAGAAAAAAGAGCATATAGCCCTTGCAACAGAGGTTTCTCGAGTAGTAAAAGACCTCAAAATTTTTGCAAAGCAAAGACATGTTGCAATAAATAATACAGTGAAGGGAGTATTAACGCTGCATACTCATAGACAAGAACTTGATATACTCCTCTCAAATCTTATCAAGAATGGGATTAAGTATAATAGAAAATGATGAGAAGTAGATATCTCAATGAAAAAAAATATTCTCTCTATTAGAGATACAGGAAAGTGAATTTCTCCAGAAGAACAAACACAGATATTCGAAAGATTTTACCAATGAGAAACAGCTCGAAGCTCAGAATGATCAGGTATATGACTCTCCCTTGTTAAAAAGATAGCTGACGCGAATGGATGGAAAATATGAGTTACAAGTGAAGAGTGAAAATGAAGTACATTTCAAGTTACTTTCTAGGGATTTATTTTTTTTCTCTCGCGAGTGAGCGAATCATCCATGCATCTTTTTCATGTTTTTGTATGAGAGCTGTGAGGAAATCAGCCGTTCCTTGATCACCATATTCTTCTATTTCTGTGATATCTTTTCTTAATCCTCTAATAATAGTTTCGTTATCTTTGAGAAGGGTCTCTACCATAGAGTGAGCAGCCTTTGATATCTTTTCTTCTTCCTCTATGATAGTAAGCTCTAGATATTTTTTCATGCTCGCATGAGTATGAAATCAAAGCATACGAATTCTCTCAGCTACTTCATCAACATATTCAGAGCCAGAGATGTAGAGTTTTTCGAAAAATGCATGAAGATCGTTAAATACTATTCCTTCTATATTCCAGTGGTAGTTTCTAATTTTGAGGTTGAGGACAATCTCACTCGCAAGGTACTTATGGAGAATAGCTACAATAGATTCAGCATCTTTTTTTTCTAAACCTATGTGTGCGTGGTCAGTGTGTGTCATAATTTATATACTTTAAGAATATAATATTTTTAGTGTACACTTTAATTGTAAGAGTTTTGTCTTATATTTGAAATTATTCATGATCATGTCATTCATGTTCGTCATCATCATGTTCTTCGTGCTCACTAAAATGATCAGATTGATCTACATATATTCAAGCCGCTTTTGAAGCACTTTCTTCAATATGTAACTCATGTTCTTCGTGTATCTCATCTTTGTGATTTGTATGAGCTTCATGATTATGTTCATCTGCTTGGAGCAGAGTAAATAAAAATACTCATAACACCATAAAGAAGAGATAGAGAGCTTTTTGAGAAACTTCGTTCTTCTTTGCAAAACTTGGGAGTATGTCGCTCATAGCTGTATAGAGAAGTCATCCAGCTATGAGAGGGAGAATATGAAAATTATAAGTCAGTAGAAAGTCCTGAAAAGGATATATGAGGAGCGCTCAAAATACTCATCCAAATGCTGCTATATAGACATACTTTACATCTTTATGGTTCATGAGAAGATTGGCAACGTTCTGAGGGATTGCGTGAGTAAGGACTGCAAGTGTTGTTGAAATTCCGAAAGAACTATCAATCGAGAACGCAGAAAAGAGAACAACACCATGAACGACATTATGAAAAAACGTTCCAAATGCTATGAGTGGAGAGTTTTCATGTTCATGATCATGGTGAGAATGCCCGTCAGCCGAGAGGTCTTTACAGTGGTGCCAGTGAAGAAATAACTCAAGGGTATAAAATATAAATATTCATGCTAAAACAAGAAATCATACGGTATGAGCGTCAATACCTCAGTGTTCAATAACTTCTGGAAGAAATCAGAGAAATACGATTCAGAGGATGAGTCAGGCACTTAGAGCAACAAGTTTATCTACTTTTCACAGAATACGCTTCTTGATGAGTGAAATGAGAAATACAAAAGAGATGATTATCCCTGCAATAGCGAGATTTCAAATGAGTCCAAGAACAAAAGGATTTTCTAACATACGGTATTATTTAATTTGTAGGGAACGCAGGCATGTGTTCCAAGTAGGGAATGGTTTGAAACCATCCCAGATATTTTCATTTCAATTTTTCTAAGAGCAAGATTTACAGGTTCACATGATACTCAGAGAATGTTCATCTATATGAAATCAAAGCTTCTTTGCCTCCTTAAATATACTGCTACAGATTTTCTCTGATGCAAAACTCAGTATATTTCCACAGCTGTTACACTTCATATGTTCATGATGGTGCTTCGCGCAGCACTCAATTTCATAGCTTTCTCCTGCTTCTCAAAGCTGTATTCTTCTGAGGATTCATATTTCTACAAAGAGTCTCAGAGTACGGAAAATACTTGCTCTCCCGATACTAGAAAAATCAGATTCTATATCACTTGCTGTGAAGAGGTGTTTTTCTTGCATCCACTCAAAGAGCTTTTTTCGCTCAGGAGTAACCTTGTTTCACGACTCTCTGAGTATTTTTTCAACATTCATAAATGAGACTAAGTATCAATTAAGTGAAAGAAATATATTTAGGAACTTAGCTATGTCAAAAGATTCTTTTAAATATTTTCATACTATAAAAAATGTTTATTATAAAGCATATGAAAATCTATGAACTTTTAGAGATCCGTGATATATGAAAATTCTCAAAGAAGAATATCTTTTATGTAATTGTTGGATTATATCTACTCTCGATATTTTACTATATGAGAGAATATTCTCTTTGAACTCCTGTTTGAGAATATATGTATGACCATTCTATGAGTGTTATATTTGCTCCAATTTATGAAGAAATACTATTTCGTTGAATTATTCTTGTGTGACTTGTAAAAATATTTTCAAAACATAGCGAGGTAATTATATGGTGAGGAATACTTTTTTGAATATGGCATTTCAAAAACTTTCCATTTATGAGTTTATGAGAAAACCTCTATCAAGTATTTTACACCGTATTTTTGTGATGATTTCTGACTTGGCTTGCTCTCAAGTATAACACAATTTGGCTTTGAGTTATGCTTCACTATATAAATAATATTTTCCTACATCCTCTTAGTTGGGGAATAGTTGCGTTTCTCAGTAGAGCTTTATAATAGGAGTATTATATTTAAAATATTTTCTTTATGAAACTTACACAGCAGTATAAAGGCTTTGCAGAAAAGATGGTGAAGCATGCTCAATGATTTAACTTTAATGATTTTGCGATATTTAAACTCACTATTTTTGCAGGAGCATTATTTATAGCAGATGCATTTCCATTTGTGCTGTGGCTCCCGTTCTGGGTATATCTCCTCATAGCTCTGGGGGGATCAGTATATCTCCTGAGAAATTTTAAGTGGAAATAATATAGATTTGCATTTCTATTTTTTTTCTCTATAGTCCTCCCGACATATACGACCTAGAAGAGACATTCCTTATCAATAACGGCCTGAGGAAACACTTTTCAATTTGAAGCGATTTCTAACCACTATTGTATCAAGGTACTACTAAAGAGTAATTTTTTGTAGCTATGTCTCTTTTATTTTTTCTCTAAAAATAACAACTCTTACCTGAATCCTTACTCTCGTTAAGTGCAAGGGGCTACAAGATTATTGCAGCTTCTTTCCCTTGTAAAGGGAGAGAATTCAAGAGAGAGTTGAGTTAGAGAAGTAACTGTATACTATGACAGAAACAACTACGGCTGAGACTACAGCAAAAAAAACAACTTTTAGAGATCTTGGTTTATCAGATAATCTTCTTGCAAAGATTGAAAAAAAGGGATATGAATTCCCATCAGATATTCAGGCAGGAGTGATACCACTTCTCTTAAACGGAGACAAGAATGTTCTTGGGCAAGCACAAACAGGAACCGGGAAGACTGCTTCGTTCGGTCTGCCACTGCTTGATAGACTCGATATGAGTAAAACGGGGATCCAGGCAATGATCCTCGCTCCTACCCGCGAGCTGGCTATTCAAGTTGCAACAGAGATTAAATCATTCGCAGAGCGAGATGTAAAAATTACGCTTCTTTATGGAGGACAAAATATCAGAGATGAAGTCAGGGCTCTCAAAAATGGTCCACATATAGTTGTTGGAACTCCAGGACGAGTCACAGATCACCTTACGGTTAAAAAGACGCTCAAGCTCGCAGATATTGATTACTTTATTCTCGACGAAGCAGATGAGATGCTGAATATCGGATTCCGCGAGGAAATAGAGGAAATCATGAACTATACTCCAGAGCATAAGAAAACGCTTCTGTTTTCTGCGACTATGCCAAGAGAAATCCTCACGATTGCAAAGCGACACATGGGGGATTATGAAACTGTAAAAATAGAATCAAAAACAACTATTTCAGACCGAATTACTCAAACCTATTACGAAATATCTCCAAGAAATAAATTTGAAGCTCTATCAAGAGTTATAGATATGACGGATGACTTTTATGGGATCGTATTTTGTAAGACGAAGATGGATACAGATGAAGTTGCAGCTGGTCTTATAGGACGAGGACTCAAAGCTGAGTGAATTCACGGAGATATCGAACAAAAACATAGAGAAAAAATCCTTGGAAGATTTAAGGCTGGAAAGACAAAAGTTCTTGTAGCAACGGATGTTGCTGCTCGTGGTATCGATGTAAACGAACTAACGCATGTTGTAAACTACTCTCTCCCAGATAATGCGGAGGTGTATACGCATCGTATTGGCCGAACTGGAAGAGCAGGAAAATCAGGAGCAGCAATCTCATTTGTATCGCGAATGGACTCAAGAAAACTCTTTGGAATCGAAAGACTCCTCAAACAAAAAATCAGAAAAGAACAAGTACCAAACGCGAAACAAGTCGTAGATATCCAGAAAAAGAGACTTATAGAACGACTCACTGAGAGTGTTGCTGAGGGTGGACTCGAAAAATTCGAAACTCTTGCAACAGAACTTATTGGAGAGGGGGATGCTAAAACAGTTCTTACAGCAGTTCTCAAAGATGCGTATGAAAAACGATTTGATGAATCTTCTTATAATATCATAGCAGAGCGAGGGGCTACTATTTCTCCAACAGGAGAGCAGCGAATTTTTATTGCAAAAGGAAAGATTGACGGAATGAATCCATGAACTCTTATAAGATTTATCGAGGATGAAGTAGGAATTCGTCTCTGAGATGTTGGAAAAATTGATGTACTTGAAAAATTTTCATATATGAACGTGAAGTCAGAAATTGCTGAAACAGTTTTAGCGTTCTATAAAGCAAAAGATCCACGAAGGCCACTCATAGTTCAAGCAAAAACTCGAGACGGAGGAGGTTGAGGCGCGAGAAGTGGAGGGTGATATAGATGAGGATGAGGTAGTCGAGGATATTCTGGAGGTGGATCAGGATGAGGAAAATGATACTCAGGATGAGGATCTGGTGGATGAAGAGGTTATGCTGGATGAAGCTCAAGAGTTCGTTCTGGTGGGTCTGGGTACTCTGGAGGTGGTTCAGGATGAAAGAGTTGGAAAAGATAAAACTCTCTGTTTTGCAATAGCTCATAAAATCACTACACTACAAGACTAGGAATTATTTCTTAGTCTTTTCTTTATGGCAGATAATCTCATACTCTTGTTTTTCTGAGCATTAATAGGGGGACTCATCCTCTTTATAGTATACTTTCAGATATCAAAGTATTTGAGGGGAACACTCAAAATACATCTGGATAAGAATCATGTTGGCTATTGAGAAAAGATTTCATGAGAGCTGAACTTTTACGCAAAGAAAGATATAGAGGCATATAGTCTTAAGGTAATGCTCATATGAGAAAAACAGGTATACAGGAATACAAATGGAGATTCAAAAAGAAGTTGGGAACAGATATATGAGGATACTGAGATTCTTTCGAGAGAAGAGAAGATTCCTATGGGGTCTAGAAATACTACTGCTTTTACAATGAAACTTCCTGAGCTCAGTGATATATCAAATATATCATCAGGACTGTCGGTAGATATGACACAGTACATTCCTTCAAAAATGAGGCCATTTCTGAAAAAGATGGTGAATACAGCTTTTTCTCAACACTATAGATGGAGACTTAGGGCTGAACTTGATTGTAAGGGAATTAATTTTACGAGCCGAGAAACACTGTATCTCAAGGAAAAAACAATATGAGAAATATAAAAAGAGATTTACATTCTCATCTCAAAAAGTAGTATAGAATTATACTATTTTTTTATTGCTAAAGCAGATATGAATAAAGAACAATTTGAAGAAAATATTGGAAAGATTCACAAAATTTTTGAGGAAAATGAAAAGCATCTGTGAGAACTTTCGAAATGAATCTCTGCTGAGTGATCTCAGAGGGAAATACTTGATGATTTTCTAAATACGCTTGGTTTAGAAAAAAACTCTGAAACTCGCTTTGCTACGAGCGCACGTATTTGCAGTAAGCACTTTGAACCACTAGATATTTACCTGGAAAAAATATGAAAGAGTAGGCAAGAAAGAGATATACTCTTTGAAGCATCATATATCTATGTGAGTCAGTATTATCAAAAGCTTCAAAAAAAGATGCTTGATAATATCAGAGATCAAAAGCTATTACCTGATTTTTATATGTGTATTTTCACATATACGCACAAGCTTTGAAAGTTATACTCGGATCTCTTTTTGAAATGGAACCGAAAACTCCTCTTTGAACAAAATAGGAGCTTAGAAGAAAAATTTGAACAAGATAGTGATGCTATTCTTGCGTCACTACAAGAACATAATCTCTTTGATACGGGACATCACTCAGAGAGAGCTGATAGGTGTTACTCCCTACTTATAGAAAAAAACTGAAAACTGCTTTCACAGACATATGCTGCAGTATTCCCTCAGGAGGTAGGAGATATATTAAGCATGTATGATGAGTTTATTGGGGTACTCTTAAAACTGAATGATGAAGTATATGATGCGAAAGAAAAATATATTAAATATTTTAAGGCTATTAAATTAGCTCTATGAGAGCTGGATCCGAATCTTTGCGTTGAAAAATGGACAGATGTAGATATAGCGTGGATGGCTATTAATACTCCAGTTCAACCTGGGCATATGATGGAATATTATGAAGATAAATATAGAAAAGCCGTTGCAATCGAATTTGATCTTAGGCTCGATGATCCATCACTCTTCACTTCAACTGTATCAGAAGATATAGAGGCAATGTATGAAACTATGTATGATGAGATAGGACGAGATAATTTTCCTGAGAGTTACAAATACTCACTTCAAAATCAAAAAAGTGTCGGGCTTCATATATGAGCTCCCGTTCTGCAGTATGGGGCATTTCTTTGCGGAGCGTATAGCGCCCAAGTAGTTCCAAATGATGATGAGGTGAGTAAAGTACATGGGAAGAAAATTTTTGCCTTTCCAAAATTTGTACTCGAAAGTAAGAGGCTCGCTCCAAAGATGAAACTGGATACAAAAATATTTTCTCAGGAAATTTTAGAAAAATACTATGATTTTTTGCACAGAAATGACGAGAGTTTTTATAAAGTATATGACACAGAAACGATAGGTCACGAGTTTGGCCATACTCTCTGGCTTACTCCTGGATGTGAGGTAAAGATGAATGAGTCAGGGCAGTTTAAAAATATAGAAGAATTCAAAGCAACAGCAGGAGGACTTGTCGCGTATTTCTTTTCTGCGAGTATAGAGCTCAATGAAGTTCTTCTTCTTGATCACATTATGCGCTGTGTAAAAATGATGCGTTATAGGGGGGTAGAAGATGTTACTCCATATTATTGTGAATGCCTAATTCACCTGCATATACTTTTTGAATCAGAGATTATATCCTACGAGTCAGGAAAAATTGAACTACATAATACAGACGAAAATTTTGAAACACTTAAAAATCTTTATACAGCTACGTATACGCAGCAGATATTTACTTACCTCAATCAAATGGATGCAATGAACTTTTTAGGTGAGTTTACACTTAAAGAAGAGGGAATATTTTTCCCAAAAGACAAAGATGTCAGAAAATTTATAGATACATATTACAAACTCTATAAGAAGATTGGGAATGATATACAGGAGTAAATTATGCAAAAGGATATACAGGATATTCTGAAAGTTACTTTTGGCCTAGAGGATTTTCGTCCAGGTCAGAGAGAGGTTATAGAGTCTGTAATTTCTGGCCAAGATACGCTCGTGTTTATGCCTACAGGTGGAGGAAAATCTCTTACCTACCAACTCCCTGGACTTGCTCTTGAGTGAGTATGTCTCGTGATTTCTCCCCTCATTTCCCTTATGAAGGATCAGGTGGATGCTTTAAAAAATCTCTGAGTGAGGGCTGAGCTTATTAATTCAACACAAGATAGGGGAGAGCAGACAAGAGTACTCAGAGAGCTCCAAACCCCCTATCTCAATTCTTTCCCCCCTGGGGAGAAAGAGACTGCAGCTTCATCTCTCCCTTGGGGGGAGAATTGAGAGGGGGATATAAAATTTCTCTATATTGCTCCTGAGAGACTTCACTCGAGCGCATTTATACAAACTCTAAGGCACATAAAAATATCACTTATAGCCATAGATGAAGCTCATTGTATTTCGCAGTGGGGACATGACTTTAGGCCGAGTTACATGAAAATTCAAAGTTTCATAGATATGCTTGCCTGAGAGAAAAGAACTTTTCCTATAATCTGACTCACGGCAACAGCCACACAGAAGGTTCGAATAGATATAGTAGAGCGTCTTGGACTTGAAAAGTATAAAAGTTTCATAACGTGATTTGATAGAAAAAACATCATTATAGTTGTGCGAGAAATTTCAGGGACAAATGATAAACAAGAAAAGGTAAAAGAAATCCTCGAGAAAACTTCAGGAGTTGGAATTATCTACTGTTCGAGTCGAAAACACGTTATAGAATTGAACCAGTATCTAGTATCGCAGGGAATCAAAGCAGGAATATATAAATGAGATCTCTCTCCAGAAGCAAGAGAATCAGAGCAAAATAAATTCATGAATGACGAGTATAAAGTGATCGTTGCAACGAATGCTTTTGGTATGGGGATAGATAAAAAAGATATTCGTTTTGTAATCCATTATAATCTCCCTGGAAGTATTGAAAATTATTATCAAGAAGTTTGAAGAGCCTGAAGAGATGGGAAAAAAAGTTTCTGAGTTGTCCTAGCGAGTTATGGAGATACAAAGATTCAAGAGTTTTTTATAGAGAATACCTATCCAAGTAAATCAGAAATACTGAGTTTTTATGATTATCTTTATAAGGATTTTAAAAATGGAGAAGGAAAGTGAAGTACTATTGCAAAGACCTATTACACCATGGCCTCTGAGTCCGGATCTGGGAACGACATGAAGGTAGGGAGTATTATAAAGATACTGGAAAAGTATTGAGTAATAGAGAGAGGGATCAATAGAGGAGAGGCAGAAGAGGGTTTCAGAGGACGCTGAATAACACTCATACAAGAAAAGAGATCTCATTGAGGAATACTCATTGATTGGAAGAGACAAAACCTTCTAGAGGAAGAAGCCTACTATAAACTTGATCAGATTAAGCAGCTCCTTTTTTACCCACATTGCCGTAAGCGATATATCTTAGATTATTTTTGAGATGAGGAGGATCTTGCAACGCTCTGAGACAACTGTGCTAGCTGTGATTATTGCCTCGAAGCGCAGAAGTATTCAGCAGAAGATATAGAAAAAGTTCTTCCGGTGAGTGCATATTCTATTGCTCTTGAAACAGTGAAAAAATATGATGAAAAGTTCGGACAAGTACTTATATCAAAACTCTTACTTGGGAGCTGAGACAAGCGGCTCAGGGAATGGCATCTGGATACCTATATTCATTATGGGGCACTCAGTGAGTATTCTGAACACGTAGTACGAGCGATCATGGAGGCACTTCTCCAAGAATGATTTCTTAGTGTAACAGCGTGACAATATCCTACAATTTGAGTAACAGAAGTCTGATCGGTTGCTGTCATGAAGAATGCGTACATTACTTCACGAATTCCAGATCTCAATAGGTATGTTTTACAAAAAACAGAAAATAGCCGAGCTAAGTGAAGCAAATCTAAATCTTCCACACAAAAAAAGACTCTACCTAAATGACAAACCTATAAAGAAACCCTCAAGCTTTTTATAGACTGAAAGAGTGTTTCTGAAATATCAAAACTCCGTGAACTCTGACCTACCACTATAGAGTGACATATAGTGAGTCTCTATAGTTCATGAGAGATTCAGCTTCATCAGATTATGCCTCTCATAGATCTCGATACTGCAAAGATCTTAAAGTCAATAATTATAGCTAGTACAGAAGGTCTCAGATCGATCAGGGATACTTATGAATCAAAAGAATCTCAAAAAATCTCTTATCTCGAGATTAAGATAGTTCAAGCGATGGTTGAGAAGGGAGATTTGTAGGAGTAGTATAAATTTGACATTTAGCTATAAATATTTATTTTAGTTAAAAAATATTTATGGGAAGAGGAGTTTTTACATTCTCTGATGTATGAGCTGGAATTGAGTCTTGAGCTCAAGGTCTTTATTTAGACGGTCTTGGTCCAATTGGTTCTTATACGCAGCAAGTTATAGCATATATTTGTTGAGAAATACGTAGAGCTCAAGGAAAGCCTAAGAGACGTAAGTGAAAAAATAGAAATAAAAGTAGAGGGAGAATATTTAATCCAATATTTCGAGCTCGTGACACGAACTCAGAAACCTTTGAAGAGCTTAATGGAGGGGGTATATGAGTTGTTCCAGTGGCAAATGAAATATGACTGGTGGTAAATTGAAATCCTGCTGTTATATATGAGTTACTAAATCAATGAGATAAACTCAATATGTATACTCGAGTATACCGTCTTAAAATTCGTCATGTTTTAGCATGTCTTGATGATCCAACAGTTAAAGATATATTAGACCTTTGTTCAGATTCTCTCTTATTAAATATGGATCGTGAAACAAAAATTTGAGATATAGAAATGCTAGATGACCATAGACTACTAACAGATATTGATAAAGAGACAAAATTATGAGATATACTATCTCTTGTAGATGACCCACTTTTAAAAAACTTAGATGAAAGTGAGAAACTTTATTGAATAGAAGGTATTCAGTCTCATAAGCTTTTGCAATACATAGCTTATAAGACAGAAATAGAGGATATTACCTCAGTTCATTCACATCCTCAAGCAATAGCACAGTGTATGAAAAAGCTTATCGAATTATTAGGTTGTGTTGATACTGAAACTATTGATGAACATCATGAATGACCTGAGGTATGAGAAGCGATGATATGTACATCCTTAGAATGGAAACAACATTATTCGCAAGTAGAGGGAAATATTCTTATGGCTAGAAGATTTCAGGATGATCAGAGAGATACTGATGAGGAAGGAAACAAGATTCAAGGATATTCAATATTTACAAGGCAAAGTTCTAAAATCCCAGTAGTGCCAGAAGCTGGTAAAAAATGAATGGTTCCAGATGAGTATACATGAATGATAAAAAAAGTTATAGGAACAGAACAGGCACTTGAAGCCTGTAAGGATCATATTCCAACACTAGATACAGTAAAGCGTATTGAAGAAAAATCAACTACATGTCATATTGAAGAATTAAAAAGAAGGGGAGCAGTTCTTTGTAGTGAGGAAGCAGCTCGTGAAAAAGGCTTAAAAATTCTACATAGACAGTTTTGCCCCGTCGATAATTATACATATTTTATTATGGCTTATAAATGAAAGAAACAAAATATACCATGAATTACTTGAGAAGGAAAAGACAACATGGTTCATACTATTGATCCAGACGATCCATTATCAAATAATAATATAGAGCAGAAGCTCAAAATTTGTATTATAGATTTAGTTGATCCTGGGAGTGAAGAAAGAATAAAAGAGATATTACAAGCGGAGTTAAGGAGAGGAAAGATAAAACTTCCTTTTGAGAAGATTGAAGTATTTAAAGGGCGAAAAATGTTTACATGAATTATGGACGTTACGAGTATGACTAATAGTGATTTTAGTGAGCTTAAAAAAAGTATCAATCAAGAATCAGGTGATATCAAGGTATTGGGATAATTTATTGACTTTACGTATATTTTTATTATAAATATATAAAGTTTTATTTGTATGCTTAGCTTTTAATGCCTCTAAAACAAAAAACTGTTTGATATTTGCTTCCTGATGAACAGACCTATGGATGGCTTTTTGGAAAGTATCTAGAAGAAACCATGTGAATAGACCTGGGTTTAGTATGAGTGCAGTCTCAGACAAGTCTACTTATTGATATACTTACCGGTGAATCTGAGCATTCATGAGGAATCTTTCCTTATAGTAACAATAACAGTCAGGGGTATGTATCGGAAATAGGCAACGTTATACAACGTTTTGCAAGAACTATTAATTGAGAAAGACAGAGAATGGTACCAGAGCAACTTATTGCAATGGGTAGAGTTCCTATTGAGCAGTGCCTTATTTGAAAAAAAGAGATAGATATAAGATCAGCAAAAAAGCTTTATGTGCATTCTGCTTCACTCATACAGGTTGCTTCATGGGTGAAGAAGAATATTGGACCAATTATAACAAGTGATTGTGAAGCAAGTAAAGAAGGAATAGTAGCAATCGAATGTGATTCAAATGGAGATGCTATTAATAGAGCTATATATGATGACGACCCATGTGCCCTAGGGGTATGACCAGAATTTGCTGTAAAGCAGTGAGTAGTTCTCAGAAAGTGAATTGATAATAACTCAAATAGTGAGACAAGCTTTGCTGTTATTTCAAATCCAGATAATCCACTTATTCTACCAGAATATGAACACAAGGGAGACTTTTGAGCTATTTCGTATGCAAAAGTAAGTCAACTGTGAGATTCCCAAATCCCGGTAGCATTACAACTTTATAACATCAAAAGGTATGGGAATAGAACAATGCCTTCTCCAAAAAGCTGAATGGCAGTAATCTGAAAAGATGTTGAGGCTCATTCTAGAGCAGATTTAGAGGCATTTTTAGATGCATTAAATCGGTGATTGCCTTGAATGAAAATTGAGGGATATATGGAAGACCGACATGTTACGCTAGAATGAGATTGAGTAGAGGAACATCAATATGTTGGACCATGTCGACTATTTAATATCCCTAGAGACTATTTGCCAACACAAGCTGTATAATTTTGGCATACCTTTCAATAAATTCATTTTCAAATATTTCGAGTTTCTTATCGGCTTTAGTATAGAGTGAGAGACTTCCAACGAGTTTTCATTTGCAGGTAAGGGGAATGAGCAGAAGGGAAGTGAGGTTATTTTTACGTGCGAGAGAGAGTGATTGATGTAGGGGCTCTTTATTGAGGTCCATGATTTTGAGAGGAGTACGATTTTTGAAGGCTTTCTCAATAAGGCTTTTTTTGAATTTGAGTGTACTTTTTCCTTCCCATCCTTCAGAAAAACCGAAACTTGAAACTATCCTTAGATTATCATATTTTTTATCATAAACTCGGAGTGCACAAGCATCTACTCGTGTCAGCATGATGACCGATGTTACGATGAAGTCCCCAATACTCTTTGTGTCGTAGTGATAGTTTTCAAACATCTCGAGGAGGTCAAATATATAGTCTGATTGTCTCTTGATAATTCCGATTCACTCATAGACCTCTCGAATTTTCTTATATTTTGATTCGATTTCTTCTTCGATCTTTCGATGATTGGTGATGTCTCGACATATGAGGAGATAGGAGATAATCTTCTTCTTTTTAACATCTAGTATTGGAGTCTGAGTAATGGATATGTCCATTTTAGACTTATTTTTATGCTTAGCTTTGAGTTCATATTTTGTAATAACTTCAGAGTCAGTGATAATTTGTGCGATATCTTTTTTAAGGAAAAAGAGAGAGAGATTTTTCTGAATCACTTCATCATGTTTCATTCCAAATATCATTTGTGCTCATTTATTCCAAAAGGTAATATCTCCTTTTGTATCACAGATCACTATTCCATCTGTTGAATATTGTACAGCATTATAGAGAACCTTTTCATTTTCCTCTTTCGCTTTCATCTCACGCATATCAGTCATGATACCAATGGTTCCTCCACCTGGGAGGGGAGTCCCATTGAGTGTTATAGGAATAACATTTCAAAGTTTTGTAACGATGTTGATACTATAACTTGAACTCTTTCATTTTTTTCGTTCTTTTTCATCAACATGTGCAACGAGTTTTTGACTCTCTTTATCGAGAAAGCTATTGGCTGAAAAACCGACTATTTCTTGTGATGTTTTCCCGAGGAGATTACAGAGTTTTGGATTTGCGTAGACGACTTCTTGATTACTATTTGTCATACATACAGCCTCATCCATATGTTCGATAAGTTGTTCGTATATTTCTCGCTGCCTTTTAGTTTTTCGGATATCAGTCATGATACCGATACTACTTCCATCAGGGAGAGGAGTTCCGTTTAAAACGATAGGGATAATTTCTCCTGATTTTGTTTTGAGATTGATACTATATCGTGAACTTTCTCATTTTTTGCGTTTCTGTGTACTTTCTCGCTCCATTCTCTTTCTACTTTCCTCATCTACAAAATCCCAGGTAGAGAGAGTAAGAATTTCTTTTTCACTATAGCCCAAAAGTTTACAAAACTTAGGATTTGCATACAAGGTGTTTTCGTTTTTATCCGACATACAGACAGCTTCGTCCATATGCTCTACCAGTTTCTTGTAAATTATGCTATCTACCATGTGTTTTATTTAGTTATTATTTTTATAGAGTCAAAGTTTTGAATCTGATAATTTAGGGATTGATTTTGTTTATTCACTACTGCAATACGAGCCTTTTTTGCGAGTCAACTGTGTACTTTTTCAGCAAAATCTTTAATCGTACTCCCACGTCTGAGTCTTATTATGTCTCACATAGGAGTGAGACAATAGATAAATGGATTTTTTTGGATAGTCTCCGTAACATACTCCATATGTGAGAGTAATTTACGCTCTTTATCAGTGATCATTTTAGATTTTTTGTCACTACTGTAGAGGAAATGAGCTGCTATACCACCCTCAGCGATATCGTGCATAAATCTTGTACGGATCTGAATTTCAGCGATGAGGTCGAAATCAGGGATGAGACCAATGAGCCCAGTATGAATCGACTGGTATCCATTGATTTTTGGGATAGAAACATAGTCCTTGTATCTCCGAGGAACAGGAGTAAAGCTATCATGCAAAATATTGAGTGCTTCAAAGCAGTCTTCTATTGTTCCGTTTATGATAATGCGAAAGGCAAAAATATCACTGAGAGAAAATACATCTTGGATATCCTTTTTCTGACATTTCTTGTAAATACTCAGTATATTCTTATACCTTCACAGGATCTCTGCTTCTATGTGATTCCTCTTAAGTTTATCTCACAGCACGTTATAGACTTCCTCAATAATCTTTTCTGACTTTTCCTGATAGGCATCTAAAGCATTCTTGAGTCGCTTATACTCTCTTGGCTTTGTGATAGCAAAACACAAATCATCAAGCTCGAGTTTTTCCTCATATAAACCAAATCTCTCACATAAATAAGAGAAGACATGCAGGTATCTACGAGCCATCTTCTCACGTTTTTCAGATTCTGGATTTTTAAGTTCAGTTTTGATGATACCTATAAACTTTGTGAGTCTCTCTGGGTAACTAGAAAACTCTTGCAAGAGATACTCACTCAGCAGAGCATGATTTTTAACCCCTCTCCTCATATTATACAGAAGCCGCAGAAGTTCACTATAGTCCTCCTGTCTCACAGCATCTATATGTCTCGAGTTTTGGCTCATAAATATATCTACGTTAGCTATGTTTATATACTACCTATTCCAGAGAAAAATCAAGCTTGAGTATTAATATGAAATTAATAAAAAACTCTCTCCTAAATTAATAGAAGAGATCTTTGTCTAAATTTTTTTAAAAAAAGATCGGGTCCAAGAGGGACCCGATCAAAAGATTCAGAATCTGAGAAATGTTTTATTACTGGCTTGTATTTATGGTAAAAAGTAATAGCATAAAAAATATGAAAAAAACCTTGAAAAGTCTTTTGGTGTTTACGGTTTTCTGAATAATTTTCGTTATCAGTGTAAACCTGTATATCATCTCCTATGCAAATGAATATATATATGACATATATTCTCTCCCACGAAAGTCAGTATGATTGGTCCTTGGGGCTTCAGTATTGCCTGATGGGCGACCAAGTGGGATTTTGCAGGATAGACTGGACTCAGCTTTTGAGGCATATAACACAGAAAAGTATAAGAGAGTAAAGAACATACTCGTGAGTGGGGATAATTCTGAGGAAGACTATAACGAGTCAGATAATATGGCAGCTTACCTGGTAGAGAAGGGAATTCCAGAGGGTGTTATCTATATAGATTACGCTGGTTTTGATACCTATGACTCTATGTATAGAGCGCAGTATATATTTTGAGTAAGCGATATGACAATATTTACCCAAGAGTATCACCTGAGTCGAAGTATCTATATAGCAAGAAAGCTCGGGATAGATGCAGTTGGCTACGTCTCTGATAAACATACTTACGCAAAAATACGAAAATTTCAAACCCGTGAGGTACTCTCCAGAGTGAAGGCATTCTTTGATGTAGAGATTTTAAAGAGTAAGCCGAAGTTTTTAGGTGAAAAGATAACTATACAGTAAGATGAAAATAATATATCTACTCCCTCCGTCTGAGGGGAAAAATAATGGATGAAAACGATGAGAAGAAAAATGCTCTTTTCTCTTTTTAAAACCAAGAGATATTGCAATAAATGTCAGTCCGAAAGATCTTAAGTGTACAGGAAAAAGGTATGAAGAAGGAGTAGAATTAAATAAGGAACTTTGTAAAATTATTCCACCAATATGATATGATAGAGCGAACCCAGAAGATTTCTTGGTAGAAGTTCTTTCATCGATATCGCGCTATAGTTGAGTTATGTATAATGCAATTAACTATGCAGGAATGAGTAATAACTCAAAGAAGTATTTTGATTCAAACTTTCTGATTTTATCAGGAATGTATGGTCTTTTAAGACCACTAGATATGATAGGGAACTATAAACTCCCAATAGAATCAAAAGGCTTATATGCATTCTGGAACAGTAAAATCACAGACACTCTTAATAGTTTGGGTGCTGATATCATAGTTGACCTACTTCCTAATAGTTATAAAAAAATGATAAGCTGGAAAGATATCACATCTCAAATAGTGAAAATAGATTTTTATAACGGAAATAAGAAGCTCACTCATGGAGTAAAGAAGGTAAAAGGAGAGTTTATTCATAATATTTGTAATAAATCTTATACATCTCTTAAGGATTTTCCAGGAAAAAAGATAAAGATTTCAGAAAATGAATATCATATTTCCATTATTATGTAAGAAAGTATGAAAAACAAAGTAAATGCCACCATTGAAAAGACAGAAAGAGTTAAGAAAATTTGAAGGTCTCTCTTTCGTATTGTCGTAGTACTTTTCATGGTATTTTCATGTATATATATTGTTTTTTTTATATTTTCAAAGCAAATAGAGAGTTACTTATATTTCCCTGGAGCATACAAAGAAGCTTCATGAAATATTCCTGAACTCCCAAGCGACTGGGAAAAAATATATTTCGAAATAGAAGGAGAGCAAGTTTTTTGAGTATATATAGATAATAAGGCAAAAGAAACAATATATTTCTTCCATGGAAATGGGGGAGACCTGAGATATTTTAGTGAAGCAATAGATATCTATCTTTCTTGGTGATACAACGTTTTAGCACTTGAATACCCATGATATGCAGGTCTAAAAGGATATCCAACAGCTGAAAATATAACACTTGCTGCTGCTGAGCTCTACGAGCTTGCTCAGGAGAAATATTCTCTAAAAGATGAAACTACCTTTGTATGGTGATACTCGATTTGAGCTGGCCTCGCTGCCAGCTTTGTAAAGAGCTCAGAATTTCCTGTGTTAGTTTTAGAGTCTCCTTACACCTCGTGGTATGATCTAGCTCGTGATAGGATTGGTTTCATCCCACAAAGATTTTTATGAATTGATAATAATTTTGATACTGAAAGAAATCTCTCCTCTTATAATGGGAAGGTTCTTATAGTCCATGGAGAAAGAGATAGTGTGATTCCAGTTTTGCATACGTATAGATTACAAGAAGCAGTAGAAGAAAAGATAACAGCCGTTGTAGACCCTAAAGGGGATCATTTTAATCTTTTAGATAACCCAGAAAATACTTCAAAAATAGAGTATTTTTTAGAGAATAAAGAACTAGATCTAAAAGAATATGAAGCAGATCAAAAGCTTATCAAACTCCGAGAAGTAATAGAACTAGATATTTCTTCGGATGAATCTTATACAAAATACGTTGACCCAAATGTTGCATATAATCAGCGAGACTATATCCCAGGAGATATGAGAGCACTCGATAAGACTCACGTGCGAGACATAAAATGAGACCTAAAGCTCCGCAGGGAAGCAGCAGCAAGTTTCGAGTGGCTAGCTCAAGACTTTTATAACATTTTTTGAAAAAAAATAGATGTTGTTAGTAGTTACAGAAGCTATAGCTATCAAGCTGGAATCAAATCAAGAGGCTGCCCTGATAATCTTTGCGCGAAGGCCTGACATTCTGAACACCAATGATGACTTGCTATTGATTTATGGTCGGCATCAAGTATCTGAGAGTGGCAAAAAAACGAAACACTACAATCGTATTATAATTGGCTTTGAGAAAATGCACATCTTTATGGTTGGCATAATCCCTATAGGAATTGAGTGGATATTGATGGATATGAACCTGAACCTTGGCATTGGAGATATCTTTGACCTGATTTATCAAGATATCTTTACCAGCAAGATGTAACTTTTGCTCAGTATTATAAAGCTCGCATCAGAGCTCCTAGTTACTAGAATTTGAAATAAAAAAACTTAAGTAACCTTTTGTTCATCTTCGATTTGAACATTCTTTTCTATTTCATTTTCTATTTCTTTTTGTAGTAATATTTGAGCTAAAAGTTTTTTCTTATACTTCTTTTCGGCTACTGATTTATTATGCTCAAAAAATACTATAATGCTTGGGAATACAATAAAGATACAGGCAAGAGTCATAGATAAAAATAAAATAAGCTCTACAAAATTTGATGATGTAAACGTTGAAATAGAGAGGTATTTTGTAGCCATCTCTTCGGAACTCTTGTATATGTAACTAAAACCAATCATAATTATTGAACATGGATAAGCTCTCCAACAACCACAAGTCTATTATAGGTTGTTCCTATTGGCCAACAAGTCATGAGAGTAATTTCTGAAAGATCTTGATTTTTACTTTTTAAGACTTCAACGTCGCCTGGTGAGATAACTTCTTTTTTAGTGATCTTATATACATATTTTTGTTGTCCGTAATACACCACTACTTCATCATCATAGGTTACGTTATCAAGCAGAGAGAAAACATCATTATAATCTCCGTTTAACCATGGGAAGTTTGATGAATGTCCAAAAATAAATGAATTTCAAGTGTTTCATGGTTTTGCTGACCCTGGATAACGAATGATTCCTTTTTCAAGTTCTTTCATAAATATATCGTTGAGTTCATCCATTCATTCTATATTTTGGTCTTCAATTTCAATGAGAGGTATATTTTTTCAAATTTTTGGTATAACTACTCTATTATCATAGGGGGTTATTTCTATTCCGAGATCAACACCATTTTCGGCTTTTGCAGCCAGCCTGGATACAGAGTGCATATCAACACTATGATCTATAGCATCCTCTGATTTATCCAGGGCTTTAAATGTATTTACCTCTACGATTTCTTCTTGTATTTCTCATAAATCTGCAGCATCAACTGATTGTATAAGTCAGTTCTTTGTGTTCTCCATTTCTTGTGCAAAGATGAAGCTATAAGCAATATTTGAATATGCACTATAATTAGATAGAGCCATAAGCACAGCAAATATACACAGCGATGTAGAGAAGTATTTTATAAGAAATAAAATATGTGAAAATATTGTAGATGATTTTTTATTCTCTCACCCTATTTTTTCTACTTGTTTTTCTGTTTCTTCGTGATGCTCCGAGATTTCAAGTATTTGAGGTGTTTCTTCTTGAAAGAAATAATTTTCTTGTTTTTCAAGGGAGGGAGAATCTTGTGTACTAGATTCAGAGGTACTTGTATGAGAGTTAAGTTCAAAACTCGCTAAGATATCATCTTTTGGGTTCATAGAGTTATGTTTTTATTTGTATTTTTGTTTGTACCTTTATGGTATCACATATTTCGGCAGGGAGCAAAATAAAAGAACTTGATTTGCTTACAAATTTCTGTAATATGCTGTTAATTACATTTACCGCACCTGAAATACCACAATATGGCCAAAAAATATGAAAAAAGCTCTGGTGGAGTGGTGTATCGAAAAAAAGACGGAAAGATAGAAATTCTTCTTCTGAAATGGCTAAATTCTCGTAAAAAAGAGGAGTTAGTTATTCCAAAAGGAAAAATTGAAAAATGAGAAGTCGCAAAAGATACAGCAGTCCGAGAAATATCAGAAGAAGCAGGAATCCCTGAAAAAGATCTTGAAGTGATTAAATTTGTCACAAAACTCAATTATACCTACACTGCCGGATATTTAAAAGATAATCCAGTAGTAGATAAAGATGTATATATTTTTATCGTAAAATATAATTGAACTAAGCAGCCTGTTCCCCGCAAAGAAGAACGTTTTACAGGTCACGAATGGATTGATATAGAAAAGATAAAAGATCTCTCTATGAGATTTGACCTCAGCTGAATTATTTACAGGAATAAGCCTTTTTTTACTTAAAAATAAAATACCTATGATAGAAATTTCTTATAAAAAATGACCAGTTCTCGCAATAAAAAACTCTGATAAAAAAGAAATATTTTTTGATACGCAGACTCGGCAAGTTCTCCTAGAAGATTTTGATGCAAGTCATCCAGGAGAATATGAAAAATGAGGAAATCTCCTTGAAGTAAAAGAGTATACAGATTTACTTTTCTATAAATTTCTTATAGATGGAAAACATGTTTGTATTATCTACTCTGATAGTTTTGAACTCAAAGAAGAAATAGTTTCTTTCTTTTGAGACGTAGATGTATTAATTATTATTGGAACAAAAGACGCAGTCAAGATATTTGAAAATATAGAAGCAAAGGTGGTGATTCCATATGGAGAAGGGAAGGATGTCTTTCTCAATACTCTTGGACAACATTCAGAGCCAGTAAAAACATTCAAAGTCGGAGCTGATCTTGACGGAGACAGAACAGAGTTTGTGAATTTAGAGGGGTAGTTAAGATTTGAAAAATTAAAAAACTCTCAGAGAATTCTCTGAGAGTTTTTGTATGTTTTATGGTTGGGATGGTAGGGATCGAACCTACGATAGGGGATTCAGAGTCCCCGGCCTTACCACTTGGCGACATCCCAAAAAATAACCCTATCTTGAATTCTTTCCCTAATATTAGGGAAAGAAGCTGCAGTTTATATTGTAGCTTCTTGCTCTTAACAAGAGTAAGGATTCAGGAAAGAGTTATGTATTAAAAGAAAACTAAGTATTCAATGAATTACTTTAATTCAACAGTAGCTCCAGCTTCTTCAAGTTTTGCCTTGATTTCTTCGCCTTCCGCTCTAGGAATTCCTTCCTTAACATTTCCACCATTATCAACAAGTCCTTTTGCTTCACCAAGTCCAAGACCTGTAAGCTCTTTTACTACTTTGATAACTGCGATCTTTTGACCACCAGCGTTTGTAAGCACAACATCTACGTTAGCAGATCCAGCGTCTTCTTCACCTCCAGCAGCACCACCAGCCATCATAACTGGAGCAGCAGCAGAAACTCCAAACTCTTCTTCCATAGCAGTAACGAGATCGTTCAGTTCAACGATAGTAAGCTCCTTAACCATATCCATGATCTTAGCAGCGTTTTTTGATAATTCAGCCATTTTGCAAAAAATTATAAAAATAAAAATAGTTTTTTTCTATTGTAGAAATTTTATTCAATATCCCAGTTAGGGAAGTATCTCTATGAGATACTGAACACATATCTACAATGGATCTAGCGATTACAAGCTAGTAGCATATCCTGAAATATTCAGGATATGTATACAAATCTGTAATTATGCAGCTTTTTCCTCAGCAGGAGCTTCTGGTGCAGCTTCCTCTGCTTTAGTTTCTTCAGTCTTTGGAGCTTCTTCAGCTGATGCAGGAGCTGCATCTTCTTTTGGAGCTTCAGCAGCAGGAACGCCTGCTTCGAGCTTCCCAGCTGTATCTACACCCTTGGCTTCCATTTCTTTAGCAGCAGCATCAAACCATCTTGCCAGTCCAGAAAGTGGAGATTGCATAGACCCAACGAGTCTCCCAAGAAGAGTATCTCGTGATGGCATACCAGCAAGCTGCTTTGTTGTTTCGAGATCTTTGAGCTCTCCCTCAAATACACATGCAGCCCATTCAATCTTTTCTCCTTTACTTGATTTTACCAAATCATTTACCTTTCCAAGTCCAGCCATTGCGTCCTCGTTTGAACATACAACTCCGATTTGTCCTGGGAGAGTACTCGCATCCATTTCTATACCAAGTGCATCCTTCATCGCTTTCACAATAAGTGTCTTTTTTGCAACCATGTAGCTTGCCCCTACTTCTCGAAGATCATTTCTCAGGTCGCTGAATTCAGCAACTGAGAGCGTATTCGTAGTAGCGAAACCTATTGATCCAGCATCTTTAAATCTTGCAGTAAGTTCAGCGAGAATTTCAACTTTTTGTTGTTTTGTAACAGCCATTTCTATCTTTATTAAAAATTACGTAAATATTCATATATAAAAAAATCTCTTTGCGAGCAAAGAGATGATATGTAGGGATTGATTGTATCGGTCCGCAGAACATATGATTTCTTTCGTCTCGAGAGGGCTTATACGACTTTGCCTCTGGTCTTAAACAAAAATATGAATGTAAAAAGAGTATATGAAAATTATTTTGAAGTCAAATTATTTGACTCTTTCATTGATTTTATCGTCCGAACTTTGAGGTGAGTTTATAATATTTACATCTTAAAAAGGCATACTTCTACACTTAAATCAAATTACTACTGCAGAAATAAATATTATATATAAAAACATCCGATTATGTGTTAAGTATAGAAATATAAACGAGACTCCAATAAAAATGAGTTCTAAAAAGAAAAGAAAAGGTAAAAAGAACATTCCAAATGGTAGTGTTACAATACATCATAAAAACTCTTGGATATTAAAACCAGAAATGATAAATAAAAGGATATTCCCAAATAATAAGCCTAAAAAAAGTGAAGATATTCATCTCAGTAGTATTTTAGTAACACTTCAAGAGTATTCAGATACAAGAATGTCTTTTATGGGCATAAGCTGAGTATTAACTAGTATATCTCTTTACAGTATATGGAACTTTTTCTAAATAAAAAGACCTACTCGCAATTGAGTAGGTCTTTTTGTGAAAAAAATATTATTTCTTCTTTTTTGCCATTTCTTCCATTTTCTTCTGACGAGCGTAGAACTTATCAACTGCACCAGTCTTAAGTATACGTTTCTCACCAGTATAGTGAGGATGACAAGCAGAACAGATTTCAACACGGATCTCATCTTCTTTTACAGTCGAGGCTGCATCAAATGTATTTCCACATGAGCAAAGGACGTTTACCGTCTTGCTATCTGGGTGTATTCCAGTTTTCATAATTGTATCTTTTTACTTGCCCGCTAAATACGGTACAAAAATATAAATATTTGGAGTTTTCAGCTTATTTTAGGTAGAAGCTGAAATGGTGCCCAAGAGAAGACTCGAACTTCCACACCTTACGGCACTGGTTTCTAAGACCAGCGTGTCTACCATTCCACCACTTGGGCATAATTACCTCACCCCAACCCTCTCCTTACTTAAGGAGAGGGAGAATAAGGATTTTTCTTTTTTGGTGGGCAGTGAGGGATTCGAACCCCCGAAGGCGAAGCCAGGGGATTTACAGTCCCCCCCATTTGACCGCTCTGGTAACTGCCCAAAGAGAATTTCAGCTTCACTAGTGTAAAGTGAAGCTGAAATTCAAGTTCAATAGTATCTGGAGCCACTTGTCGGATTTGAACCGACGACCCTTCGCTTACAAGGCGAGCGCTCTACCAGCTGAGCTAAAGTGGCACATTTCTAGTGCGCGACAAATACTATTTCGAAAGAGGGGAAAGTCAAATTTTTTTGCAGT